>JBJMNN010000245.1:0-25402 GCA_045804245.1 Gemmatimonadaceae bacterium | reverse complement strand
TTCTTCGTAGGTGAGTGGCTAGCCTTCGAAGGGATGTACGGCCAGGAGCACACCGATGCGGCGACGTTCAGCGGCGCGGACGCCTCATCGTGCTCCGCGTGCTCGGTGCTGGCCAACTCGATCGTGCCGACGCCGATGACGGTACAGCGCGTCGGCCTCGGCGTGCGCTATTCGACGGTGGACGCGTTCATGCGGCGGCGCGCGCGCTATCCGGTGGAAGTGTCGTACCGGCACCTCGAGACGATCACGGGAGACGCCGGAGCGCCGAAGCTATTCCGCGATCAGATCCAGCTGCGGATCTACTACCGCATCTTCCGCTAGCCGCCTCGTCATGACTTGCGCGCCCGCCGCGCTCCTCGTGCGGCTGGCGTGGGTGCCGCATCGTTGGCGAGCGCCGCGGCGGTGTCGAGCAGCTCGCGCGCATGGGCGCGACTCACCTCGCTCTCCGGATCGCCGCCGAGCATGCGGGCGATCTCGGTGGTCCGCAGATCCCCGTCGAGCACGGCGACGTCGGCGGTCGTCACACCGCCGCGTGCACCCTTGCTGACGAGAATGTGGTGGTGCGCGCGAGCAGCGATCTGCGGCAGATGGGTGATGGCGAACACCTGATGGTACGAGGCGACGCGACGCATCGTCTCGCCGACCTGCAGCCCGACGCGGCCACCGATGCCGGCATCGACCTCGTCGAAGATGAGCGTCGGCACGCGGTCGAGGCGGGCGAGAATCGTCTTGAGCGCGAGCATGACGCGTGACAGCTCGCCGCCCGATGCCACGCGCGCGAGCGGCCGCTCCTCGTGCCCGACGTTGAGCGAGACGCGGAACTCGACTGCCTCGGCGCCCTCGGGGCCGACGTCGCGGAGGGGCACGAGGGCCGCATGGAAGCGCCCGTCGGGCATGCCGAGATCGGGGAGCACCTCGTCGACTGCGCGGCCGAGGCGGTCGGACGCCTGTGCGCGCAGTGACGTCAGGGCGGCGGCGCACTCCTGCAGCGTCTGCGATGAGGAGCGCTCGCGCTCCTCGAGCGCACGGAGATCGAGATCCGCCGAGTCGACGAGATCCAGCTCACTCCGCGCCGCGCGGCCCGCTTCGATCACGTCGCCGAGCGTCGGCCCGTACTTCTTCGTGAGGCGATAGAGGACGTCGCGTCGGCGCCGCACCTCTTCGAGACGCTCGGGGTCCAGCTCGACGCTCGCCTCGTACTCGGTCATCTCGCGCGCGAGAGCTTCGAGATTGTAGTACGCCGTGTCGTACAGCTCCTGGAGCCGCGCCAGACTGGGGTCGACGCGCTGGATCGTCGAGAGCAGACGCTCGACCGACGCGAGCCGCTGCAGCGCCGATTCCTCCTCTCCTTCGATGCACTCGACGATCCCCGTCGACAGCTCGCGCAGCTCCTCGGCGTTCTCGAGCCGGCGGGCCTCGTCCTCGAGCCGCACGTCCTCGCCATCGGTGAGCTTCGCGGTCTCGATCTCTTGTACTACGTGACGGAGATAGTCGGCGCGCTTCTCGGCGTCGGCGCGGCGGCGCTGAAGATCGGCGATCTCGCGGCGGACGCGCGCGAGCGTGTCGTAGGCATCGCGCACCGCGCTCGCGCTCTCCGTCGCGCCGGCGAAGGCGTCGAGGATGCGGCGCTGCGCGTCCGGATCGAGGAGCGTCTGCGCCTCGTGCTGTCCGTGGAGATTCACGAGCAGCCGGCCGACCTCGGCGAGGATCGCGGCGCTGACCGTCGTGCCGTTCACCCACGCGCGGGCACGCCCTGCCCCGACGATCTCGCGCTTCAGGACGACGAACGGTTCCTCCGCGTCGATGCCGCGCTCGTCGAGCAGCACGGCGATCTCCGGCCGGTCGGCGACGTCGAACACGCCCTCCACCGTGGCGCGATCGGCACCGGTGCGGATGAGGTCCGTGCTCGCACGCTCACCGAGCAGGAGACCGAGCGCGCCGACGATGATCGACTTGCCGGCGCCCGTCTCTCCGGACAGCACGTTGAAGCCACGCGCCAACGGCAGCGTCAACGACTCGATGATGGCGAAGTTGCGGATGCGCAGCTCGGTCAGCATCGGGTGCGTTCGTCGCGATCGAGCAGGCCTCCCCAGTGAAGCTTCTCGCGCATCGTGGAGAAGAAGCTGGTCTCGGGGAAGCGCACGATCGGCACGGGAGCGGTGGAACGCTGGATCACGAGCGTCTCACCCGCGCTGAACGTGCAGCCGACCTGACCGTCGACTGTGACGAGGAGCTCGTCCGGTCCGTCACTGCCACGAATCGTCACCACCGAGGTGGCGGGAAGCACGAGCGGTCGCAGCGCCAGCGTGTGCGCGCTCACCGGCGTGAGGAGAATCGTCTGAAGCGTCGGCACGACGACCGGACCACCCGCCGAGAGATTGTACGCCGTCGAGCCGGTCGGGGTAGCGATGACGACGCCATCGGCGGAGAAGTGCCCGACCGTCTCGCCGTCGGCCTCGATGCGAACGGCCACGACGCGGGCGAAGCCGCCCTTGTGCAGCACGACGTCGTTGAGGGCGCGCCATCGCTGCCGCTCGGCTCCGGCGGCGTCGGTGACCTGCGCGTCGAGGGTCATGCGTGGCTCGACCACGTAGTCGCCCGAGGCCAGGCGATGCAGCGCCTCCTCGAGCTGTGACGCGGGGCAGCAGGTGAGGAATCCGAGTCGGCCGAGATTGACGCCGAGGATGGGAACGGCGCGCTCGTCGACGACGCGCGCCGCGCGCAGCAGCGTTCCATCGCCGCCGAGCGTGAGCATCGCCTCCACGAGCGCGGGCTCGATCGGTGTGGCCCCATCGCCGGCGACGGGGAGCAGCGCGTCCTCGTAGGAGAGCTGAAGATCGAGCGCCGGTGCGAGCCGGTGCAGTGTCGCGAGGACTTCCGACAGGCCGCCGTATCCCTGATGGCCGACGACGCCGACGCGGATCACCCGGCCAGTGCCTCGGTCTCGTGCAGCGCGCGGACGCGGCGCGCGATCCCATCCGCGTCGAGCCCGAGCATCGCGAGCTGTCGCGTGCGCGGTGCCGCGTAGATGATGCGATCGGGAACTCCGTGCGTGTGCACGCGCACGGCTGGCTCCTGCCGCTCGATCACTGCGCCGATGTATGCGCCGAAGCCGTTGATCAGCGTCCCTTCCTCGACGACGAGGATCTGCCGGTGGTGCGCGAGGATCGCGGCGAGAGTCACCTCGTCGTGCGGCTTGAGGAAGCGGCAGTTGACGACGGTCACGTCGAGGCCATCCGCCGTCAGCCGCTCGGCGGCCTGCAGCGACGCGCCTACCATCGTGCCGACGGCGAGGATGGCCACCTCGCTGCCCTGTCGCAGCACCTCCCACGTACCGAACGGCACCGGCGCGATCTCGCTCGCGGCGGGCACCGGCGCCGGCACGACGTCACGGGGATACCGCAACGAGAACGGCCCGCCTTCGTGCGCGAGCCCGGTCTTCAGCAACGCGAGCATCTCGGTGCCATCCTTCGGCGCGGTGACCGTCACGTTCGGCACCGCCAGCAGATAGGCGATGTCGTACAGTCCCATATGCGTCTCGCCATCCTCGCCGACGAGGCCCGCGCGGTCCATCGCGAAGATCACCGGCAGGGACTGAATGGCGCAGTCGTGGATGATGTTGTCGTAGGCGCGCTGGAGGAACGTCGAGTAGATGGCGCACACCGGACGCAGGCCCCGCGTCGCGAGCCCGGCGGCGAAGGTGACGGCGTGCCCTTCCGCGATGCCGACGTCGAAGAAGCGAGACGGGTGCGCGTTCGCGAACTGGCCGACGCCGGTGCCGCTCGGCATCGCCGCGGTGATCGTGACGAGCTTCGGGTTGGCGTGACCGAGCTCGGTGAGCCCCCTGCCGAACACCGCCGTGTACGTGGGGTTCGTGACGACGGCGGCCGTGCGCTGCTTCCCCGTGGCAGGATCGTGACCGGGCGGCAGGGCGTGCCACTTCTCACCTCCCGCATGCTCGCCGGCCGGAAAGCCCTTCCCCTTCTGCGTGATGACGTGCACGAGCCGTGGCCCGCCGAGCTCGCGCACGGTGATGAGCGTGTCGAGCAGCGCGTCGATGTCGTGCCCGTCGATCGGACCGAAGTAGCGGAAGCCGAGCTCCTCGAACAGCACGCCGGGGGTGAGGAACGACTTCATGCTCTCCTCCCACTTCCGCACGATGGTGCCGACCGGGCCCGGCGCATTGTCCACGATCTCGCCGATCCTGGTGCGCACGCGATTGTAGAGCGGATTGCGCTGGATCGACGTGAGGTACTTGTGCATCGCGCCGACGTTCGGCGCGATCGACATCTCGTTGTCGTTCAGCACGACGACGATGTCGCGGTCGGAGTGGCCGGCGTTGTTCAACCCCTCGTACGCCAGACCGCAGCTCAGCGCGCCGTCGCCGAGCACGGCGACGACTTTGAGGTCGGTCTCCTCGTTGATGTCACGCGCAGCCGCCATCCCGAGCGCGGCGGAGATCGCCGTCGCGGCGTGGCCGGCGCCGAAGGTGTCGTACTCGCTCTCGGTGCGCTTGAGGAAGCCGGAGATGCCCCCCTCCTGGCGCAGAGTTTCCATTCGCCCATTGCGCCCCGTCAGGAGCTTGTGCGGGTAGCCCTGATGACCGACGTCCCACACGAGCTGGTCGCGCGGCGTTCTGAACGCGACGTGTAGCGCGATCGTCAGCTCGACCACGCCGAGCCCCGCGCCAATGTGTCCGCCGGTGTGCGAGCAGACATCGACGAGGCGGGCGCGCATCTCGTCGGCGAGCGTCCGGAGCTCGTCGCGCGTGAGGCCGCGCAGGTCGGCGGGGGATTGGATCCGGTCGAGCAGTGACATGGCAATCGGAAATCTAAGAGGTGCGCTCGACGGTGAAACGCGCGATACGATCGAGCGCCGGGGTGAGGAGACCGACCTCGTCCAGGGCGGCACACCCCTCCTGGATCAACGCCTCGGCGCGCGACCTGGCGCCATCGACGCCGAGGAGCGCCGGATAGGTGCTCTTTCGCAACGCCAGGTCGCGGCCAGCCGTCTTCCCCAGCTGATCGGTCGTCGCCGTGACGTCCAGGACATCGTCGGCGATCTGGAACGCCAAGCCGATGTCGGCGCCGTAGCGTCCGAGCGCGTCGTGCCGTTCGGGCGACGTCCACGCCGCGAGGCCACCGATCGTCGCCGCCGCGGCGATGAGCGCGCCGGTCTTGGCGTTGTGGATTCGCTGAAGCTCCTCGAGCGCGAGCGGGGTTCCTTCACCCTGGAGGTCGAGCAGCTGTCCACCGATCATTCCCCCCGCTCCGGACGCGATCATGAGCTCGCGGACGATCGCGCCCGCCTCGTCGTGATCGAGTCCGAGCGCCGCCGCCGCGTCGGCGGCGCAGAGTGCGGCCAGAGGCACCATCGCCAAGCCGGCGGCGGTCGCCGCCGCGACGCCGAAGACACGATGAACGGTCGGTCGCCCGCGCCGCATGTCATCGTCGTCCATGCATGGCAGATCGTCGTGCACGAGCGAGTACGCGTGCACGACCTCGATCGCGCCGGCCATCGCCGAGCCGTCGCCGGTACCCCCGGCGGCCTCGTAGGCACGCAAGAACAGGATTCCGCGCAGGCGCTTCCCCTCGCCCATCAGACTGTAGCGGATCGCGTCGGCCACACTGGGGAGGAGCCCACCGAGGTAGCGATCGCAGAACGACTCGAGGGCGCGATCGATCGCGACGCGGCCGGGACCGAAGTCGATCGCGACGTCGACCGCCTGGTCAGCCATCCAGCTCCTCGAGCGTGAACGCGCCATCGGCGGCTTCGGTGAGTCGCTTGACCCGCGCGTCTGCCTCGGTGAGCACGGCCGCGGCGGTTCGCAGATGCATCACGCCTTCCTCGAAGAGCGCGAGCGCCTCGCCGAGATCCATCCGCTCTTCGTCGAGGCGATCGACGATCTCCTCGAGACGGGCCAGCGTCTGCTCGAGCGTCATGCGTCCTCCCCCGCCGTCCGAATGCGACGTGCGGTGGCATCGACCTCGCCGTCGCGCAGCCGAAGGGTGAAGTCCGCGCCCTCGGTGAACTGCGCGACGGACGTCAGCGTCGCGCCGTCGGCGTCGCGCGCGGCGGCGTATCCTCTCTCGAGCGTGGCCAAGGGGCTCAATGCGTGCAGGCGGCCGGCGAGCCCGGCGAGCGAGGTCTGACGCGCTGCTACCTGACGTCCAGCGCCTGCGCTGAGCATCCGTGCGGCCGCGGCGGCGCGGTCGCGCGGCTCGAAGAGGCAGCCCTCGATCGCGGCGACGAGCCGCTGGCGATGTGCGCCGAGCGTGAGCGCGATCTCCTCGAGCGACGGCGATGCGGCTTCCGCCGCGGCCGACGGCGTCGGCACGCGGAGATCGGCCACGAGGTCGCAGAGCGTGACGTCGATCTCGTGACCGACCGCCGAGATGGTCGGCACGGGACACGCCGCGACGGCGCGGGCGACGCGCTCGTCGTTGAAGGCCCAGAGGTCGTCGCGCGAGCCGCCGCCGCGGCCGATGATCACCAGCTCGGCGCCGCCCCACCGGCATACGCGGTCGAGCGCGGCACACAGCTCGAGCGGCGCGGTCTCGCCCTGCACCGACGCATGCGCGACGACAAGCTCCACTCCGGGCGCGCGACGGCGCAGCACCGCGACCACGTCGTGAAGCGCCGCGCCGCTCGCGCTCGTGACGAACGCAATCCGTCGCGGATAGCGTGGCAGCGGGCGCTTGCGCTCGGCCGCGAGCAGGCCATCGGATTCCAGGCGAACGCGCGTGTGCTCGAGCGCCTTGCGCCACAGGCCATCGCCGTCGGCTTCGATCCGCCGCACGGTGAACTGCATCTCGCCGCGCGCGGCGTAGACTCCGAGCTGCCCAAGCGCGGCGACCTGCATGCCGTCGTCCGGCGCGGCGGGGATCCCGCGCTGATCGCTCGCCCACACGACGCAGCGCAGCTGCGACGAGAGATCGCGCAGCGAGAAGTACCAGTGCCCGTTGCGGTGCCACTTGAAGTCGCTGATCTCACCGCGGACCCAGAGGGGTATGAACGCTCCCTCGACGACGTCCTTCACCGTCTGCGTGAGCGTCGAGACCGAGATGGCCGAGCCGGGACTCGCGCCGGGAAAGGTCTCGCCGACATCGTGGTAAATCTCGTGGACGGCGGCCGGCTCCAGGCTCAGCTCGACGCGGGCGGCGCGCCCTTCGTCTGCCTCGAACAACGATGGCGACGCCGTCTCCACCGCGACGCCTCTGCGTCGACGGGTCACGCGCCGGCGCTCCGCTGCGCCGCGCGCACGGTGTTGCGCAGCAGCATGGCGATGGTCATCGGTCCCACCCCGCGCGGCACCGGAGTGATGAGCGACGCGACGTGCCGAACGCCGTCGAAGTCGACGTCGCCGACGAGCCGCGTCCCGGTCTTCGTGGTGGGATCGGCGATGCGGTTCATCCCGACGTCGATCACCACCGCGCCCGGCTTGACCATGTCGGCCGTGACGAGCCGCGCGCGGCCCACGGCCGCGATGAGGATGTCGGCGCGGCGGGTGTGCGCCGCGAGATCGCGGGTGCGGCTGTGGCAGATGGTCACCGTGGCATCGGCGAGCGGACCGCTCTGGAGCATCATCGCCGCCATCGGCTTGCCGACGATCGTGCTGCGCCCGATGACCACGCACTCCGCGCCAGCGGTGCGCACGTCGTACTCGCCGAGCAGGCGCTGGATCCCGGCGGGCGTGCACGGCGCGAACCCGTCGGTGTGGCCGATCAGCAGCTTGCCGACGTTCACCGGATGAAAGCCATCGACGTCCTTCTCCGGCCGGATGTGGTTGATGACCGTGTCGGGGTCGATCTGCTTCGGCAACGGCATCTGCACGAGGATGCCGTGGACGGCCGGATCGGCGTTGAGCTGCTCGACGAGCGCGAGAAGCTCCGACTGTGAGGTCGTAGCCGGCAGGCGGATCGTCTCGCCCGCCATGCCGGCTTCGCGAGACGCTTTCTCCTTGCCGCCGACGTAGACGGCGCTCGCCGGATCGTCGCCGACGAGCACCACCGTGAGCCCGGGGACGACACCGCGCCGGCGCAGATCGGCGACGTCCGCCGCGACTTCGGCCCGCACCTTCTGGGCGAGCAGCGCTCCGTCCATCAGGTGCGCGCCGCCGCTCGTTGCTGCGGAGCCGTCCAGGGTTCCCGCGACCGCGCTATCGCGCAAAGTCCACCGCCCGCGTCTCGCGAATGAGCACGACCTTGATCTGGCCGGGATACTGAAGCTCGGCCTCGATGCGCCGCGCGATTTCCTCCGAGAGCGTGGTCATGCGGCCGTCGTCGACGTCGTCGGGCACGACGACGACTCGAATCTCACGCCCGGCCTGGATCGCGAATACGCGCTCGACCCCCTTGTAGCTCGACGCGATCCGCTCCAGCCCCTCGAGTCGCTTCACGTAGGTCTCGAACGCTTCGCGGCGCGCGCCGGGGCGCGAGCCCGAGATCGAGTCGGCCGCCTGCACGAGCACCGACACCTCGCTCTCGTGAGGCACGTCGTCGTGGTGCGCGGCGATCGCGTTGATCACGAGCGGGTGCTCGCCGTACTTCGTTGCCATCTCCACTCCGAGCTGCACGTGTGTCCCCTCGTGCTCGTGCGTGAGCACCTTGCCCACGTCGTGCAGCAGCGCGCCCCGCTTCGCCATCGCGACGTCGAGGCCGAGCTCCGCGGCCATGATGCCGGCGAGGTGGGCGACCTCCTGCGAATGCTGAAGGATGTTCTGGCCGTAGCTGGTACGCCACTTCATGCGGCCGATCAGCTTGATGAGCTCGGGATGCAGTCCGTGCACGCCGGTGTTGTACGCTGCCTGCTCGCCGGTCTCGATGATCTGCGTCTCGACTTCCTTGCGCGACTTGGTGACGACCTCCTCGATACGGCCCGGATGGATGCGGCCGTCGGAGACGAGCTTCTCGAGCGCGAGCCTCGCCACCTCGCGCCGGATCGGATCGAAGCACGAGACCACCACGGTGTCGGGCGTGTCGTCGATGATCACGTCCACCCCGGTGGCGAGCTCGAATGCGCGGATGTTTCGACCTTCGCGGCCGATGATGCGTCCTTTCATCTCGTCGTTGGGCAGCGAGACGGCGGACACCGTGCTCTCGGCCGTGGTGTCGGCGGCTATCCGCTGGATGGCGAGCGCGACGATCTTCTTTGCCTCGCGCTCGGCATTTCGCCGCGCAGTCTCGCGAATCTCGCGCAGCATGTTCGCGGCGTCCGCATGCGCCTCCTCTTCGAGCCGGCGGATCAGCTCCGACTTCGCGTCCTCGGCGGACATGCCGGCCATCTGCTCCAGGCGACGCCGCTCCTCGGCGAGCAGACGGTCCAGCTCCTCCTCGCGTGTCTGCATCACCTTCTCGCGGCGGCCGAAGTCGCTGGCGCGGCGCCCGACGTCGCGATCGCGTTGCTCGACGGCTTCGGCGCGGCGCTCGAGCGCGCTTTCACGCTCACCGACTCGTCGCTCCTCGGCCTCGACGCTGCTTCGGCGGGAACGGAGCTCCTGCTCCGCCGTCTCGCGGAGCTTGATCAGCTCTTCCTTGCCGGAGAGCACGGCCGCTTTTCTGAGCGTCTCGGCTTCCCGCTCGGCGTCCTCGACGGTGCGCTTCGCGATCTCGTCGGCGGACGACTTGGAGGCGCGCTGCCGCTCGAGCTCCGCGAGCCGGCCGGTGGTCATCCCCGCGCGACGGCCGAAAAAGAAAATTGCCGGCAGGGCGATGACGAGTGCGCCGAGCGCGGCAACGAGTGCCATCTGGTTCATATCGGATCTATGCTCCACCGCGCAAGCGCGGGAGAAGGGAAACCACCACTCTGCCCGCGGAGCGCCGATCGCATGCTACACTCGAGGACGCGCCGACGTAGGGCGCGAGATGGAGCGAGCTAACTGTAAAGGGCGCTTCAACCTACGGGTGAGCCTGGCAACGGCGAAAAGCTATCTTCCCGGCGGCGCGAACGCAAACCGGAACGCGCCCTACGCCACCGAACCGTCGCCTCGCTTCGCCGGCGGAAGCATGCGTCGCACGTCGCCGCTGAGCTCCTGCATCGCGGCGGTGATCGACTGGTTCGCCTCGCGCTCCTGAAAGAGCTCGGAGGTGATCTGGAGCGCGGCCAGGATCGCCGCGCGATTGACCTCGATCACCGCGCCGCTGGCCAAGATCTGCCGGATCGATCGGTCGAGGTGCTCCGCGACGGCGCGCGTGTGCTCGGGGGCCGCCTCACTGCGAATCGCGTAGGACTCGCCGAGGATCTCGACCTTGATCGACGTCTTCTTTCCGCTCACCGCTCGGCCCCCTGTGCCTGCTGCCGGATGAACCGGACGCGATCCAGCATCGCCTTGGTGCGGGCGGTCGCGGACTCGAGTCGGCCACGCAGAATCGCGTTGTCGTGCTCGAGCTTCGTCAGCCGATCGCCGAGCTCACGGTGCTCACGGATCTCGGGCTGCGACTCCTCCTGCTCCAGCTCGCGCACCCTCGCCTCGGCGACGAGGGCGCGCCGGCGGAAGCCGGCGAGCTCGTCGCCAAGGTGCCTCACGAGCTGCTCGAGCTCACGGAACGCAAGTGCTTCAGGACGTTCGCTGTCTGACATTCAGCTCCTGCAGTAACGCAGAGAGGATCCTGGTGCGCCGGCCCTCGATCTCCTTGTCGCGTAGAGTGCGCTCCGGATGCCGCAAGGTCAACCGCCAGCCCACGGAGCGGTGACCCGCCTCGATGCCGCGACCTTCGTACTCGTCGAACACGGACAGCCGCTCGAGCAGCTCGCCAGCCGCAGAGCGGATCACCTCCTCGACGCGCGCCGCCGGCACGCCCGGCGGAAGGACGAGCGCCAGATCGAATTCGGCGGCCGGGGTGCTCGGCAGCGGTCGATAAGGTCTCGGCCGCCGCAGCTCCGGCACTTCCGTGACACCGTGGGCGTGCTCGCCCGGCGGAGCGACATCGCCGTTGGACATCGAGCCGAGCACCAGCTCGACGCCGAACGCCGGCTGCGCCCAGACCGGTGCGTCCAGCGCGACGCGAGAGACCTCGCCCCGCGACACACCGTCGACGATCACCTTCCACAGGCGTCCGTCATCTCCGTCCGATGGCTGCAGCGCAACTTCGGCCCCTGGAAACCCGATACGGGCGGTGCGCTCGGCAAGTGCCTTGGCGTCCCACGCGTCGAACGGTGCGACCGGCGGGCCGGCAAAATGGACCGGTTCCCGATCGCCCATCACGAGGAGCGCGACACGAAGCGTCTCGTCCGGCAGCGAGTCGCCGGGCGCGAACGCCGAGCCGATCTCGTACAACCGGACATTGCCCTGCATGTGCGCCAGGTTGTACTCAGCGCGGCGTGCCAGTGACTCGAGCAGCGAGCGTCGCAGGTGGGCCTCGTTCTCGGCGAGCGGGTTGAGCAGCCGCACGTGGGTGTCACCACCGGCCACGAACGGGATCGGCCGCGCCTCGAGCAGCCCGAGCGCGGAGAGCGCGTCACGCAATCGGGCTGCGACGGTCCAGAAGGGCGGGTCCGTGGTCGTGCCCGGGCGATACGGCCGGATCTCGTCGGGAAGCGACTCGTACCCGTGGAGTCGCGCGACTTCCTCGATCAGGTCGACCTCGGAGACGAGATCGTGCCGCCAGCTCGGAGGGACGCACCGCACGGCAGCGCCGTCGTCCTCGGCGTCGGCGACACACCCGACGCCCCGCAGCAGCATCGCCACGAGCGGCGCCTGGAGATCGACGCCGAGCACCCGTCGAAGCCGCGCCGAGCGCAGGATGAGCGGTCGCGGCGGTGGGTCACCAGCGTACAGGTCGACCGGCGGATGATCGACGCGACCGCCGGCGAGCGAGATCACGAGCTGCGCCACGCGCTCGAGCGCGACCGGTGTGATCGCCAGATCGACCCCGCGCTCGAACCGGTAGCTCGCATCGGTCGACAAGCCGGCCAGTCGGCGCGTCCGTCGCGTGCGCGACGGGTCGAAGTTCGCGGCCTCGATGAAGATGTCCGTCGTCTCGAGATCGACCTCGGTATCCTGTCCGCCCATCACGCCGGCCAGGCCGACGGGACGGATCGCGTCCGCGATGACCGTCATCTCCGGAGTCAGCTTTCGCTCGACGCCGTCGAGCGTGACGAGCGTCTCCCCCGCCTTCGCCGAACGCACGACTACAGTCTTCTGCGGGAGCTTGGTTTCGAGGTCGAACTTGCCGAGGTCGAACGCGTGCGTGGGCTGTCCAAGCTCGTGCAGCACGTAGTTCGTCGCGTCGACGACGTTGTTGATCGAGCGCGAGCCGACGGCGGCCAGACGCTCCACCAGCCACTGCGGGCTCGGGCCGACCGTCACACCTCGAACGACGATTCCCATGTAGCGCGAAGCCAGCGTCGCGTCTTCCAGGTGCAGCACGATGCCGCCGGCGTTGCCGGCGCGCCGGAAGCGCTTCGGCGCCGGGATCTCGATCGTCGCCGCGCCGATGTCCGGGAAATGTGATGGCGTGCCGGTGATCGCCTCGATCTCGCGCGCCAGACCCAGATGCGACAGCAGGTCCGGCCGGTTGGGCAGCACGTCGACGACGAGGCGCGCGTCGCCGATCGGCATGGCCTGCAGCAGCGGCGTACCCGGTGCGGCCTCGACGGTGAGCTCGAGGATTCCCTCGTGTTCCTGACCGAGCCCGAGCTCGCGCGCCGAGCAGAGCATGCCGTTCGACGTCTGCCCGCGGATCTTCCGCTTCTCGATCCTGAGACCACTGGGCATCACCGTGCCGGTCGGCGCGAAGGGATAGAGCTTCCCCGCAGCGACGTTCGGTGCGCCGCAGACGACGTCAAGCAGCTCGCCGGTGCCCATGTCCACCTTGGTGAGGTGGAGATGGTCGGAGTCCGGATGCGGGCGCTCCTCGACAACACGTGCGACGACGATCGGCACGAGGTCGGCGCGCAACGGGACGACCTCTTCCACCGTCGCGGTGTGCGAGGTGAGCAGGTCACGCAGCTCGGTGGCCGATCTTGCGCCCGCGTCGAAGAATGTGTTCAACCATTCGACGGACGCGTTCATTCGGCCACCTGCTCGAGGAAGCGCACGTCCGAGTCGTAGAGAATACGAATGTCCGGCAGATCGTATCGCTGCATCGCGATGCGGGCCGGTCCCATGCCGAATGCCCAGCCGGTATAGCGCTCGCTGTCGATTCCCGCGGCTTCGAGCACGGCGGGATGCACCATGCCGGAGCCGAGGATCTCCATCCATCCCGTGCCCTTGCACGCCGAGCATCCGCGTCCCGCGCACAACCGGCACTGGACGTCCATCTCGGCCGAGGGCTCCGTGAACGGGAAAAAGCTCGGGCGAAAGCGCGTGCGCGTCGCGCCGAAGAACCGCTGCGCGAAGTGCGTCAGGGTCGCCTTCAGATCGACGAAGGAGATGCCTTCATCGACGGCCAGTCCTTCGATCTGCGCGAATGCGGGCGCGTGCGACGCGTCGAACGGATCGCGGCGAAACACGGTGCCGGGCGCGAGGATGCGGATGGGCGGTGCGTAGCGCTGCAGGGTGCGCACCTGCACGGGCGACGTGTGCGTGCGGAGCAGCGCGCCATCGCCGATGTAGAGCGTGTCGTGCAGGTCCATCGCCGGATGATCGGCCGGGAAGTTCAACGCGCCGAAGTTGTACCACTCGGACTCGGCCTCCGGTCCGAGCGCGACGGTGAAGCCGAGGCCGCGGAAGATCCCGACAATCTCGTCGATCACGATCGTGACCGGATGCTTACCACCGGCCCAGCGATGGCGGGCGGGCATCGTGAGGTCGATCCGCGGGCCTTTCGCGACGCTCTGGCTCAGCGTCGTTCGGCGTTCGTCGAAGGCGAGCGTGAGCCTCGTCTTGGCGTCGTTGAATGCGCGGCCGGCGTCGCGGCGCTGCTCGGCCGGCAGCGTGCCGAGCGACTTCTGGAGGGCGAGGATCTCGCCACGCCGGTCGCCGAGGAACTGGACGCGTGCCGCCTCGAGAGCGTCGGCGTCGCCGGCAGCGGAGAACGCAGCCACGCCGCGGGTGGTGATGTCGTCGGCGGCCTGCAGATATTGCTCGAGCGTGGGAGAGTCTTGAAGCATCGCTGAAGATGTCGGAAACGAAGCGGCGGCGGCGAGACCCTGAGTCGCGCCGCCGCCGAGTGCCTGCGGAGAATCTACTTAGGCAGCGTTCAGGGCGGCGCGCACCTTGTCGGCGAGCACGCCAAACGCCTGCGGATCACGCACGGCGATGTCGGCCAGGATCTTCCGGTCGATCTCGATGCCGGCCTTGCCCAGGCCATTGATGAACACGTTGTAGCTCATGTCGTGCTGCCGCGCGGCGGCGTTGATGCGCACGATCCAGAGGCGGCGGAAGTCGCGCTTCTTATTCTTGCGATCGCGATACGCGTACTTCCATCCGCGCTCGACGTTCTCCTTCGCCGCCTTCCACAGCTTGGAGCGGGCACCGAAGGCGCCCTTGGCGTGCTTGAGGACCTGCTTCTTCCGCTTGAGGCGCGGGACGTTCGATACGGCGCGTGGCATGATCGGCTCCTGTTACGCGGCCTGGATGAGGCGCTTGATTCGCTTCTGCTCGCCGTTCGTGGCGATCAGCCCAGCGCGGCGCAGGTTCCGCTTCCGCTTGGACGTCTTCTTGGTGAGGATGTGGCTCTTGAACGCCTTGAAGCGCTTCACCTTGCCCGAGCCGGTCGTCTTGAAGCGCTTCGTCGCGCCCTTGTGCGTCTTCATCTTCGGCATAGCACGCTCTCTTTATTTGGGCGTGAGAATCATCGTCATGGACTTCCCCTCGAGTCGGCCCGCGCTCTCGATCTTCGCGACGTCCGCCAACTCGCTGCTCACCCGATCCAGCACGGCCTGTCCGAGCTCGGGGTGAGCGACCTGCCGACCACGGAACATCATGGTCACCTTCACCTTGTTCTTCTCTTCGAGAAACCGGCGCGCATGCCGGGTCTTCGTGTCGAAGTCGTGATCGTCGATACCGGGACGGTACTTCACTTCCTTGAGCTCGATCACGTGCTGCTTCTTCTTCGCGAGCCGCGCCTGCTTGGCCATCTCGAACTTGTACTTGCCGTAGTCCATGATGCGGACTACCGGGGGCCGTGCCGTCGCCGCGACTTCGACCAGATCCAACCCAGCCTCCTCCGCCATACGGAGCGCCTGGTCCACCTCGAGAATCCCGAGCTGTGAACCGTCGGCGCCGATCACGCGGACCGGGCTGATGCGGATCATGCGATTGACCCGCACGCGCTTGGTGGTGTCCTGAATACTCGTAGCCTCGATGAGAGAGAACAAAAAAGCGGACCTTCCAGGGCAGAAAGTCCGCACGCGCCCCAGGCCCGTCAGTGGCGACGGGAGCGAGACGCTGAATGAAGACTCCTGCAGCACTCCCCGCATCCGCGCGAGGGCCAGAGGGTGGGTCGTCGCGAGACGACCACTTAGCTAGTTGTCAGACCGCAAGTTAGGCGATTCGGATGCGAAGTCAAGTCACGTGCTGGCCAGCACCTCGCACGCGTATCCCCGCCCGTCGCCGACGATCCGGCCGAACGCGTTGGCGGCATCGTGCTCGAACATCACAGTCCATCCCTCCGCCGCAGCCTCGGCCCAGATCCGACGCTTGGTCTCCAGCGTCACCAGGGGCTCCACGTCGTACCCCATGATCCAGGGGAGTGGCACGTGGGCGGCCGTCGGGGCGAGATCCGCCAGATAGAACAGGCGCTCGCCGTGCGACTCGACCAGGATGCCCTGGTGGTGCGGCGTGTGGCCCGGTGTGCGGCGCAGCGAGATCCCCGGCAGCACCTCGCCATCGTCGTCCACGAGCTCGAGCCGACCCGCCGCGTGTACCGGGTCGTAATTGTGGGGGAAATAGCTCGCCGCCGTGCGCTCGTTCGTGTGGTGCGCCCAGTCCCACTCTCCGCGACGCGCCATGTAGCGGGCGTTCGGGAAGGCGAGCACGGGCGCGCCATCGTCGCCGCGCCTCGTGTTGCCCCCCGCGTGATCGAAGTGCAGGTGCGAGTTGAGGACGAGGTTCACGTCCGATGCCGCGAACCCCGCCTCGGCCAGCGCACTCTCGAGCTGGGTCGGGCCCACCGCGCCCACCGGTGCGTTCTCGACGCCATAGATCGTCGTGAACTTCTCGTTCTCCTTGTCGCCGACGCCCGTGTCGATGAGCACCAGGGCATCGGGGTGCTCGATCAGCAGACAACGCATGCCGAGCGGGATGCGGTTCTTGGCGTCGGCGGGGATCTTCCGCTCCCACAGATTCTTCGGGACGACGCCGAACATCGCGCCACCGTCGAGGTGCTGCAGACCGGCCTGCAGCGCGTGAACGCGCAGCGAGCCGACCGTGCGGGTCTGGACGAGTGGAAGGAGCGGCATGACGGGAGTCTAACCGCTCCCCGTCACGCCGTGGTGTCCCGTTCGACGGGGCGCGGCATGGCGGGCGCGCGGCGGCCACGCCGCTTGCGCGTGACCCTCGCGGCGGCGAGGAAAAGCTCCAGGTCGGACCAGCGCTCGCACCCGTGACTCCGCGCGTCGTCGAGCAGACGCAGGAGACAGTGCGCCGTGGCGAGCGCATCGCCCGCAGCGCGGTGCCGCTTCCCCGGCTCGATCTCGACGTTGTAGTGCCGCGCCACCCAGTCGAGCGAACGTGAGCGGAGCTGCGGCAGGATCCGTCGCGCCAACCGCACCGTGCACAGTCGGCGGCCGGTGAGCTCTCGGCCGCGAGCGCGCACCACTTCGGCGCTCACGAAGCGCCAGTCGAACGCCGCGTTGTGGGCGACGAATACGTGCCCTTCGAGCACGCGGAGCACGTCGTCGCACACGTCGCGGAAGGGCGCCTTGTCGCGCACCATGTCCCATGAGATGTTCGTGAGCCGAGTGATGAACGGAGGGATGGAGCGCTCGGGATTGACGAGCGTCTCGTAGACGTCCGCGACCCGACCGTCGCGCACGGTGACGACGGCGATCTCGGTGATGCGGTCTCCGCCCTCCGGCCGGCTCCCGGTCGTCTCCACGTCGACAACGGCGAAGCTGAGCGACGCGAGCAGCGGTTCTTCATCGACGGGCTGCCCGCGCCACGCCGGCGCGGCGGCCTCGGACAGTCGCCACCGGCCGTCGATCGTGCGCGCGAAGCGCGGATGTCCGCCAAGCAGCGTCGCGGCCATGTGCTCGGCCACGAGGTCGGGGAGCGCGGAGAGCTGGCACACACTCGCGATCAGGCTGCGCGAGTCCGCCGGTCCCGCTCGCAGGTAGTCCGAGGCGCGCTCGGCGAGGAGCATTCGCTCGGGACGCGTCTCCACCGTAGCGGGGGCGTACGACTCGAGACGGGTACCGCTGACCGGATCGACTTCGCTCACGTGTCGTCCCGCTGCACGGGACAGCTCATGCAGCGCGGCCCGCCACCGCCACGCACGAGCTCCGCCCCTTCGAAGGTGATGACGGCCCGCTCGTCGTCGGCGATGGTCACGTCGCCCGTCAGAAAGTTGACTCCGGGGACAATGCGAAATCCGGCACGCTCCATCTCTCCCAGCGTGCCGACGTTGCGGGCGTAGGAGAGCACGAGCCCCGGCCGCATCGACACGAAGTTGCAGCCCGACGCCCACTGCTCGCGCTCCTGCACGACTCGTCGCTCTCCGCCACACAGCACGGGCGTCATCGGCAGGCCGCAGTCGGCGAGCGCGACGAAGATGTCGGGACATTCGCGCAGGGTGCTCTGCCCCTTGCGCCAGTGGAGGACGCTGAGCCGCTCGGCGCCGATGAAATGCGGCGCGAAGCAGGCGCACAGCTCACGGTCCACCTGCGTGAAGATCATGTCGAGGTGGATCGCCGTGTTCTCGCGCGGCATCACGACGACGATGATGTCGGTGACCTTCGTCTTCGAGAACAGCAGCTCGGCGAGGTGATCGATCGCGCCGGGGCTCGAACGCTCGCTGAAGCCAATGAGGACGAGATCCTCGCGCAGCGTGTGCACGTCGCCGCCTTCGACCGTGTAGTTCAGTCGCCGCTCGACGGATCCATCGTAGAGGATGCCGTCATTGCGCAGCAGCGGATGGTAGAGGAAGAGCGCTTTCATGATGAGCTCCTCCGGCCACCGGCTGCCGTAGCGCATCGAGCCGACGAGCACATGACGTCCCACGCTCATCGCCGAATCGCGCGTGAAGAACAGATTCGGAAGTGGCGGGAGCTCGTAGCCCAGCTCGTTCAGCGTGCGTGCGAGCGGACCGGGGCTCTCGACGCGCCCTTCGATGAGCATGGTCACCAGCCCGGAAGGAGGGAGCGCCTCGAACTCCCGGGCCAGCGGTTCGCTCGGGACGACGTGCGTCGTCTCGCGCACGAGCAGCTCGCGGACCTCACGATTCTCGAGCACCTGGGCCAGCAGGTCGCGCACCTCGTAGACCTGGCAGAACCGCTCCAGGATGGCGGTGAACCGCCGGTGTTCGATCCTGGCCTGGTCGGCGTCCGGGAGGTCGTCGTAGAGGTAGGCTTCTCGCGTCGTCGGCGTGACCCCCAGCAGCTCGTTCCCGGGGGTGTGGACGACGACGGAGCGCAGGCGCCCGATCTCCGAAGTGACGTGCACGGTCATAGGACCCGAAGATAACCCGTTGGGGAAGCGGGCGCGCGACGCATCTGCAAGAGCGAGCGCGACATAGCGCTGCTGCTCCGAACGCGTCTGGTGCGTGGCACAGGAGGCCGCTAGTTTGTGAAGGAATTCACAAGCCCTCCACGCCGTGAAGCGCATCGCCGAATCCACTGTCCGACGCCTGTCGATCTACCTGCGGTTCCTCGAGGAGTTCGAGGATCGGGGGCTCTCGACGGTTTCCAGCGAAGAGCTGGCGCGACGGGGAGGAACGACCTCCGCCCAGGTGCGGAAGGACCTCTCGTTCTTCGGGTCGTTCGGAAAGCGAGGCCTGGGCTACTCCGTGCCCGAGCTGTCGTCGGCGCTGCGCGAGATCCTCGGTCTGGGCCGCGAGTGGCGCGTGGTGATCATCGGCGCGGGAAAAATCGGCGCGGCGCTCGCCCAGTACCGCGGCTTCCGGCAGCGGGGCTACAACATCATCGCCGTCTACGACGCGAATCCGGAGAAGATCGGTCGCTCGCTCGAGGGGATCGAGATCCGGGACATGAGCCGGTTCGAGGCGGACGTCGCGGCGGAGCGTCCCGAGATCGCAGTGATCGCCATTCCCGGCGAGGGGGCGCAGGAGGTGCTCGACCGGATCGTGCGCACGGGAATCAAGGCGGTACTGAACTTCGCCCCCGTCCAGCTGCACGCGCCGGCCGACGTCACGGTGAAGGCGGTGAACATGGCGATGGAGCTCGAGGGATTGTCGTTTGCACTCACCAACCGCGATAGCTGAACGGCTTCGCGGCCATGGGCACCGCGGTACCGAGTAAACTCGGCTACTCGGGTACCGCCGTGGCAGTGTACTTCACCGCGTCCTCATCAACCCCACGAACTGCTCCACGCTCAGCACCTCCGGTCGCAATTCCCCGTCGATGCCCGCGCGGGCAAGAAGGGCGTCGGCCTGCGCCCCGTCGAGGGAGTACAGAGTGCGGACCACGCGGCGCATCTGCTTGCGGCGCATCCCGAAGGCGCTCTGGACGAGCACGCGGAAGCGCTGCTCCTCGTCGGGAGTCACGAGCGGTTCGGCGAGCGGCGTGATTCGGACGACGGCGCTCTCCACCTTCGGCGGAGGTGAGAATGCGCCGGCCGGAACGCCGAACAGCAGCTCGGCGCGCGCGACGGCGGCGACATTCACCGTCAGAGCGCCGTAATCCTTGCCGCCCGGCGGCGCGACGAGTCGCTGCGCGACCTCGCGCTGCACGAGATAGACCGAGCGATCGGCTCGCGGCGGCGTGAGCGCGTGGAAGAGGATCGGCGTCGTGATGTAGTACGGGACGTTGCCGATCAGCACGTACGGTCCCGCAGCCAGCTCGCCCAGTGAGACGTCGAGCACGTTCGCCTCGGCGATGAGCACATTGTTGCGGCGCGCGTAGCGCTCGCGCAGCAGCGCCGCAAGGGCGCGGTCGTACTCGATCGCGATGACACGGCCGGCGCGTTCGGCGAGGATGTCGGTGAGCGCTCCCCTGCCCGGCCCGATCTCCAGCACGGTCTCGTGTCCGTGCAGCTGCAGCGCGTCGGCGATGCGGCCGAGGATGCGGCGATCGTTGAGAAAGTGTTGCCCGAGACTCTTCCGCGTCGGCGGGAACGCGCCGACACGACGATCCCGTGGCGCGCCTCCTTCGCGGTTCATGTGCTCAGCTCTTGAGAATGACGAGCGTGAGATCGTCGCGGCGCGGCGTATCGCCGGTGTAGTGGTCGAGCAGCGCGAAGACGCGCGCCGCGATCTGCTCGGGCGGCTCCGCACGATACTGGACGACGCGGTCGAGCACGGGCTCCTCACCGAGGCGAATGCCCTCGCGATTGCGCGCGTCGGTGATGCCGTCGGTGAACAGCACCAGGAGATCGCCACCGACGTCCCACTGCCGCACCTCCGAACGCGGCGCCTCGTCGGACATGCCGAGAGGCGGCCCGCCGGCACCGAGACGCTCCACGTCGCCGGCACGCGTGACGACGAAGGCATGCGGGTGCCCGGTATTGCCGTAGCGAAGCAGGCCCAGATTGCGATCGACGACGGCGTACAGCGCCGAGACGAACATCTCCGTCGTCGTGAGCTCCTCCTTCACCGACTGGTACAGCCGCCGCAGCATCTCGGCGGGATCGTCGGTGCCCTGGGCATGGATCGCCGACGCGCTCATCGTGAGCGCCATGATGAGCGCCGCCTGATAGCCGTGCCCCGACACGTCGCCGATCATCACGCCGATCCGGCCGTTGGAGAGCCGGTAAAGGTTGTAGAAGTCGCCGCCGACGTCTTCGGCGGGGACGACGCGCGCGGCGACGGTCGCCTCCGGCGCGATGTGCTCCGCGTTTGGCAGGAGCTTCATCTGGAGGTCGTGCGCGAGCTGCATCTCCTGCTGGAGGCGCTCCTGATCGAGCGACTGGCGGACGAGACGCGCGTTCTGGATCGCCGCGCCGATCTGCGATGCGATGGCGGTGACGAGCTTCTGGTCGCCGGCGGTGAATGCCTGCCCCGATCGTCGGTCGGAGAGATTCACGACGCCGAGCGGTTCGCCGCCATCCTGGGTCGTCCAGAGAATCGGCACGGTGAGCATGGCGCCCTTCCGGAGCGCGCGCTCGGCATCGCAGAGCATGTCTCCCTCCTCCGCGATGATCGAGTGCAACGTGCGGAAGACATGGGCGCTCACGCTGCACTCGTCGTCGACGGAGATCGGCCGGATCGGCTCCTTCTCGCCGCCAAGGTGCGCCACGACGGCAAGCGTATTCCTCTCCGGATCGTGGACGAGGATCGAGGCGCGTCGCGCGCCCACCGTCTCGCTCACCTCGCGCAGGATCGTCTCGGCGCCTTCGGCGAGCGACACCGTGCGACCGAGAATCTCGCTGATCGAGTAGAGGAGATTGATCTCCTCGTAGCGTTCGGCGAGCTCGTTGGCTGCATGCTCGACTTCGAGCGTGTTCTGGAGGTACTGCGCGACGACCGGGCGGAGGAACTTGAGATAGCTGTCGATCTCGCGTCGCTCGATGGGACAGGGACCGAGCACGAGCCACGCGGGTCTGGGGCCGGCGATCGGGACGACGACGAGTCGTCCGCGCTCGGTGGCCTCGTCGCGCACGACGCCGAGGGGCGGGAGCAGCTCGGGCGGAGGCGGATCGGCGCGCCGGGTGCCGGCGATGAAACGGAGCGGGCCCTTCGCGCCGCCATCACGACGCCACACGGATGCATCGCACCCGGTGGCTTCGTGGAAGGCGGCGAGGACCTCGCCCAGCTCGCTCATGAGCGGCTGAGAATGAGTCGAACGACGTTGCCGTGCGGCGTGCCGTTCGCGTCGAAACGCTCGACGCGATCCATGAGCGCTCGCATGAGGAACAGCCCTCGGCCGTCCTCGCGCTCGATGTTCTCGGGATCGGTGGCGTCGCGAATGTTTCCATCCAGGTCGAACGGCTCGCCCTCGTCCTGCACGTCGACGACGAGACGCTGCGTGTCGACGTCGGCACGCACGAACACGCGCTTGCCGGGATCCTCGTTGTTGGCGCGAAGGATCGCGTTCGAGATCGCTTCGCTGAGGGCGACCGGCACGTTGAGCGCGAGCTGGTGCGCGTTGTACGCCAGCTCGGCGCAGGGATGTCGAATGAGCTCGACGACGCGTTCGATGTACGCGACGTCGCTCGGGATCTCGACCTCGAGGGAGACGCGGAGCCCGGCGTCAGACGGGAGGGACGCGGCCATGGCGGGGGCGTGGGGCGGCGCAGGGTGGGATGCGTCGCGCCAGTGGCGACGGATGCGCGGCCCGCCCGAAGGCGGGCCGCGTGAAGAATCAGAAGCTCGCCAGCGCGCGATCGCGCGTGTCCGAGATCTGGAACAGGGTGTCGAGCTTGGTGAGCTCGAACAGGGTCTTCAGGTCGTCGTTGAGATTCGCGAGTCGCAGCTCCCCGCCCTGCTCGCGGATCTTCTTGGAGAGCGAGACGAGCACGCCGAGGCCCGAGCTGTCGATGTAGCCGGTCTGGGCGAAGTCGATGAGGAACTTCTTCTCCCCGCGCTCCAGTTCGTCGAGGACCTTCTGCTTGAGCTCCTGTCGATTGCCGACGATGAGCTGACCTTCCACATCCACCACGACGATCTCTCCTTCCTTCTTTATCGTAAAGCTCATGTGCCTGTCTCCTGGCGGATCCCGTTCAGTGCCGTGGTTGCCGGCTCGCCCGCTTGTAGTGCGGTGATTGCGGCCACATTGAAGATGTCATCCGCGGAGGCCCCTCGCGAGAGATCGTTGCACGGACGGCGCATCCCTTGGAGGATGGGCCCGATCGCACGCGCCAACGCCAGCCGCTGTACCAACTTATAGGCGATGTTCCCCGCATCGAGGGAAGGGAAGACCAACACGTTCGCCCTGCCGCCAACGGAGCTGTCTGGCGCCTTCCGGGCCGCCACCTCCGCCACGAGCGCAGCGTCCCCTTGCAATTCTCCGTCCACGCCGAGCTCGGGCGCTTTTTGCCGGATGAGGGCGAGCGCGTCGCGCACGAGGTCCACGGTGGCTCCGCCGCTGCTCCCCCTCGTGCTGAAGGAGAGTAGTGCGACGCGCGGCTCGTCGCCGACGATCCGTCGCCGATCGACGGCGGCGGCGAGCGCGATGTCGGCGAGCTCCGGCGCCGTAGGATAGCGCACGACCGCGCAGTCCGCGAAGGTGAGCACCTCCCGCTCGCCGGATCGGAAGGGTGCGACGTCCATGTAGAAGGCGCTCGAGATGGTGGCCACGTCCGAGGCGGGACCGACGAGCCACAGCGCGGCGCGCAGCACGTCACCGGTCGTGTGCACCGCGCCGGCGACGCAGCCGTCGACGCGCCCCCAGCGCACCAGGGCATCGGCCACCATCAGCGGGGAGCGGGCGTGCACGGCGGCCTCCGCCTCCGTCATCCCCTTCGCGCCGCGAATCGCGAGCAGCTCGGCCGCGACCTCGTCGGTGAGGCCGCCGACCGTTGGATCGATCACCTCGCAGGGAAGGCCGGCACGTGCCGCGCCGACGAGCACTGGCTCGACGACCTTCGCCTCCGCCAGCGCGCGCGCGGCGTCGAGCGTGCGCGGATCGTCGGCCTCGGCCAGCGCGATGCGGCGCCGCTGAGCTGCGGCGCGCTGGCGGATCGTATCGATGAAGCTCACCGCGCGACGATCTTCGAGCGAAGGGCCTCGGCGACGCGTGGATGTACCAGGTCGCCGACCTCGCCGCCATAGCGCGCGACCTCGCGCACGAGGCTCGCGCTGATGTAGGTGGTATCGAGCGACGGGACCATGAAGACGGTCTCGAGCCGCGGCGAGAGGTGACGGTTCATCAGGGCCATCTGATACTCGTACTCGAAGTCGCTCACGGCTCGAAGGCCGCGGATGAGCAGACTGGCGCCACACTCACGCGCGAAGTCCACGAGCAGCCCGCCGAACGACCGCACCTCGATGCGCGGCTCGTCGGCCAGCGCCTCGCGAATCAGCTCCAGGCGCTCTCCGATCGAGAAGAGCGGCTGCTTGGTGGAGTTCGTCGCCACCGCGACGATCAGCCGATCGACATACTCGAGGCTGCGGTGCATGAGATCTTCGTGCCCGCGCGTGATCGGGTCGAAGCTCCCCGCATAGATGGCGATTCTCGAGTTCGGCACGTGAGGAAGAATCCACCGCGTTGGCCGAAAAGGCAATTGCGCCGACCGCCGATCTGCGCTCAGTCGCGGCGATAGAAGGTGATCGCAGTCTGACCGTACTTTCGCCGTTCGCCGTCGCCAGGCAGCGATTCGTCGCGGCGATGCTCGATGCCGAGCACGGAGGCGAAAGGCACGGCGAGCCAGCGCTCGGCGATGGCGCTCGCCATACCGAGGTCGTACGGCGGATCGGCGAAGGCGACATCGTACGCGCCAGCCTCGAGGCATTCGATGAAGCGCAGTGCGTCCTTGCGGTGCACGTTGATTGCCTCTCCGGCGCCGAGCAACGCGATGTTGTCGTGGATCGCGCGGAGGCTGGGCGGCGCGATCTCGACCAAATCAGCGGACGCCGCGCCGCGCGAGACCGCCTCGATGCCGAGCGCGCCGGAACCGGCGCACAGATCGAGCACCCGGGCACCGGGAATGAGGGGGCTGACGATGCTCATCCACGCCTCCCGCACCCGGTCTGCGGTGGGACGCACCTGACGACCGACGGGCGCCGAGATCGTCCTTCCCCGCCAGCGACCGGCGACGATGCGCACGACTCAGGCGCGGAAGTCGGCGAGCTTCGCCTGCAGCCTCGAGACGCCCTGAAAGTCATCGCGCTCGAGTCGGAACGCGATGTCGAGGGGCCGGTTGACGTCGATCTCGCCGATGCGGTTGCCGAGCGACCAGCCGAGCGCCTCGAGCGGCTCGTCCTCGGTCTGGATTCGGAGTTTGAGTCCACCCTGCCCGACGATCTTCGGCGGCGCGGCGAGACGCACGCCGCGCGCGAGCAACATCGGCGCCGGGTTGCCGATACCGCACGGCTCCAGGTGACGCAACAGCGACTCGAATCCGGGCGTGAGGTCGGCGAGCGTCACCTCGAGATCGATGCGCAGCTCCGGCACGAGATCGTCGGCGGAGAGCGCGGCGCGAGCGGCGGCGTTGAAGCAACGCGCGAAGTCGTCCACCCGGTCGCGCGCAATGGTGATGCCGGCCGCGCTGCGATGCCCGCCGTATCGTTTGAGAAGGTGCCGGCAGCCGCCGATCCCCGCGTGCAGATCGAAGCGCGAGATCGAGCGACCGGAGCCCTTCCCCTCCTCGCCGTCGATGGCGATGAGGATCGTCGGACGACCGAACTCCTCCACGATGCGCGAGGCGACGATGCCGATGACCCCTGGATGCCAACCCTCTTCGGCG
>JBJMNN010000244.1:0-4659 GCA_045804245.1 Gemmatimonadaceae bacterium | reverse complement strand
GAACACCGTCATCGCTTCCGACACACGATAGATCGAGGTTCGGAATCCGGCGCGGAAGAGATAGAGAATCGCCGAAATGAGCGTACCGGCGTGACCGATACCGACCCAGAACACGAAAGAGATGATGTATACGCCCCACATCACGGGCGGCTGATAGCCGGCGGCACCGAGCCCTTCGTGGATCTGGTAGGTCCAGGCCGAGATCCCGATCAGGAGGCAGAGCACGGCGGTGCCCAGCGCGGCGAACCAGCCCAGCGTGGGACGGAGCGTGCCGATGATGTCGCGATCGACCTGCTCGTAGTCCCGCACGCCCGGCAGGCGGTTGCCGGCCGAGGGGATGTTGGGGCGCTGCACGACTTCGTCGCGGCGCGGCTGCACTACGGTTGCCATCGTCGCGCCTCCCTTACGACCTGGCCGGCGTCGCCGGCCCCGGATGGTTGACCTTCTTCAAGTAGACCACCGCGGTGTAGGTGTTGAGCTCCTCGAACACGTGGTACGCGCGCCGGTCTTCCACCAGCTGCGTCACGGCCCACTGCGGATCTGCCGCGTCGCCGAAGGTGATCGCGCGCGACGGACACGCCTGAGCGCAGGCAGTCGTGAACTCGTTGCCGACGAGGCCTCGCCCTTCCGTCTTCGCGCGCGTCTCCGCCTCGCGGATGCGCTGGACGCAGAAGGTGCACTTCTCCATCACGCCCTTCGTCCGGACGGTGACGTCGGGATTCAGCTGCCAGTTGAGCGGCTCGGGGAACGCGTACTGCTTGCGATCCTCCTCGCCGTAGCCAAACCAATTGAAATAGCGGACCTTATACGGACAATTGTTGGAGCAGTACCGCGTGCCGACGCAGCGGTTGTAGACCTGGACGTTGAGCCCGTCGGGCGCATGATAGGTCGCGTACACCGGACAGACCGGCTCGCACGGTGCATTGCCGCAGTGCTGGCAGAGCATCGGCGTGAACCGCGCCTCGAAGTCTTCCGTGAACTCCCCCGCGTCGGCGCCCTCGAAGTAGCGCTCGATGCGCAGCCAGTTCATCTCGCGGCCGCGGGTGATGTTGAACCCCGGCTTGGCGACGGCGAACACGGTGGCATTCTGCCAGGCCGCGCCCACCGTCGGGATGTTGTTCTCGGCGTAGCACGCCGTCACGCACGCCGAGCAACCGGTGCAGCGCGCGAGGTCGATCGTCATCGCCCACCGCCGGTTCGCCATCCCCGACCAGTGGTTCGGCGCGTACATCCCCTTGTCCTTGCCGCGATCCTCCGCCGTGGGCGAGCCGAGCTCACCCTGCGCGTCGGCGGCGACCGGTGAGCGCAGGCCGGGGAGGAACTGCCCCGTCGGCTCGCCCGGTATCTTCTCGTGGTGCTCTCCGCGCTCGCCCTCGGCCTTCCCGCCGGCGCCCTCGCCACGCGATGCGCCGCCGCCGCTTTCCTGATTGGCACTGCCCTGCGGCGCGAGCGCGTTCGCGTTCTCCGCGCCGCGCGCCTGCTGCAGCCCGGCGAGCTGCGTTACGGTGAGTGCCTGCGCGATGCCACGTCCGTGCTGGCGCGCCGAACCCTCAGTCGAGATCAGAATCTCGTTGTCGCCGGTCTTCGCGAGCGTCGCCTTCGTGGACACGAGCGCGAGGCCGCCGGCGAGATCGGTTCCGGGTGTGATCAGGTCCTGCACGCGCGCGCCGATGCCACGTGCGTAGCGGCCGTAGCCCCACTGGATCGTGTTGCGATCGGTGTGCTTCGGCTCGAACGCGTCGAGACGCGTCGCGGACGAGTGACCCTGGCCGATGGCGAGCGCGATCGTGTCGGGGCGGACGCCGAGGTAGAGATATGCAGGCGCGCGCACCTTGCCCGATGCCGTCGTCACCTCGACGATGTCGCCACGCTCGATGCCGAGCTTCGCGGCGGTCTGCGGATGGATCTCGACCCACGAGCTCCACAGCACCTTCGAGACCGGGTCCGGCAGCTCCTGCAGCCACGGCTTGTTCGCACCACGGCCGTCGCCGAGCACCGAGGACAGGTAGGTGACGAGATAGAACTCGCTACCGGAGAGGGCGAGCGGAGGCACGGGCTGCGCCGCGGCGACCGCGGCCGAGGCCGGCGCGGTGCGCGGCGCGATGCTCCCCGCGCCGACGCCCTTCGCGACGGCGGCCGTGAATGCGGTTGCGCCGCCGGGGAAGCGCGAGATCAGCCAGCTGCGATAGTCCGGCTGCGGGTAGCGGGCGGCGTTCGCCGGATCCTTGCGCGCGACCTGGGTGAGGACGTCGGCCGTCGCGCGCGTGCCGGAGAACACCGGATCCATCGCGGGCTGCTGGAGCGAGATCACGTTCGGTCCCGCCGGCGCGTCGCCCCACGACTCGAGTGAATGCAGATCCGGGAGGATCAGGTCGCAGAGCTCGGTCGTCTCGTCCGGATACATCGAGAAGCTGACCTTGAACGGCACCTTTGCGAACGCCTCGGCGAATCGCGCGCCCGCCGGGAGCGAGAAAGCGGGATTCACGCCGCGCACGAAGGCGATCGGCACGGCGCCCGAGCGCATCTGCTCGACCGCCGCGAGCACGTCGGCAACGCGCGCCGCGCCGTCGAAGGCGGTGCTCCCCTCGGCAGGCCGGATCGTGGTGCCGACGGCACCAACAGTCTGATTGATCGCGACGACCGCCTGTGCGAGCGCGAGCGCATCGGGTCCGCGCGCGCCCGCGAGCACGAGCGCCGGCTTCGCCGCGGCGAGCTCCTGCTGCAGGCGCCCGAGCGTCGCCTCGGGGACACCGCTGGCGTTCGCCGCGTCGGCGAGCGTGCCGCGACCGGCGAGCGCATTGGCGATCGCGAGCTCGGAGCCGGGCTTGCACGCGATCCACTGATCCGCGTTCAGACCGGTGAGGGATCTGCGCGGCCCGACGTACACGAAGCGCGGCGCACCCTCGATCTTCGCGCGCGCATCGGCGAAGTCGAGCTGTTGCGGGACGGACATTCCCCAGTTATCGAGGAAGTCCGCGCCGAACGAGACGATGAGTTTCGCGTCCTGGAACGACAGCCGCGGCCAGGACACCCCGTAGGCGGCACGGTTGGATTCGATGACGGCGCTGTCGGCTTCGAAGTCGACGCTGAGGTGCGGCCGCATGCCGAAGCCGGTGAGCCACGCGTCGAGGAACGAGGGAAAGCTTCCCGTCTCGTGCTGATTGAGGAACACCGCGTTGGCGGCGCCGCCGCGGCTGCGAGCCTCTCCGATCTTCTGGCTGAGCAGCGTTTCGGCGCGATCCCAGTCGATCGCCTTCCACGCACCGCCTTCCTTCACCATCGGACCGCGCAACCGATCCGGGTTGTACAGTCCCTGCACCGCCGACTGCCCGCGCGCGCAGAGCGCGCCGCGATTGAGCGGGTGCTCCGGATTGCCTTCGAGCTTCGTGACGCGACCGTCGCGCGTCTCGGCGATGACACCGCAGCTCGCGGCGCACTCTCGACAGGTCGTCGCGTAGTACGTCGAGACGCCGGCGACCGTCTCGTCGGGATGGACGAGGTACGGCACGAGGTTGCCGACCTTCTCGGAGCTGCAGCCCACCGTCGCGACGGCGGCACCGGACGCTCCCAGCACCTTCAGGAAGTCGCGGCGCTTGACGCCCGTCGACCCCGCGTGGTTGCTCATGCGATCAGATCCTCGGGGGGACTAGTAGTGACAGGAGGCGCAGTCGTAGCGCGCGCGCCGGCGTTCGGCCGACGGGGTGCTGGCGGTGTTCGACGCGACGTTGGCCGCGGGCGCGCGCGCCGAGTCGGGGACCACGCCCATCCCGGGCGACGACAGCGAGATCCCGGCGCGAGTGCCTTCCGTCCCGTACGGCGCGCCACCCGAATAGCCGGCGGGAGGAACGTTGTCGTACCCCGCGGCCTTCTGGCCCTCTTTCGGATCGTAGCCGTTCACGTGGCAGTTGATGCACCACCCCATGTTGAGCGACGCGTACTGATAGACCTGCGCCATCTTCTGCACCTGGCCGTGGCACGTCTGGCAGGTGACACCCGCGTTGACGTGGCGTACGTGCGGGAAGTGCACGTATTCCGGCACCTTATGGATGCGCACCCAGGGGACAGGACGCTTGTCGGCGGCGTACTTGGCGAGCTTCTGGATCTCGGGCTTTTGCGCCGCGACGATCGTGTGGCAGCCCATGCACGTGTTGACGGCGGGCATGCCGACGTCCTGCGACTTGTTGGCGGTGTTGTGGCAGTAGAGGCAGTTCAGGCCGAGGCCGCCGTCCTTCACCGCGCCCGCATGCTTCGGGTGCGGGAAGTTGATCGGCTGCGTGGGCTGGTTGCCCTGGGAGGATGATGCGCCACTGTAAGCGGAGAGCACGACGGCGCCGATCACGAGCAGGAGCAACCCTGGGATCGCCGTCCACTTTCTTCGCTGCGTCATCGCGATGTGGTGTGGGGATTACGAGGCGCCGAGCGACTTGTGAACGAATTCACAAGGGTCCAGTCCAGCGTGCAAATTTGATCGGACGTCGAGCTCGCCGCAAGCCAACGACACGAGCGGTTCGACGTGCGCATCGATCGGACCGAGGGATGTCGGGAAACTCCCCGACCCGTGTCCAGGGGTCAAGTCGGCGTTTTCCCTACCGTCCGAGCGAGGCCGCATCGGTGATCGAGGCGGGGCGCAGCGACTCGGGCAGCAGATCCAGATTGGCG
>JBJMNN010000243.1:0-35374 GCA_045804245.1 Gemmatimonadaceae bacterium | reverse complement strand
CAGGTGCAGGAACGGCTCGCACGAGGCCAGGCGATTCCGGAGATATGCGAAATTGGCCCGACGCTTGGCGATGAACTCCTCGACACGCTCCATCTGCGCGAGGGCGCAGGCGGCCTGCATGTCGGTGATCTTCAGGTTGTAGCCGAGGTGGCTGTAGGTGTACTTGTGGTCGTAGCCGTCCGGCAGGTCGCCGAGTTGCCAGTCGAACCGCTTGCCGCAGGTGTTGTCCTTTCCCGTCTCGCACCAGCAGTCGCGTCCCCAGTCGCGGAACGACTCGATGAGCCGCTTCATCGCCGGCTTCTGCGTGAGGACGCACCCGCCCTCTCCCATCGTGATGTGGTGCGCCGGATAGAAGCTCACGGTCGCGATGTCGCCGAAGCTGCCGACGGGCTTGCCCCGGTACGTCGCGCCGACGGCATCGCAGCAGTCCTCGATCAGCCAGAGATCGTGCTTCTTCGCGAGCGCCGTGACGGCGTCGAGATCGAACGGATTGCCGAGCATGTGCGCGATCATGATGGCGCGCGTCCGCTCGCTCACTGCCGCTTCGAGCTGCGCGACGATCGGGCCGTAGCTCCCCAGCTCCACGTCCACGAACACGGGCACGAGCCCGTTCTGGATGATCGGGTTGACGGTCGTGGGGAAGCCGGCGGCGACGGTGAGCACCTCGTCGCCGGGCTTCAACCGCTTGTCACCCAGCGAGGGCGAGGTGAGCGACGAGAGCGCCACGAGGTTCGCCGACGAGCCGGAGTTCACGAGCATCGCATGCCGTGCCTGCATCACACGGGCGAAGCGGCGCTCGAACTCGATCGCGAAGCGTCCTGCGGTGAGCCAGAAATCGAGTCCCGCTTCCACGACGTGCTGCAACTCTTCGGCGCCGAACACCTTGCCGGAGACGGGCACCGCCGACTCGCCCGGCACGAACTCGCGCGGCGCGAAGGCGACCTCGTGATACTCGGCGACGAGGCCGAGAATCTGTCGCCGCAGCTCCTCGGCGCTACGAGGCATCGGAGGGGGCGAGGAAGTCACGATACCACGCCACGGTGCGCTCCAGGCCCGCATCGAGCTCGAAGCTCGGCGACCAATCGAGCATGCGACGCGCCTTGGCCGCGCTCAGGTACTGATGCTTGATCTCGTGCGAGGCGTCGTTGCGCACGTCAGGCTCGAGGTTGGATCCCATGTGCGACAGGATGCGTTTCACGAGCTCGAGCACGGTCACCTGCAGCTCGTTCGAGAAGTTGAAGCCCTCGCCGGCCAGCTCGGGGCGCGTGCGAAGCGCTTCGGCGAGGCGCACGTTCGCGCCCACACCGTCCTCCACGTAGAAGTAGTCGCGTACGAGCGTACCGTCGGAGCGGATCACCGGACGCTCGCCGTGCAGCACCGAGCGGATGGTGCCGGGCACGAGCCGATTCCAGTTGAGGTCACCGCCTCCGTAAAAGTTGCCGCAGCGCGTGATCGCAACGGGCAGGCCATACGACACGGCGTACGTATGCGCGATGAGGTCCGCGCACGACTTGCTCACGTCGTACGGATGCTCGCCCTGGAGCGGCGTATCCTCGTCGTACGGAAGCTTCTCCTGATCGCCATACGCCTTGTCACTGCTCGCGACTACGATGGACTTCACGCGTGGCGAGCGACGGCAGGCCTCGAGCAGAGCCCACGTGCCCTGGATGTTCGTCTCGAAGGTCGAGACGGGATTCCGCTGCGCGACCCCCACGATCGTCTGCGCGGCGAGATGAAAGACGGTATCGATCTCGTATTCGCCCAGCACGCGCTCGAGCAGCGCCTGGTCGCGGACGTCGCCACGGACCGTGCGGACGCGCGCCATCGTGCCGCTGCTCACCAGCTCGCTCTGCGGCACCCAGTCCCGCACGAGGCACACGATATCGGCGCCGTCGTCGACGAGCTTCCGCGTGAGCCAACCGCCGAGCAGCCCGGTGGCACCCGTAACGAGTGTCGGACGAGCGCGCCAGAAGCCCGCAGCGCTCACTGCCACACCTTCCACGGCGCATTACCGCTCTGCCACATGGATTCCAGAAGATTGCGATCGCGCACGGTGTCCATCGGTTGCCAGAACCCTTCGTGGCGGTAGGCCTGAAGCTGATCCATCGCTGCCAGTGTCTCGAGTGGGCCGCGCTCCCACAACACGTCGTCACCGCTGATGTAATCGAGCACCTGCGGTTGCAGCACGAAGAAGCCGCCGTTGATCCACCCCTCGCCGATCTGCGGTTTCTCCTGGAACCGTTCCACGCGATCGCCGTTCAGGGCGAGCCCACCGAATCGCGCCGGAGGACGCACCGCCGTCACGGTGGCCAACCTGCCGTGCTCTTCGTGAAAACGGACGAGCGCGCCGAGGTCGATGTTCGCCACCCCATCGCCATACGTCATCAGAAATGGCTCGTCCCCCAGCCAATCCCGCAGACGGCGGAGGCGGCCTCCCGTCTGCGTCTCCACGCCGGTGTACACGAGGTGCACCAGCCAGTCCTCGCTGCCGCGGCCATGCATGGTCGTGGCGCCGTCCGCGAGGTTGATGGAGAAATCGCGCCCGAGGTAGTGATAGTGAAGGAAGTAGCTGCGCACCACCTCCGCCTTGTAGCCGAGCGCGACGACGAACTCGCGAAAGCCGTGCGCTGCGTAGATGTGCATGATATGCCAGAGGATCGGGCGTCCCCCGACCTCCACCATCGGCTTCGGGCGTGCGACGGTCTCTTCCTGCAGACGGGTGCCGAGACCACCGGCGAGGATGACGACTTTCATGCCGGAGCTAGTGAACGGAGAGGGCGGACCCGGGTGGTGCGCAGGGCGAAACGCCGGCGATGTCGCTCGTCGGGCGTACCGATGGACTGGCAGCCGCACTCGAGCGTAACCGCATCTCGCGCACGGCGAGCGAGTAGCCGCCACGCTCCACACGGCAGGGCTCGCTGATATCGAACCGTTGGCCGAGGAGTGTGCGGAATACCGTATCCGTGGTGAATGGGAACTCGACGTACCATGCGCGCGCCGCGTTCAGGTCGTACGCGTCCGGCGCCATCACGACTCGCGGCCGCACGGCACCCGCCGAGCGCATCGTCCGGTGGTGGGTGACGGGATCGATCGACCCGACCGTATACCAGTCGCCCTCGGCGGGCACGACGAGCACCGTGCTGTCCGTCGGCTTCAGCCGCTCGTAGAGTGCATCCTGCAACGACGCGAAGTGGGTGAACTCGAGGTTGTAGGCCAGCTGATCGCGCCCGTGTCCACAGCACTCGTTCCGAAGCGAGGTGATGCTCAGGAGCGAGCGCTCTCCCACGGGGAACGTCTCCCAGATCGCCCGAGAGACGGGATCGAGCGTCCGGACTGCGGAGAGGGCGAGCAGTACCGTCACCAACGCAAGCACGGCGCCACGAGCCGGCGGCCGCAGGTGGAGTCGCACGAGCGCGGCGTAAGCGGCGAGGAGGCTCAGCGGAAACACCGGCAGGTAGTAGCGCGCGTTGCTGAACGTCACGTAGCGGCTGAGCAGCCAAACGTCGGCCACGAGCACGACGACGATGAGATCGAGCGCCGAGCGGTCCACGCCCTGAAGCGGGCGCGCGGGCTGGTTGCGCACGTGACGGACGGCGCCGATGGACAGATCCACCAGCATCCAGGCCGTCGGCACCCAGAGAAAACCGACCACGAACATGAGCGCGAGCGACGAGCGGGTGGATGGATCCAGAACGGCCCCCCGCAGCAGCGTGCCGACGAGGACGATCGCACCGCCGCCGCCCCCCCATACGACAGGCGCGGAATCCGTCGGTGACGCGCGCAGCTTGTAGTAGATGAGATAGCCGAGCAGGAGCAAGACGGGGATCGCGATCGGCCACTCCCGGAGTAGCGCGCCGACGATCCCCTTCTTCGGGGGCAGCGCAGGCTGACGCTTTCGCCGCAGGACCAGACCAGCCGCGGTCAGGAACAGCAGCGCCGACGGCGTCTCGTGCTGGATCAACGAGAGGAAGCCGACGAAGACGAGCGCGGCGATGCCGACGCGCGTCGCATCGTCGGGTGACAGCATGCTGGAACAGCGCCGCCAGAGCCAGACGGCGGCGATCGCGCCGTACAGCAGCACGCCCGGCTCCTTGGCGAAGATCAGGCCGACACCGAACAGCACGAGCGTCCAGCGTCGGCCCTCCACCGCGGCCGCGAGCGCGCAGAGTGAGAACACGAGCAGCCCGAGGTCCAGGCCCGGCTGCACGACCGAGGCGAGCACGATGGGATGCACGAGAAACGCGCCGAGGATCAGCGATCGGCCGACGCGATGCTCCTCGCCGGGGAATGCGGCGCGCACGAGACGCCAGAGCGCCACCGCGCCGAGGAGGAGCAGCAGCACGTTCGCCAGCAGAAGCGCGGCCGGACTGTCGGGGACGAGGCGCGCCGCGATGGCGAGCGGAACGACGTAGCTCTCGGCGATGTGACCGGCGCAGCGGTATCCGCCGAAGTAGGTCGGATCCGCCGCCACGCTCTCGATGCAGTCGGCGTAGATGCGGCCGTCAAAGATCGGCACGTAGTCGCGGCGCGACCAAAGCATCAGCGCGGAGACCGCCACTGCCGCGAGCAGCACGATCGCGGGCAGCCAGCGTGGACTCCGCGTCGTCACGATCGGCGGTGCCGTCACCGTTCCGTGGACGCGGTCACGACCGGCGCGTACGGATCGATCGAGTGCCGCGCCTCGTCGAACAGGAATGCCGTCCGTCCCCCGGCGCGGCGCAGCAGCTCCTGATTGAGCGAGTCGCCGCGATCGTAGGCGATCCAGGTGCGCGCCGCGGCGAAGTCGGGCTCGTTCGTCACGAGGCTCCAGTGCCCCTCGTGCCACTTCGCGTGGCGCACGAACAGGATCGAGCGCGGCGGCATGTGCGCCACCGCCTGCGCGAACCGGCTCGGGAAGTTGGCGTTGCCCAGGTGCTGGTTTCGGTTGAACCGCATCTCGATGCGGATCATCGGGAGCGTGAGCAGCAGCGTGACGAGCAGCGCGAACGCCGCGCGTGGCCCGCGCACCCAGGACCACTCCCGCTCGGGCTCGCGCGCGAGCGCGCGGAGCATCACGGTGAACCCGCACACGGCGTAGAACGCGAAGACGGGCGCCGTCTCCATGTAGTAGATCGTCCAGCTCGGCCACGTCGGGTGCGCGAGGTAGCCCACGAAGACGATGAGCGCGGTGACCACGCCGACGAGCGCCGCCGGCGGCGCGAGGATGAGGCCGAGCACGGCGAAGCCGAGCTCGGGGATCGGTTCCCACCAGCTCTGCATGGCGAGGAAGGTCCAGCGCTCACGGGCGATCTGCGGCACCGCGGCGAGCGTGTGCGTGCGCTGCACCGAGTCGAGCGACGCATTCACGAACGCGAGGTCGGCGGGCGGCGTGCGACGCGGCGGCGTCGAGTCGTAACCGAAGTGCGGTCGGTCGAACGGCATGTAGTCGCGCATGTACACGGCCACCGGCGAGACGCGCCAGTCGCCGGTGGTGCGCGCGCTCCAGAGCGGGAGGATGGCGAGCACCGCGGTGCCGACTGCGAGCCCCACAGCGAGCTCGCGCCACCGGCGGGTGCGCAGCATCCCGCGCAGAACCACGAATGCGATCGGCAGCGCGAACAGCACGGCGCTGAACGGCCGCGTGATCGCGCACCAGCCGACGGCGAGAGCGACCAGCGCCATCCAGCCGCGCCCCCCCTCGGCGCGCCAGCGGAGCAGCGCGTACCACGCGACGAGCAGCATCGCGCCCGTCGTCGTCTCGGAGAAGAAGCTCGCACCGAAGTACAGCGATTGTCCGTGCAGCAGCAGCATCCCGGTGCCGAGCGCGATGGCGCCGTTGGTGAGCCGCCGCGCGATGGCGAAGGCGAGCGCACCGCGCAGCGCCGACAGCGCGGCGACGACCACTGCCGGCATGCCAAACAGTAGTTCACCAATAGCAAGGAGCAGCGAATGGCCCGGCGGATACTTCGACGCGACGAGCGGGTCATTCAGAACGTGCGGCTGGGCGAAGAACTCGGGCATCGGCGGCGCCGGAGCCGTCCACCGTCCGCTCGCGAACAGCTTCGCCTGCAGCACGTACGCGAGCTCGTCGTGCAGGAGACCGTACGGATGCACCTGCCCCCAGGTCCACCAGACGATGGCGCCGAACACGAGCCCGAACACGAGCGGCGCGCTCCGCGATTCGAGCGCGCGCTGCACGCCGCCGAGCCGGGACGAAATACGGCCGCGCTCGAAGCGGGCGACGAGCGCGGCGAGGAGAACCACCACGAAGAAGCGCATCCCGCTAAGTCGCCGGCTCCGTCTTCTCCTCGTGATAGACCATGTCGAGATTCACGTCCCACAGATTCGAGTGGTCCGTGCGTCCCTCGGCGATGTTGTCTACCGCCATCATCGCCGTGAGCATGCTGTGGTCCTGGTTGTTGTACCGGTGCATGCCGTTCCGACCGACGAGGAACAGGTTCGGAATGCCGAGTGACCAATCCCGCACGACGTCGAGCTGATTGTAGGTGCCGAAGTAGGCCGGATACGCCTTGGGCATCCGCAGCACGCAACCGTCCAGCACGTCCTCGCGCCTGATGAACCCGATGCGCTCGAGCTCCTTCGTCCCGAGCTCGATCAGATCGGCGTCCTTCATGTTCCAGAGCGTCTCGCCCTCGTTCACGAAGTACTCGAGACCGATCCACACGGTGTTCTTGCGGTCGGCCACCAGGTACGGGCTCCAGTTGTTGAACACCTGGATGCGCCCCACCTGGACGCCGCCGTCCTGCACGTAGATCCAGTTGTCCTCCACGGTCGCCGCTGGCTTCGAGCCCTTCACCTGCACGTGGAGCTTCTTCAGCAGCAGGCCGACGGTGAGGAAGTCGCGGTAGACGAGCCCGTTCGCGACCTCTCGCACGCTCGCCGGCGGCGGGGGCGTGGTCTGCTTCACGAGCTCCTTCACGGGCATCGTCGAGAAGAAGTAGTCGCAGGCCACGCGCGAGCGCGCACCCGTCGCCACCTCCTCGACCTCCACCTCGGTCACACGATCGCCCTCGGTCGTGATGCCGACGACGGAGTAGCCGTGCCGGATCTCGCCACCGGCCTTCGTGATCTCGCCCGCGACGATCTCCCACATCTGGCCCGGGCCGAGCTTCGGGTAGAAGAAGCGGGTGATGAGGCTCGTCTCGCGCTCCTGCTGCGCCTTCTGGAAGTCGCTCGACAGGAGATCCTTCACGGCGTGCACGACGGCCTTCTTGAGCGAGAGGCCTTTCACGCGCTGCGCGCCCCAGTCGGCGCGAATCGCGTCGCAGCGCACTCCCCACACCTTCTCCGTGTAGTCGCGGAAGAAGGTCTCGTAGAGGCGCTGACCGAACCGGTTGACGAAGAACGCATCGAGGAAGGTCTCGTCCTTCCTCGGGAACAGCTGTGCCTTCATGTAGCTCAGGCCGATGAGCGCGGTGTTCAACAGGCCGAGCCGGCGCGCGACGGTGAGCGTGATCCCGATCGGATACGGGAAGAAGTGACGCTTGTAGTAGATGCGCGAGAGGCGCGGACGGTGCAGCAGCACTTCGTCGTCGCATTCCGGATCGGGAGCGACGCGGCGCTCCTCGCGCATTGCCACGCCCGCGGCGACGGCGGTGCCGCCCTCGCCATCGGTCTCGTCCATCAGCTCGGGTGCGAAGCGGCGCACCACCGACTCGGCGACGTAGTCGATGTCGTGGTCCTGCTCCGCCGTGTCCGCGGCGGGCTTGCCCTGGCGCGGCATCATCGAGAACCACCACGACATGACGCGCTGGTCCTTGGAGAAGAACCGGTGGCCGCCGATGTCGATGCGGTTGCCCTTGTAGTTGTACGTCTGCGCAATGCCGCCGATCGCGTGCGTCCGCTCGAACACGACGGGGTGGACGTCGGTGCGCGCGAGAAGCTCGAAGGCAGCCGTGAGCCCGGCAGGCCCCGCGCCGGCGATCACCGCGATCTTTCGTTGTGACATTGAGTTGCGGCTGAAGCAGTGCGGGAGCCGGCCCGTGCCGGCCTCGGCTCATTAGACGCGTCGCGCGTCCAGCGAGCAACAACGCGGGGCGACGATCAACAGAGGTGCACAGCTGTCGCCTTTATAGTCGCTACCGCGCGTGAGCCGGGCAACAGACCCAATTCCGAGACGGACCCGGCCGTGACAGTGGCCACCAGTGGGAGTTCTCCCACCTCGAGCGTGACCCGTGCGATCGCCCCGTGCGTCACGACTTCGGCGACGACACCCTCGAGGACGTTGCGCGCCGAGCTCGTGCCGCTGCGCTCGCGCGCGAGCACCACGTCCTCGCCACGTATCACGGCGTGCGCCACGGCCGCGGTCTCACCGAGGCCGACGAGCGTGAGCGCGCCGGCACGGAAGAGCATCGTGCCCGCCTCGTCGTCCGCGCCCGGCTCGAGCGGGGTGGCACTGCCCGCGTAGACGTTCTCCGCGCCGAGGAACTCGGCCGCGGCCGCCGACGCCGGTCGCCGGAACAGCGTCTCGGGCGCCGCCGCCTGCACCATCCGGCCGCCGTCGAGGAGGATCGCGAGATCGCCGAGCGTGCCGGCCTCGCCGAAGTCGTGCGTCACGTGCAGCACGGTGAGCGAGAGCTCGCGCTGCAGGGCGCGCAGCTCGCGGCGGAGCCGCGTCCGGCCGCGCGGATCGACGGCGGCGAGAGGCTCATCGAGCAGCAGGATGTCCGGCCTGGGCGCGAGTGCGCGCGCGAGTGCCACCATCTGCCGCTCGCCGCCGCTCAGCTCGCGCACGCCGCGCGCGAGGAGGCCGCCTGCGCCGAGCCGCCGCGCGAGGGCGAGCGCATACGCCGGGTCGTCCGCGCCGTAGCGCACGTTTTCCTCCACGCTGAGGTGCGGGAAAAGCAGCGCGTGCTGGTAGACGATGCCGACGCCGCGGCGCTCCGGTGCGGCGCGGGTCACGTCGGCGCCGCGCAGGAGGACGCGCCCCGACGCGGCGGGCCGCACACCGGCGACGGTCTCGAGGAGGGTCGTCTTGCCCGAACCGGCGGAGCCGAGCACGATCCCCCACGCGCCGCGCGGCAGCGAGAAGGTGACGTCGTGCAGGACGAACGCGCCGGCGCGCGCGCCGAGCGCCTCGACTTCGATCATCGCGCCGGCTCGCCGAGCGCCGTACCGGCGCGGAGGGAGCGCAGGACGAGCAGTGGGACGAGCGCGAGGATCACGAGCACGGCGGCCACGGGAAGCGCCGCGTCGAGCCCCTCGCCGGTGAACCGGTCGTAGCTCAACACGCTCGCGACCTTGGGGTTGTACGTGAGGATCACGATCGCGCCGAACTCGCTCACGGCTCGCGCCCACATGACGACGACGGCGGCGAGCAGTCCGCGGCCGGCGAGCGGACGCGTGACGCGCCACGCCGCACGCATCGGCGAGTCGCCGAGCGTGCGCGCGACGGACTCGTATCGCGCGTCGACCCGGGCGATCGCCTCGCGCGCCGCACTCACGTAGAGCGGCGCGGCGACGAACAGCATCGCGAGGATGATTCCCGTGCGTGATCCGACGATCGCGAGCCCGAGCTGCGCGAGCGCCGCGCCAGCCGGGCTCGCACGCCCGAAGGCGAGCAGCAACGCCATCCCGGCGACGGGATGCGGGATGAGCAGCGGCAGGTCGAGCAGCGCCCCGATGACCGCGCCGACGGGACGGGCCATGCGATCGCGCGCGAGCAGGTACGCGAGGGGCGTGCCGAGCAGCACGGTGAGGAGTGTGGCCACGGTCGCCGTCTGTGCCGTGAGCCAGAGCGCCGCGCGCAGCTCGCCGTCGGAGCCGAGCTGTCCGAGTCCCGTCAGGCCGCCGCGGAGCAGCAGCGCGACGATCGGCAGCGCGAGGAGCGCGAGCAGGAGCAGCGCGCCGGCGACGACCCCGGCCGCGGCGACGCGATGCGCACCACGGCCGCGCACCGTGGCGTCCATCACCGGCGGATCGCGCGCAGCGCCGGCGGCACGGAGTCACCCACCAGCTCGGGCACGCGGAGCGCGTCCACCGCGTGGGCGCGTAGCACGGCCTGTCCGGCCGGCGAGAGCAGATAGCGCAGGAACCGCTGGCCTTCCGCTGCATGAGGTGCGCCGCGCGGGATGCTCGCGCCGTACACGATCGGCGCGCCGGCGTACGTCGCGGTGTCGGTGCGGCGGGCGACGCGAACGGTCGCACGAGCGTACGCGCGCGCGCGAGCGGGATCGCCCAGGTCGATCGCCGGCGGCAGCGCGACGAACCTGAGGCCGTTGGCGCGCGCTAGGGACTCGTAGTCGACAATGTAGTCCAGCTCTCCCGCCTGCAGGAGCGCAACGAGCTCCGACGCGTTGGGGCGGATCAGCGCCGGAGGCGTGCGCGCCTCGAGGCGCGACGCGAGGCCGGGCAGGCGGTAGTACGTCTCGGCCAGACGGTACAGGAGGAGCGCGCGGTAGCCCACCGGCGCGAGTCGCGGATCGCTGCGGCCGACGCGCACGTCGAGACGCGACAGCACGCGATACCAGTTGGCGGCGGTGAGCTGCGCGGCCCCGGTCGACCGGTCGGTGAAGGCGATGACCATCCGGTTCCGGGCGAAGCGCACGTACCACGACGCCACTCGCGGGACGAGCAGCTGCGGGAATACCTCCTGATCGGCGAGGGCGATCACGTCGGGCACGCGTCCCAGCTCGGTGATGCGCCGCGCCAGCTCGAGCGACGCGCCGTTCTCCTGTTGCACGACGGCGCCCGTCCGGCGCGCGAAGCTGTCAAGCGCCGCCTGGATCGGCACAGCGAGGCTCGCCGCGGTGAAGACGACGAGCGTGTCGGCACGCGGGGCGGCCGCGGCGTCGCACGGACGAGCCAGAGCGAGCAGCGCGACGAGACGCGCGATTCCAGGCGGCCGCATGTGGCGAATCTCGTTGCACGAGGACAGCTTGGGCAAGTGCCGCGCTGCGCCCGCAGATGCTTGCACGAGCGCTCCGACCGGTACATTTCGCGCCCGATGTCCGACCTCGCGATCGACATTCGAAACGTCGTCAAGCGCTACGACCAGCACGTCGCCGTGAGCGATCTGTCGCTCGCCGTTCCGCGCGGCAGCGTCTACGGGCTCCTGGGGCCGAACGGCGCCGGCAAGACGACGACGATCCGGATGATCCTCAACATTATCGTCCCGGACAGTGGCTCGATCACCCTCTTCGGATCGCCGCATCGCGCGAACGGGATCACCGACCGCATCGGCTATCTCCCCGAGGAGCGAGGGCTGTACAAGAAGATGCAGGTCCGCCGCGTGCTCCGGTTCCTCGCCGAACTGAAAGGGGTGAAGCGACGCGACGCCGACCGGCGCATCGACGAATGGCTGCACCGGCTCGACCTCAAGAACGGCGAGAAGGACTGGGGTCTGGCGAAGGTCGACGAGCTGTCGCGCGGCATGCAGCAGAAGGTGCAGTTCATCGGCACGCTCGTGCACGATCCCGATCTCGTCATCCTCGACGAGCCGTTCTCCGGGCTCGATCCGATCAACGCGCAGGCGTTGAAGGACGCGATCATCGAGCTCAAGTCGCGCGGAAAGACGGTGATCTTCAGCACGCACCTCATGGACAACGCCGAGCGGCTGTGCGACTCGGTGTGCATCATCGCCCGGGGCCGGAAGGTGCTCGACGGCGGCGTGGCCGAGGTTCGGCGCGCGCACAGCGGTCGCATGGTCGCCCTCGCCGTCGAGGGCGACGCGCGCCATCTCATTGCGCCGGTGCTCGGCGACCGCCGGCTGATCTCGCGCGTGGATGACCACAATCGCTACTATGAGCTCGAGCTCGCACCTGGCGCGGACGCGCAGGAGGTGCTGCGGCGCGTCGTGGCGACGGGTGCGGCGATCCAGCGCTTCGAACTGGTGCTGCCCTCCTTGCATCAGATCTTCCTCGAGCGCGTTGGCGCGCGAGGCATCGAGCCGGGAATGACCGATGGCTAAGCTGTGGGTGGTGTTCCGGCGCGAGTACCTCGAGCGCGTGCGGTCGAAGTGGTTCGTGCTCGGCACGCTGCTCGGACCCGTGTTCTTCATCGTCGTGGCCGGCGCGCCGCGGCTGCTCGGCGACCGCCCCGAGGGAAACCGCGACATCGCGCACATCGAGGTGATCGACGCGACGGGCGCCGGGCTCGGCGAGCGCGTCGTGGCGACGCTCCGCGAACGCTTCCCGCTCTCGCGAACGCCGTATCTCACCGTCGTCGACGAGTCGGGCGTGCCGGTGGCGCAGGACCACGCGCTGCTGCGCGTGCAGCGCAACGAGATCCTCGGCTACCTGCTGCTCGGGCCCGGCACGCTCGCGGGCGACTCGGCGCGCTACGAAGGACGGAACGCGAACTCGCCCAACGACCTCGACGTCATCCGCGGCGCGGTGCGCAACGAGGTGCTCGTCGAACGCATGGAGCGCGAGGGGATCGATGCGAAGAAGGTGGCGGCGTTTTCGAGGTTCCCGCTCGATCTCCACACCCAGCGAGTCGGCGACAAGGGTCGCGAGAAGGCGAATCAGATCAACCAGCTCTTCCTCGGCTACGCCGTCGCGCTGCTGCTGTACATGATGATCGTGATCTACGGCCAGGCGATCATGCGCAGCGTGCTGGAGGAGAAGACGACGCGCGTGGCGGAGGTCGTGGTGTCGAGCGTGAACACCGACACCCTGCTCGCCGGGAAGATCCTCGGCACGGGGCTCGTCGCCGTCACGCAGGTGCTGTCGTGGGTGCTGTTATCGGCGGCTGCGATGAAGTATGGCGCCCACTACATCCTCGGCGAGCAGGGACATGCGGCGGCCGTGGCCGCGGCGTCCGGCAGTGTGAGAGCCGGTGGGTCGCCGGGTCTGGGTATGCTCGCCGTGGGCATCCCGGCGGTGCCGCTGTGGGCGGCGGTCGCGCTGTTCTGCTGCTTCGTGATGGGATTCATCTTCTACGCCTCGCTGTTCGCGGCGGTCGGCGCGATGGTGAACAGTCAGGAAGACGTGCAGCAGGCGGCGACGCCGGTGATGCTGCTGCTGGTGTCGTCCGTGATCTTCATGCCGCCGGTGATGGCGAACCCGGGGAGCGCGATGGCGCGCACGATGTCGATGCTGCCGACGTCGGCGCCGATCATCATGCCCCTGCGCATCACGCTGGTACCGGTCCCGTGGCTCGAGGTGGTCGGCGCGCTGTCGGGGGTGGCGGCCGCGTGCGCGGCGTCGATCTGGCTGTCGGGACGGATCTATCGCGTCGGGCTGCTGATGTACGGCAAGAAGCCGTCGCTCCGCGAGCTGGCGCGGTGGATCAAGTATGCGCGCTGAGCCGCGCTTCGGGCGGCTCAGCGGCGAGTGAGTTGGTGGTGGGATCGTGAGTTGGTGAGATCCCACGAACCCACGATCCAACCAACCAACTCTCTGCATTTCGCCCCCATCAATCCGCCCTTGGCGCCGAGCTCATGCCGTCGCCCGCATTGCTCTGGAAGCCGCGCGCGCTGTCGGCGTTCTGCGCGACCGGGAGGCTGGCGTTCGTGCGTGGCGTCACGGGGGCGCCGATCGCCTGCTTGACCTGGGTGGCGAGACCATCGATCCGCTGCTCGATCGCGCCGTGAAAGCTCTGTACCACCTGCGCGACGAGGTCGTCGAGCACGGTGCCGATGCGGCCGCTCGCCCCCTTCGTCGCCGTGACGGTGGCGGCGGCCGCCTTCACATCGGCACGCGAGCCGCTGAGCAACACGCCCGCACCGACCGCGAGCGCCAGCGACGGCCACGGATTGTCCCGGATCATCTGCGTGACGTTGAGCTTGTGCTCGAGCTGCTCGAGCGTGTCGGAGATCCGATTGCGCGTCAGCTCGATGTCGCGCCGGACGTCAGCCGTTGTTTCAGCCATTCCTTGTCCTCCTTGAGCGTCGCCACGGTTTCGTGCGGAGCGAGCGCGGACGGCGAGAGCGCACGTCGCCCTCGCTGAGCGAGCCAGGCGGCGACGCCGCCGGCGATGAGTGCAACCAGCAGTGCGCCGAGCCAGTACAGATCGCGCGGGAGCCACTGATCGCCGATGAGCAGGATCAGGCCGGTGAACGCCGCCAACGTGCCGAGGAGCAGAAGGACGCCGCCGAGGGCGGTGTACGCGGTCCCCTTCGCGGCCGCTCCGGCGGCGCTCCCGAGCTCAATTCGGGCGAGCCGGACCTCGCCTCGGACCAGCTCGGCGCTCCCCTCCGCGAGATCGCGAAGGAGTGCGCCCAGACCGCGACGGCCGTCGTTCGAGTGATCGACCGCCATGTGCCCTCCTTACTTCGGACGGATGGCCTTGCCGAGCAGATAGCCGAGGCCCACCGCGACGGCGAGCGTACGGCCCGGGTGCTCCTTGACCTGCCGCTCCAACCCTGACTTGAGTCCGTCGAGATCGGCGTCGCGCAGCCAATCAGCCGACGCCTGCAATCCGCCGGCGACCTGGTTGGATACGTCGGCCATGCGGTTCGGCTGATCGGCGACCATGCCGACGCTGTCGCCGGTCGCCGCAGCGCCCGCGGTCTGCCCGCCACCTGCCGCCTGCTGACGAAGACGCTCGGCGCCCGACTCGAGCGCATCGGCGAGCGAGTTCTTCAGGCTGCCGGCCTTGTCGCGCATCGTGGAGCCCGCATCGGCGAGCTTTTCCTGCGCCGTGCCCATCGCGCCGCGCGCGCGGTCGGCGATGCCGCCGCTCTCGCCACTCGTCTCACGCGAGAAGCTCGCGTCCGATGTTCCACCGTAGCCGCCGCCCGTGCCCGTGTTGGCGCCAGCGCTTCCACCGAGGCCGCCGGTCCCGGACGGGTTCGTCCCCTGCGAGCCAGCCTGCGAGCCAGTCCCGCCCGTGCCGCCGAACCCGCCGCCCGTCGTCGCGTCGCCGGAGTTCTGGTTGCCGAAAGTGTCGTTCGCGTTGCGCTCCATGTGCCTTCTCCGCGGTGTGAGTCCACTGCATGGACCTTCGCGGAGTGCAGGGTGCGTGCCTCGGCTGGCTCTGCGAGAGGTATAGACGGCGCGCAGCGCGATGCGCGTTCAGCGCCTCATCTCGATCCTCATCACGCGTCGCTCGAGTCGGCGATCGCGCGTTGCGTCGAACTGCTCCGCGGCGAGTGTGCGTTCGATCGTCTGCACCGCGTCGTCGACCGCGCGCAGGTAGCCTTCGCGCCACGACACCGGATAGATCGTCTCCTCGCCGCGGAGCTCGAGCCGATGCATGAGCCGGCGCAACATCTCCACGGCATCGGTGAGCCGACGGTGCGATTTCAGCGCGACGCTCGCGGCTTCGAACCCGGCGGCCTTCCCGCGATGCGTGTCGGAGTCGGCGAGCGAAACGCCCGGCGGTGGCGTGGTCCCGTTGGCGAACGCCTCCTCTCGAACGGCGGCGAGCGCGTAGTGCTCGGGCAACTTGTGGCGCGGTATGACGGTCGCGGACGGGCGGGAGTCGGACACTGCGTCGGCCACTGTGGAGCAGCCTCGGGCGGGAGGTGGTGCCGGATCGCCAGCGTGCGCTGGTTCGACCCGGCAGAAATTATGTGACTTAGATCGCAACGACCGGGCTATCGGGCCTGGTCGGGGCCGGCCGGCAGGAATGTCGAGGCGAGCTCGGCGAGCGCGCTGCCGTCCATCTCGCGCGAGGGCTGGTCCGATAACGAAGACGGCCCCGGACGATCAACGTCCCGGGGCCGTCACAGCTTCGTCGCGCGGACCTACGCCGGAATCACACGTGGCCGGCGGTCTGCGGTGCGCAGAACTGATCGAACGCGCCGACGAGGTCCTTCGCGATCTCATCGGCCGACCGTCCCTCGATCTGCCAGCGCTCGAGCATGAACACCACCTGGCCATCCTTGAGCAATCCGATCTGGGGCGAGCTGGGCGGATAGCCGGTGAAATACGAGCGGGCTTTGGTCGTCGCCTCGATGTCCTGGCCTGCGAACACGGTGGTGAGATGATCGGGCTTCACGGAATGGCGCAGCGCCGATGCGACGGCCGGCCGAGCGTTCCGCGCCGCGCAGCCGCACACCGAGTTGACGACGACCAGCGTCGTCCCGGGCGTGTCTTTCAGCCTGGCGTCGACTTCGCCCGCCGTCCGCATCTCCTCGACGCCGAGCCGGGTGAGCTCCTGGCGCATTGGGGTCACGAAGCGTTCATCGTACATCATCTGCCGTCCTCTCTGATGAATTCGGTTGCGGCTACTCGCGCACCAGCGCGAGGATGGCCGTCTGCGGGACCACGAGATAGCGGTCCCCCTCGAAGGTGATCTCGACCGCGGCCTTGCGAAAAAATAGCGCGTAGTCGCCGAGCCGAGCCTGCATGGGCACGAACCGCACCTCGCGCGCCGGCTCCTTCCACGGCTCCTCCCCCTGCGCGTCGAACGCGGGCATCGGCTGGCCGGGCCCGGTGGCGACGATCGTCCCTCCCTGCACCGCCTGACTGTCGATCGCGGTGGACGGGAGGTAGAGGCCAACCTTGGTCCGCTCCTCTCCGTCCTCGACTTTGACGAGCACGCGGTCGCCGACGACGATGAGCTCCTTGTCGTTGCGGATCATGGTTTTGAACCTCTTGGCATCCATGGAATATATCCGCTGGGGCGGAGAAGGTGCCCGGGAGCAACTGTCACGCAGTACCGAGGTACTCAGCTACTCGGTACTCGCGCTTGGGCAGTTCAGGCGTCAGGATCCACCACCGGCTCGGCTTCCACCCCCGGTACGATCCCCGATCGCCGCACGAACACGATCACCCCCGCCAGCAGCGCTGCCCAGAGGCAGATCGACAGCTCGCTCTGGAGGAACGCGCGCAGCGCCATACTCGGCCAGTCGTGGAACTCGGCGCGCACCGCGCCTTCCGGCTCGCGGCGGAGTGCGATCAGGACCAGGCTCGTGACCATCTCGCCGGCGACCTCGATCAGCGCGAACAGCGGCGCGCGCCAGAGCCACGAGCGGAGCGTCCAGTTGGCGAGATACGCCGTCGTCATTCCGAGCAGGATCAACAGTCCGACGACGAAGGCGACTCCATAGAACAGCCAGCTCGCACGCCCGTGCGTGAACGTGAGCGCGCGCAGCAGTCGCAGCACGATCCCCGTCAGCAGCGCCATCTCGAACAGCGACATCGACAGGCGCCGGAACGCCGGCGGCTCCTCGAGCCGCCATTCGACACTGTGCCGCGGGAAGAAGTTCGACATGCGCTCGCCTCGCTAGGAGTTCGACACCCGCTTAGTGACGATCGTTGCGCTCAGCGCGGCACGGAGGCGGGTCGATCGGACGGGCGATACGGTGCGCCGCGCAGCAGCGCGATCACCGCCTCCTCGATCTGGTCGAAGCTGAACGGCTTGGCCAGCACGGGCTGCCGCAGCACGGTCTCGCGCGTCTCGCTCGTGACGACGTCGCCTGTGACGAACACGGTGCGCGCGGCGAGTCCGGGCCGCTCTGCACGAAGCTGGTCGTGGAAGGCATAGCCGTCCATCCCGGGCATGCGCAGATCGCAGACGACGGCGTCGACGCCGGGTGCGCGCGTGCGCGACAACGCTTCCTCGCCATCGCCCGCCGTGAGGACGGTGAAGCCGCGCAGCCGTCCGAACGCTTCCATGCCGCTGCGCAGCGTGGGCTCGTCGTCGACGAACAGGAGGCGGATGCCGGCCAGCGGCGACCGCAGCACCGGCATCGGCGCGTCGGCCGGCGTCGCGCGCGTGCCCTCGGTCGCATTTGCGACGGGCAGCCATACGCGAAACGTCGTACCGACCGGACCGGAGTCGGCGACCTCGATCGTGCCACCGTGCGCCTTCACGATGCCGTAGCTCACACTGAGGCCGAGGCCAGTGCCCTCTCCCTCGCCCTTGGTCGTGAAGAACGGCTCGAACACGTGCGCGCGGGCGCCCGGGCTGATTCCCGGCCCCGTGTCGATCACCTCGAGCAGCACGCGACCGTCGACCTGCGAGCTTCGCAGGGTGAGCGTGCCGCCACCCTGCGCCGTCATCGCGTGCACGGCGTTGGTCACGAGGTTGAGGCACACCTGCTGAAGCTGGCGCGCGTCGCCGAGGACCGCCGGCAGATCCGGCGCGAGCTCCTGCTGCACGCGCACCGATGCTTCGGCGAACTGGTACTGCCGCAGCCGCAGCGTGCGGGCGACGACGCCGTTGAGATCGAGCGGCTCGCGCTGTGGATCGCTCCGGCGCGCGAAGGTGAGCAGATCCTTCACGACCTGGCTGGCGCGCATCGTCTCGGCGCGGATCACCTCGATCGACTCGCGATGTGCCGGCGTGAGATCGTCGTCGCGCAGGAGGAGCTGGGCGAACGCGCTGATGCTGCTCAGTGGGTTGTTGACCTCGTGCGCCACGCCGGCGACGAGCTCCCCCACCGCGGCGAGCCGGTCGGACTCCATGAGGCGGAGGCGCATCTCGCGCTCCTGTGTCATGTCGCGGCCGACGAGGAGCGCGCTCGGCGGATCGGCGCCGGGCAGTCCGTTGACGGCCAGCGCGACGACGCGCGTTGCGCCGGCGGGGGTCTGCACGTGCACCTCGACGCGCGCCTGCGAGCCCGCGAAGGCGCGCGCGAGCGCCTCCTCGAGCGGGCGCCGATCCTCCGGCACGACCAGATCGAGCAGCGTGCGGCCGATGACCTGATACGTCTCGAGCCCGAACACGGCGCGCACGGCGTCGTTCGCCTCGCGGATGCGGCCCGTCGTCTGCAGCACGGTGAGCACCGCGTCGGGCGCGGCGCGGAACAGCGTGCGAAAGCGCCACTCCGCCCGACGCATCGAGTCGAACAGCTCGGCGTTGGCGAGCGCGAACGACAGCAGATCGGCGACCGCCTCGACGCGCTCCAGCTCGAGGGCCGAGAAGGTGTGCACGCGCTCCGAGCCGATCGTCACCGCGCCGATGCGGTCTCCGCGCCGCTGAATGGGGACCACCGCCACGCCGTGCAGCGGCCGCGAGAGGTTCGGCAAGAGCGACGCGTGCACTTCATCGCGATGCGTCTCCACGTCGGCGACACACCACGTGCCGCCAGCCTGGATCACGCGGCCCTGCACGGAGGACGCGAGGGGCATGCTCTGGCCGGCGAGCGGCTCGAGGATCCCGTTCGCCGCCGTGACGACGATCGTCCCATCGTCCTCGAGGAGCCCGAGCGCCGCTCCGTCGGCCTGCGCGACGTCGGCGACGGCCTCGAGGAAGCGATCGAGCACGCGCCGCGGGTCGAGCTCGAGCGTGATCTGCTGGCCGAGCCACCACATGCGGCGGAGCACGCGCTGCGCGTCGTCCAGCTCGAGCGTGCGCTCGACGACGTCCTGCTCGAGCTTGGCCTTGAGCTCCTGCTCGGCCGTCACACGGTGCTGCAGCGCCTCGCCGGCGCGCCGCTCGGTGGCGAGCGCGTAGGTGCCGTAGAGGACGAGCAGTCCGTTCAGCAGCGCGATCGTCACGGCGAGCTCCAGGCTCGTCGCCTCCCGCAACCCGCCCATCACCATGGAGCCGGGCATGATGATGACCCCGAGCTCGCCGACGGCGACGCTCACCGCGAGCACGGCGAACGCGCCGAAGACGAGGCGCAGCGAGCCGGCGGTCGTGCGCGCGACGGAGATCGCCGATGCGGCGAACGTCGCGCACGCGACGATGAAGACGGTGCCGAGCACTGGGCTCGAGGCGCGCCAGGGCTGGACCAGCAGCGCGCCGAACAGCGCGACGCAGGCGAGCTGCGACAGGGCGATCAGGCGCGAGTTGACGCTGCGTGGCACCGCGGATGAAGCCATCGTCGACGCGGTAGGGTGGGTGCGGCTAATGGATGCGTGTCCCGATGCGACCCCACCGGATATCCGTGAGGAAGGGGAGCGGTCGATCGCTGTCGTCGGCCCGGTACGAGTAGTAGACGAACGAAGGACGTCCGCGGATGTTGTCGCGGGGCACGACACCCCAGTAGCGGCTGTCCTTCGAGTCGTAGCGCGCGTCGCCCATCATGAAGTACGAGCGCGTCGGGATGACCAGCGGCCCCCATTCGTCATGCGTCGGGACGGCAGGCGCACCGCCGAACCGCGACTGCTTGAGTTCGATCGCGTGCTGCCACTCGAACAGCGGATGCGTCTCGTTCGGCTGCGAGGTGCCGGGACCGGGGCGGCTCACGATGCCGAAGCCCTGGCGCTGGGCGACACCGTTCACGAAGAGCATCCCGCCGCGCATGTACAGCGTGTCGCCCGGCATGCCGACGAGCCGCTTCACCAGCGTGGGGTTCGGATCCTCGGGCTGGTCGATCTGCGTCGGCGACTTGAACACGATGACCTCGCCGCGCGCCGGCTCGGAGAAGGCGGGGAGATGGGCATTGGTGAACGGGATCGCCGCGCCGTAGACCGCCTTGTTGACGAACAGCCAGTCCCCGACGAGGAGGGTGGGGATCATGCTGCCGGACGGGATGCGGTACGCTTCGAACAGGAAGGTCTTGATGACGAGATAGATCAGGACCGCCCCGAGGAGCGACTTCACGTTCTCCCATGCGGCAGTCCGCCGTCCTGCCTGGGTCTTCTTCTTCCCGCGTGCCTGCGATACGACGTTGGCGGCCATTGCGACGATGAGGGGGTGAGCGCGCTCCGTGAAATTCTCCCTACGGCGCGCGCACGGGCAAGGGTAGGCGCGTTTTGCGCGCATCGCGCAAAGCGCATCGCGCACAACACAATCACACCGAACGCCCGAGGGGGCGTGCCGAGACTCGGCACGCCCCCTCGTTGCTGACCGGAGTCGAAGAACTACTTCAGGTGCTTGTTGACGAGCTTCGTCATCTCGAACATCGAGACGCTGGACTTGCCACCGAAGATCGGCTTCAGGTTCTCGTCGGCGTTGATCTGCCGACGGTTCTTGGCATCCTGCAGGCCCTTCCGCTTGATGTACTGCCAGAGCTTCTTGGTCACTTCCGTGCGGGGAAGCGGAGCGGTTCCGACGACCGTGCCGAGCTGGGCGCTCGGGGTCATCGCCCTCATGAACGCCGCATTCGGTGTACGCTTCGCCGCCTTCTTGGCGCCGCCCTTCTTCGCGCCGGACTTCGCCGCCTTCTTGGCGCCACCCTTCTTCGCCGCGCCCTTCTTCGCCGAGGACTTCCTGGCGCCCTTCTTCGCGCCGCCCTTCTTCGCAGCCTTTTTCGCGGCCATGCTCTTCTCCTGGGATGGTGAACAGGTTCTCGCGCTGAGAGAGAAACGCTGTACGACGGGGCGCAAGATACAATCCACTGTGTGGCGCGCAATAGGGAATTGCCGCGTTTTCCCTCTGAGATTTCGCGATTTTCCCTCTGACGACGCGACGTTTCCCTTGTCGCGTCACGCGGATCTTCGCCTGGTCACCGCCGTACGGCGCGTGAATTCACTCCACGCTCGCGCTGTGGACGCGCGGATCACGCACGAGTCACGCGTGCGTTCGACACCATCACAGCGTGCGTGCGAGCCAGTCGGCGAGCGCGCCGAGCATGTCACGCCGCACCCGCATGGAGGGCAGCGTCGCATAGCCGCGTGGAGACCCGGACGGGTCGTCGAGCATGAGGTGGTTCATGTTCGCGAAGGTGCGCACGACGACGCCGCGATTGCCGCCGGCGCGCATCGCCTCGGCGAGAGTCCGTGACTGCTCCGGTGCCACCTGCCGGTCGGTCATCCCCTGCAGAACGAGCGTCGGCGCGCGCACCCGGCGCGCAGCGACGAGCGGATCGTACTCCGCGAAGAAGTGCAGCCAGCCCGGCGCCACCGCGAGCGAATCGGTGACGTGCGCCGCGCGCGCGCGCGCCGAATCTCGCTCGGCAGGAGAGAGCCGCAGATCGCCGCCCAGCAACATCCGTTGCTGCTCGGCGAGGATCTGCCGGCCGCGTTCGGCCGGCGCGGCAATGAGCACGAGCGCACCCAGCGCGGAGTCCGTTGCCGCGACCATCGGCGCGACGAGCGCGCCTTCGCTGTGCCCGACGAGCCCGACGCGCCGCGCGTCCACGTCGGAGCGCGCGCGCAACCATGCGACCGCGGCCCGCACGTCGTCCGCGAAGTCGGCAGTGGTGGCGGTGAGCGGCCCGATGTCCGAGCCGCCGACGCCACGGTCGTCGAGTCGCAGCACGATGATGCCGCGGCGCGAGAGCGTGTCGGCGATCTCGCGGAAGGGCCGATAGTCGCGAAGCGCCGGCGTCGCTTCGTCGCGATCCTGTGGTCCCGAACCGGTGATGAGCACGACGGCGGGGGTCGCGCACCCGGGCGAGAGGCCGGACGTGTCAGCGTGCCGGCGAGTCGGAGTCCCGCCGGCGTGGTGACGACGACGTCCTCCGCGGCGTACGGCGCGCCCTCGGGAGGTGCGTAGCTCGTCGGCGCGGGGGCCCACGCGCCGGCGGGCGCATCGCCGGCGAGGCGCTCGAACACCACGTTCTGCGACGGCACGTTGGCGCCGAGGAGCCGGCCGGCCTCGCCGGCATCGATCCGCCATTGCCGAGCAGCAGCGGCACATCGGCGCTGTCGCCGCCGATGGCGCGTGCACGCCGCAGCATGAGCTCCAACGAGAGGCCCGACAGATTGACGAAGGGCACGGCGCCCCTGGGCACCGCGAGGCGCCGCGCCGGAAGCGGCGCGGGCGCCGACGCGTCGAACGGCTGTGCCGTTCCGCTATCTCCGGCAACCGTCACGTCGAGCCGCTTGATCGCGCTGTCGCCGTTCGCGCCGCGGCCGATCGCCGTCGACACGCCCTCGACGTCGCCGCTGGCGCTGATCACGACCACCTGGCGGACGAGCGCCGGCGGGGTGCGCAGCCGCATCGCGGACTCGGCTCGACGCGCCGAGATCGTCGCGCGCTCGACGGCGAGCGTGTCGCCGCGAACGCGAACCAGGCAGACGACGCTCGCGTCGCCCTGCGCGGCGGCGGAGGTAGCGACGAGAGACGAGGCGAGGAGGACGAGCACGGACCGGTGGACTATCATTGCTGCTGTTCCCGCTTCCAGGTGAGATACGAGTACACGGCGGGGCCGACGGTGGCCGCGACGGCAGCTGCGTGGCAGGGCGCGCATGAGCTACCACAGGACGAGCAGGAAGACGGGAGCGAAGAACGCGCCGACGGCGCGCGGCATCCAGCCATTGGGGTTGCCGTCGATGTCCCAGTGCACGGCCATCGTCCCGGGCAGCCGCCGGTAGACGGCAAGCGAGGCGACGACGCCGGCGAGGGCGAGGAGGAGAGAATACCACCGCTTGAACGGCCCGGCGGGTGCGCTAGTCACGTCGCGCTCCGGGCTGCAGCCACGAGTAGAGGTGCTCGACGACTTCCTGAAAGACGCTCATGTTGAGCTCGTAGACGATCTGTTGGCCCATGCGGGTGGACTCGACGAGCTTCGCCTCGCGCAGGACGGCGAGGTGCCGTGACACGGTGGGCCAGGCCGCATCGAAGTGCTGGGCGATCTCGCCGGACGTCCGCGGCCCATCGCGCAGGAGTCGCAGGATGTCGCGGCGCGTCGGATCGGCGAGAGCGCGAAAGGCGGAGTCCATTAGCTTATAAGCTAATCAGCTAATTATCGTCGGACAACAGTCGCCGCGCCGCCGTCGCTGACCATTCAGGCGATCCTTCCCAGCAGCTCCATCATCTGCACGTCGTATGGATCGGGCGTGTCGTCGTCCTCGCCGATGTCCATGTTCAGCTGCGGCGTCTCGAGGATGAGCGGAACGCCGCGGGTCCGGCGGTCGGCGAGCAGCCAGGCGAATGGCTCCGCCCCGATCGCGCCGTCGCCGATCAGCATGTGGCGGTCCTTGTTCGATCCGAGGGCGCCCTCGCTGTCGTTGAGGTGGAAGAAGCCCGGCGTCTCGCCCGTCGCTGCCTCGAATGCGTCGAGCACCTTCGTCAATTCCGCCTTCGACGCGCGGAGATCGTAGCCGCTGGCGAAGAGGTGGCAGGTGTCGAGCCCGTAGCCCGTGCGCGCGCGCAGACGCCTGGGCACGTGCGCGAGGATCGATCCCACCTCCTCGGCGGTGCGCGCCATCGTCCTGCCCGCGCCGGCGGTGTTCTCCACGAGGAGGCGCGTGCCGCCGCTCGTCTGCTCGAGCGCGTGCACGATCGCCGCGGCGACGCGCTCCGCCGCCGCCTCGCGGTCGTCGTCGGTCGCGGCGCCAGGGTGGAAGCACACGGCACCCACGCCGAGGGCGGTGGAGCGCTCGAGCTCCTTGGCCAGGCCGTCGCGCGCGCGCGACCACTTCGTCTCGTCCGGCGTGGCGACGTTCAGCACGTATGCCGCGTGCACGACGACGCGCTCGGGAGCGATCGTCGTCGCCGACAGGGCTTCCTTGAAGCGCGTCACCCGCTCGGGGCGGATCGACACCTTGTCGCCGTAGTACTTGGGGATCGCTGTGAAGAGCTGCATCGCGCGCATGTCGGCGTTGCCGGCGCGACGCACCGCCATGTGGATCCCGCCCGTGTCGATCGTGTGCGCCCCGAAATAGTGCTCCACTCGTCGCCTCGTGACCGCGCTCGCGCGCGGCTATTCGTTGTGAGTCGTGCCCTTCGACAGGTCGATCATCCGTGCGCCCGACGGGTACTCGACCGACGTCGGATTCCTGAGCTTCGCCAGGCGTCGCACGACGTCGGCGATGCGCGCCGCCTGCGCGCGCACGATCTGCAGCTCGTCGCGCTGCTCGGCCGTCAGGTCGTCGTCCATCAACAGCAGCTCAGCGTGGCCGAGCAGCGCCGACAGCGGGTTGTTGATCTCGTGCTCGAGCGCGATCGTCGTTTCGCCGATGCCCGCCAGCCAGCGCGCCCGCGCCAGCTCGGCCTCCGCTGCGCGCCGCGCCTCTTCCTGCGCGATCCGCCGCGCGGCGATCTCGAGGCGCGCGCGCAGGTTCTCCGGCGTGCTCGGTTGGGACACGTAGTCGTCGGCGCCCGCGTCGATCACCTCGGCGAGGTCGTCGCGTACGTCGTGCAGGGTGACGATCAGGACGAACGTCTCCCGTCCCGCGGGATGCGCGCGGATGCGGCGACAGACCTCGAGGCCGTCGTGCACGGGCATCACCACGTCGAGGATCACGAGCGGCACGGGCTCGGCCTGGAACAGCGCCCAGGCCTGGCCACCATCGCTGGCCGATCGCGACTCGTGGCCGGCATGCGTCAGCACGGCGGCGAGCAGGGTGCGGGAGATGACGTCGTCGGCGGCGAACAGAACGCGCATGGAAGCTCGAGGAGTCAGCGCAGCGTACCGGTGCGCACCGCCAGCACGTCGGGCCTGTCGTCGGCGGGATCGCCGCGCAGCCACGCCACGGCGAGCTGGCGGCCCCGCACCGCGACCAGTGGCCGCGATGCGATCTCGTTGTCATCGGAGATCGACAGCAGACGCTCCTCGAAAATGTGTCCCATGGTGCGAGAAAGGGCGAGACCGATGCTCGGCGCGCGGCTGTTCGGATCCTCGAACGCGACCGCCACGACGTCGCCGTCGGCGGTGACGCTCGCGCGGCCGAGCCGATCCCCGTAGAAGAACGGCACGGCGGAGTGAAACGTCGCGCCCGCATCCATCGAGTGCGCGTAGAAGAGCCCGGGCCCTTCCCTGCCGAGCAGCGCGAAGACGACGTGCACGTAACCGCTCGCGGAATCGGCAGCGATGGCGGGCGGCGCGCGTCGGCATCCCGAGACCGACTGATCCGTCGTGTCGACGGGCGCGGGCGCGGACCAGGCGTGTCCGCCGTCCTCGCTGTGCGCGACGAGGAGGACTGCGCCGCTGTCGGGGCGCACCCGCCACCACGCGCCGTACAGCCGGCGGCCCGCACGCGCGAGCACGAGCGACGCCGGACACACGTTCGGCTCCGGCGACGCGACGTGCGCGACCAGCATCGCGATCGAGTCCGTCACGAACGCGCCGTCGGGTGCGAGCGCGCCGGCGCTCGGAGCCTTCGCCGCGTGCGTTTCGTTCCAGGCCACTGGTGACTCTGTGCACGCCACGATACCGGCGATTACGATCGCGGCGACGATGCGAACCGGCGTGCGTGGGTGCGGCGGCAGGGGGGGCATGGGAGGAGATTAACGGGTGCGAGAGGTGCTGCGGTGCACAGGTGCGATACTGCCGGCATCGGTGCGCTGAGGTTGAACCGATTGACGCGGAGCTCGAGCGCATCGCCCCTCTCCATCCACGACCCTCAATGCATGTTGAGGTCGGCAGCGACGCCTCCACGCGGCACGAACTGACGTCCCTCGATGCGACTATCTTTCGGCATGACAACCTCCGCCGCCCCCGACCGCTCCGCGCCCGCACGCGCTGCCGCTGACTCCCAGCAGGCGATCGAGACGATCGCGCCGCCGTCGGCGCCGCTCGCCGGCTTTTCCGGCACGAGGCGTGTGCCGCCCCCGATGAACGAGCCCGTGAAGAGCTACTCCCCGGGCTCTGTCGAGAAGCTCGGCCTCAAGGCACGGCTCGCGTCGATGGCGGCGGAGCGCGTCGACATTCCGATCATCATCGGCGGGCGCGAGATCCGCACCGGCGACCTCGCGCAGAGCGTGATGCCGCACGACCACCGGCACGTGCTCGCCGACTATCATCGCGCCACGACACAGCACGTCGAGCAGGCGATCGCCGCGTCGAAGCAGGCCGCGGCCGAGTGGGCGAACTGGGCATGGGAGGATCGGGCGGCGGTCTTCCTGCGCGCCGCCGAGCTGCTCACGACGACGTGGCGGCACACGGTGAACGCCGCGACGATGCTTGGCCAGTCGAAGACTGTTTTTCAGGCGGAGATCGACTCGGCGTGCGAGCTGATCGACTTCTGGCGGTTCAATCCCGCGTACGCGCAGGAGCTGTACGCGGAGCAGCCGATCAGCAGCAACACGATGTGGAACCAGCTCGACTACCGGCCGCTCGAGGGATTCGTGTACGCCGTGACGCCGTTCAACTTCACGTCGATCGCCGGCAACCTGCCGACCGCGCCGGCGCTGATGGGAAACACGGTGCTGTGGAAGCCCGCCGCCTCGGCGATGCTATCGGCGTACTACATCATGAAGCTGCTCGAGGAAGCGGGGCTGCCGCCGGGGGTAATCAACTTCGTGCCGGGCGATCCCGCCGCGATCTCCGACGTCGCGTTGGCACACCGCGATCTCGCCGGCGTGCACTTCACCGGCAGCACCGCGGTGTTCAACAGGATGTGGCAGACGATCGGGACGAACATGTCGCGGTACGCCAGCTATCCGCGTATCGTCGGCGAAACGGGGGGCAAGGATTTCATCGTCGCACACGCGTCGGCCGACGTGCAGGCGCTCGCCGTGGCGATCGCGCGCGGCGGCTTCGAGTACCAGGGGCAGAAGTGCTCCGCCGCGAGCCGCGTCTACATCCCGCGCTCGCTCTGGCCGGCGCTCAAGGAGCGTCTCGTCGCGATCATCGAGGAGATCAGAATGGGCGACGTCACCGACTTCACGAACTTCATGGGCGCGGTGATCGATCAGCGCTCGTTCAAGAAAATCTCGGGCTACCTCGACGACGCTAAGCAAAATGCAACGGTGCTCGCCGGCGGCGTCGCCGAGGGCAACGACGGGTACTTCATCCGGCCCACGCTGGTGGAGACGAGGGATCCGGGCTATCGGCTCCTCTGCGAGGAGATCTTCGGTCCGGTCGTCACCGCGCACGTCTACGACGACGCGCGGTGGGAGGAGACGCTGCGCATCGTCGACACGACGTCGCCCTACGCGCTCACCGGCGCGGTTTTCGCCAACGACCGGCGCGCCGTGCGCGAAGCGATGATGGCGCTGCGCAATGCTGCAGGGAACTTCTACGTGAACGACAAGCCGACCGGCGCGGTGGTGGGGCAGCAGCCGTTCGGCGGCGCGCGCGGCTCTGGGACGAACGACAAGGCGGGATCGAAGCTCAACCTCGTGCGCTGGATCAGCGCGCGCAGCATCAAGGAGACGTTCTCCCCCCCGACGGACTACCGCTACCCGTTCATGTCGGAGGCGTAGACCGCCACCGCTTCGTCCAGATGAGGATCAGCCCGCACTCGGAACGGTACTGTCCGGGTGCGCCGGCCGCCTCGGGGTAGATTTCGACCGCGGCGATGTCGTGCGGCGGCACCATGTTGATCGCCGCCTGATCCACGCCGTCGATGACGACGTTCACCTCCTTGCAGTTCGGCCGGCCCGCCTTGGCGGCCGTGGAGAACACCTGCGTGTTCGGCCCGAACCCGACGACGGTGAAGCCGCCGACGTGCTGGATCACCGGCGCGAGCTCGATGGCGTGCTGCTTCGTGAGGTCGCCGGCCGTGAGGAAGCGGCCGACCGGATTGTTCTTCCGGCGATATTCGAAGTCGGCGTAGCGCGACCGTCGCGCGACGACGCGCATCGAGTCCAGCGACACGACACGCCGCAGCAGGACATTCTGGCTCACGGTGCGATTCGGACGGAGCTCGACCGCCACGTCGCCGATGAGATAGCCGAGGCGACGCACGGCGAGCAGCTGCGTGCCCGACGGCAGGTTGTTGAGCGTGAACCGTCCCGCGGCGTCGGTATGGGCGATGGGGCGCGCATTGAGGACGCGGACCTCGACGTCGTCGAGCGGACGGCCCCCATCGCCGAGCACGACGCCGCTCACCGCGGCCGTTCCGGTGAGATACAGCCCCTCGGCGAGCGAGTCGTCGGGGGACGGCTCGCTGTCGAGGCCGCGCACCGTCGCGCCCGCGGAGTCGAGCTTCGTCAGCGTCGGTGCCTCCGAGACGCTCAGCGACAGGTTGCGCACTACCACGGCCTCCTCGCCCGACACGGAGACGCGCACCGCGTTGCCCGCCCGTCCCATGTACTGCAGCTGGATCAGCAGCCAGCTCCCGATCGGCACGTTGCAGATGCGATACTCGCCACGCGGGCCGGTACGGACCCAGTTGTCGTGCTGCTCCTTGTTGGCATGCAGCGTCTTGCGATCGAAGGAGAGATCGGTCCACGAGAGGGCGACGTCCGCGTTCGCCAGAGGCTGTTCGGTGTCGGCGTCGACGACGTGACCGGTGACCGCGCCCGTCTCCTTCCCGACCGTCAGCCCGCGACACACCGCGTCGCGCAGCGCGAGGCTCGTCGGCAGCGAGAACGGCACCTCCGCCGTCCGCCCCGCGGCGATGAACACCTCCGAGGCCGGCAGCGAGAGCTCGAGCGAGTCGAGCGCCTCGTGCGTCAGCTGGATCATGTACCGGCCGACGGGGAGCGAGTCGAAGTGATAGTGGCCCTGCTCGTCGGGCTTCGCGCCGAACGCCAGCGGCGGCTCGGGATCGAGCCGCGCCACGAGGACGGACGCTCCCCTCACGCCGCGCGGTCGCGCCGCCTCCTTGATGGTGCCCTGAATGCGCCCCGTCTGCGCGGCGAGTGGCGCGGCGAGCAGCAGCGTGGCGAGCAATGGCAGCACGTGCGCGACGTGCGCACCGGCACGTGCGCGATGCTCGAGTCGGTCGTTCATCGGGTGCTCTCTCATCATCGCTTCGACCAGATCACGATCACGCCACAGCTACCCTGAAGGTACTGGATCGGCCCCGGCTCGCCGGGTCGATACACCTCCATCGCGCCGATGTCGAAGGGACTGATCAGGTTGATCTCCTGATTCGGCATCCCGTCGATCACGACGTTCACCCGACAATCTCCACTGAGCGACGTCACCCCCCGCGAGCTGCCGACGACGGCGTCGATGCCGAAGCCGGACACCCGGAAGCCGGGGATCATCCGGAACAGGTCGCTGGTGTAGAACGGGTGCCGATGCTCGATGCTGTCGGCGGTGAAGAACTTCCCGAACCCATTCGCCTTGCGATTGACTTCGAACTCACGGTACCGCGAGCGCTGGGCCAGGACGCGGATGGAGTCCAGCGTCACGATCCGCCGAAGGCTCACGTCCTGGGCGGTGGTCCGGCTTCCGCGGAGCTCGACCGGTTGCTGCGCCAGCAGGTAGCCGATGCGCCGCACTTCGAGGACCTGAGTGCCGGCGGGGAGGTCACCCAGGGAGAAGCGGCCGCGGGCGTCGCTCACCGCCGTCCCCTGCGCGCCGAGTACCCGCACCTGCGCCTCGCCAACCGGAAGGCCGCCCACGCCGCGAACCGTTCCAGCGACGGACGCCGTTCCGGTGAGCGGCGCTTCGGCCGAGCTGTCGCGGGAGGTGTCCTCAGCGGCGGCGATGGCACGCGAAGCGGTCGCGCTGAGCGAGAGATGGCGCATGGCGACCCCGGCGCTGTCCGGTACGACGAGCCGCAGCTCGCTCCCCGCACGACCGCCGTGCTGCAGCTGCAGCGCGATCCATTCGTCGGTCGGCACGCCGCACAGGCGGTAGCGGCCGAGGCTGTCCGTCGTGACCGCACCGGAGCGCTCCGCCGTCTCCACTCGCAGCGTCTTACGGTCGACGATGGTCTCGTGCCAGACGATGGTGACGCGCGCATCGACGAGCGGCGCGTCGGTGTCGGCGTCGACGACGCGGCCGAACAGCGCCCCGGTGCCGGTTGGGAGCGCGACACCAGGGCACGCCGCGGCGCGCAGGGTTTTCCCGGACGGGATCGCGAAGTCGGCGCGCGCCGAACGGCCGGCCTCGACCGTGACCTCGCGCGGTGGCAGCGAGAGCTCCAGCGAGTCGAGGAATGGACTCGCGAGCTCGAGCATGTAGCGCCCCGCAGGCAGCGAGTCGATGCGATAGCGGCCGCGGTTGTCGACGGTCGCGCCACCGGAGTGCTCGGGCGGCTCGGCGCGGACCGCGAGCACGCTCGCACCTTCGGGCCAACGCGCGTGCGCGCTGTCGGTGACGATGCCTTCGATGCGACCGGGCGCGGACTGCGCGCGCAGCGGCACGGTGGGAAGCGAGAGCGCCACGAGCGCGAGAAACCAGCACACGATGGCCCGGACGTTGGAGCGCGCGATCATACCAGGTGAGACACCAGACCGGTCACGGGAGTTCGATCGGGGCGATGCCCCCGCTCACCGCTTCACCCAGATCCGGATCACCCCGCACAGGTTCGTGAACTCCGCCGGCGCGCCGTTCGTCGTCGGATACGCTTCGATGCCGGCGATGAGCGACGGCGGGATCTGGTTGATCTCCTGGAATTGCATGTAGTCTACGACGACGTTGGGCCGGCAGCCGCCACGCGCGTTGACGATCTTCGCGTCCGGGCCGTCGCCGATGATGCGGAAGGCGGGCATCGCCGAGAACAGCTCGCTCGTGTTCTGCGCGTGGCGCTTCTCGATCTGCTCCTCGGTCAGGAACATCCCCGTGATGCTGAGCCGGCGGTTGGTCTCGAACCGCTCGTACGGCGTCCGCGCGGCCATCGTGCGCATCCCCTCGAGCGTCTGCACTCCCTCGAGAAGGATCTCATGCCGCAGCGTCTGGCCGCGCCGCAGCTCGACCGGCCGCCGCTGGACGGGGAAGCCGAGCTCTCGCACCTCGAGCTCCTGCGTCCCGGACGGCAGCCCGGTGAGGGAGAACCACCCGTTCGCGTCCGTGCGAGTGGTCGGACTGGCGCCGACGACGCGCACCTGCGCGTTCGGAACGGGACGGCCGCTGCTCCCGCGCACGATGCCGGCGAGCGTCGCGGTGCCGTTGAGCGGAGCGAGCGTGCGTGTGGTGTCGCGCAGCGCCGAGTCGAGCGCGGCGCGCTCGCGCGTGCCTTCGCGGCTGATCGACATGTGGCGCACCTGCACCCCGGACGCGTCGGCGATCGAGATCTGGAACGCGGATCCGATGCGGTCGGCGTGCTGCACCTGGACGAGGAGCCAGCTGTCGGTCGGCAGGCCGCACAGCCGGTACTGGCCGAGCGAGTCGGTGACGGCACCACCCGAGTGCTCGAGCGTCATCGTCTTCAGGATACCCTTGTCGAAGGTGAGCTCGGTCCAGACAGCGGCCACCTGCGCACCGGCGATCGGATGGTCGGTGTCGGCGTCGGAGACCACGCCGAGCAGCGCGCCGGTACCCTTGGCGAGCGTCATTCCGGGACAGGCGAGCGACCGCAGCGTCTCGCCCGACGGGACCGCGAGGTCGGCGTGCGCCACGCCGGCGCCGGGCACCACGACGTGGTGCGTGGGGCCGCCGAACTCCAGCGAGTCGAGGAGCGCGTGCGCGAACCCGATCGCGTATTCGCCGGCGTCGAGCCGCTCGAACGCGAACCGTCCGCGCGAATCAGTGTGCGCCACGAGCGTCGTCTCGCGCGCGGCGCCCACGCGCGTCACGCTCACCGACGCGCCCGCGAGCGGCGACGCGGCGCGGAGGCTGTCGGTGACCGTGCCCTCGAGCCGGCCGACGGACTGGGCGCGGGCGCTCGCCGCGGCGAGCGCGAGCAACGCTAGCGCGAGAGCCGACGCGCGCAGGTGCATCGACCCACGACTCGCCGATGCCGACACGTCCTCACCGCCTCGACCAGAAGACGATCGTGCCGCATGGCGAGCGATGGTTCGGCGGTGCACCCGCTGTCGTCACGTAGACCTCGATCGCGCCCAGCATCTCCGGTGGCGGGAGCTCCATGAGGCTCGAGACCGGCATGTCATTGACGAGCATGGCGGGCTCGCAGCCGGGATAGCGCATGCTCGTGACGCGCATGTCCCCCCAGCGCTGGTGCACCGCGACGAACCCCGGCAGGAGGCTCACGTAGTCGACGACCTTGTTGAAGTTCATTTTGCGGATCTGCGCCTCGTCGAGGAAGCGTCCGCCGATCGCCTCCTTCCGTCGTTGCTCGAACTCCGGATAGCGCGAGGCCCGCGACGCGACGGTGCTCATCGCGTCGAGCGACGCGACCTTCTGGAGCTGGACGTCGAGCCGCGTCCGCTGCTCGTTGCGCAGCTCGACCGGTCCGCGCACGACGCCGAACCCGAACTGCCGCACCTCGAGCTCCTGCGTGCCGGCGGGCAGGTCGGTGAAGGCGTACGCGCCTCGAGCGTCGGCCCGCATGCTCGCCGCGGTGCCGAGCACGCGCACCTGCGCACCGGCCACGGGCTTGCCGTCGAGATCGCGCACGATACCGGAGAGACGTGCCGTCCCGGTCGCGCCCCCCGACACGCTGGTCGAGTCCGTGAGCAGCGACGAGCCCGACGCGCTGAACGACAGATCACGCACGAGCACGCCGGCCGCATCCGAGATTTTCATCGACAGCACCGCGCCGGCGCGTCCGTTGTGCTGCACTTGCAGGAGCAGCGATTCGTTCGTCGGAAGCCCGCACATCCGATACTGTCCCGACGCGTCGACCGTGACCTTCGCGGCGCGGTCGTCAGCGACGATTCCTTTCGACGAGTCGACGGCGAGGCGACTCCACGCCACGGCGATCTGAGCGCCGGCGAGCGGTCTGTCGCTCTCGGCGTCCGAGACGATGCCGAACAGGGCGCCGGTGCCGTAAGGAAACGTCACGCCCGGGCATGCGAGCGAACGAAGCGTCTGACCCGAGGGCGTGGCGAGCGCGACCCGCGTCGGGCGGTCGGAAGACACATCGACGAGCGGCGAGTTGCCGCCGTACTGGAGCGAGTCGAGCAGCGGACTCGCGAAGCGGATCGCGTAGCGGCCGGCGTCGAGCGAGTCGAACTGGAATGCGCCTCGCCTGTCCGTTCTCGCCACGAACGTCGTCTCGCGAGCCGCGCCCACTCGCGTCGCGGTCACCACGGCGTCCGCGAGAGGCCTCGCGTACACGCTGTCGGTGACCTGCCCCTCGATACGTCCGGATGGGCGCTGCGCGGCCAGCGGCGAGCCGATGCAGGCGAGCAGACCGAGCGCGATGTGCGTGCGCATATGACCGACGCGATGTTGGAGGTCGGGGACCGCAACGACCACCGGCGTGCAAGGTTCGCTCCGCCGGCGGCTGGTGCTTCACCCGCGAAGTTGGAGACCGGTGCACGACCGTGCAAGCAGAGCGTCGGACCCGCTGATGCATGCGCCCGCTACATTCCCGGCATGCCACGATTTCGATACCTCACCGCCGACGTGTTCACCGATCAGCCGTTCGGCGGCAATCAGCTGGCGGTCTTCCCCGACGCCACCGGCATCCCCGAGCACCGGTTCCAGGACGTCGCCCGCGAGTTCAACTTCTCGGAGACGACGTTCGTCTTCCCGCCGTCGGATCAGGCGCACACCCGGCGCGTGCGGATCTTCACCCCGGGCAACGAGCTGCCCTTCGCCGGCCACCCCACGGTCGGCACGGCCCACGTGCTGGCCGCCATCGGGGCGATCCCGCTCACCGGCGAGCACACGCGCATCGTGCTCGAGGAGCTCGTGGGGCCGGTGCCGGTGACTATCCGCGCCGAGCACGGCAAACCCACGTACTGCGCGCTCGCGGTGGCCAAGCTCCCCGAAGAGGGCCCCCCTCCCCCGCCGCGCGAAGCGCTGGCGCGCGCGTTGAGCCTGGAGACGGACGACCTCCTCGATGGAGACTGGGAGCCGCGCGGCTGGACGTGCGGCGTCCCCTATCTCTTCGTCCCCGTGCGCAACCGCGCCGCCGTCGCGCGGTCGCGCGTGAACATCGACGCGTGGGAGCGCGCCCTCGCCGGCACGTGGGCGCCGGAGACCCTCGTCTTCGCGCGCGAGGGAGCGCGCGCCGGCTCCGATCTGCACGGCAGGATGTACGCGCCCGGGTTCGGCATCTCGGAGGACCCGGCGACCGGGAGCGCCGCCGCAGCGATGGCCGGCTACCTCGCGAAGCGCGATACGCGACGCGATGGCACGCTGCGCTGGCGGCTCGAGCAGGGCTTCGAGATGAAGCGGCCGAGCATCCTCGACATCGAGGCCGACGTGGCGCGCGGCGAGATCACCGGCGTGCGCGTCGGCGGCGCGACGGTGCTCGTCTGCGAAGGGACGATGCTCATCGAGGCCTAGCCGCCGCGGAGACGCCGACTAGCCGAGGAGCCGCAGCGCCGCCGCGTTGACCCAGCCTTCCTCGGGGAAGCCACGGCCCCACTCCGCGGCAGTGACCTCACGCGCCACGTGCCAGCGCGGTCGCTCGCACCAGTCGAGAAACTTTCGCAGCGAGGCCCGTGCGTTCGCGGATGCTCCGCGGTCGAGCAACGCGCGAATGAACGTCTCGTCGCACGAGGGGCCGCACACCACGGTATGGAAGAGTGGCGTGTGGCCGCCAAAGCCCTCGGCGTCGACAAGGGCGCGTGCGTTGACGTCGGCACCACGCGCGACGAGCCAATCGAAGACCTCCCGCTCCATGAAATCGATCGCGAGGTGCAGCAGCGTCGTTCCGTCGATCGGCGTCCAGTGCATGCCTCCGCCTTCGGCACACCCGAGCTCCGGCGGGTAGATCTCCCCCAGCGTGAATCGGCGCGCGAGGAGCGACGGATCGCGGCGCAGGTGCGCTTCCAGACCCGCCACGCTGCCGCGGTGGAACGCCATGATCGGCGTGTCCGGCAGGTCGTAGCCGTGCTGAACGAGTGAGTCGAGGATGGCGTGCTTGCCCGCGGGATTTCGCCCATAAGTCCCGAGCACCAGCGCCAGCGGTGCCAGGCGGTCGCCGCGTTCGTTCGTGAGTGGCGCACCGAGATCGGCGAGGAAGTCGAAGCCACTGGCGTTCAGCGTCTCGCAGCTACCCAT
>JBJMNN010000242.1:0-23096 GCA_045804245.1 Gemmatimonadaceae bacterium | reverse complement strand
GGCGCCATCACCCCGCTCGACCTGATGACGCGCCTGTACAAGTTCGCCGACGACTCCATGATGGGCCGGCTCGCCGGCACCAGGTGGAACGACATGGGCACGACCTACATCGCGTCGGAGGTCAAGCGGCTCGGCCTCAAGCCCGCTGGCGAGAACGGCGGCTACTTCCAGAGTCCTCTCATCGAGAAGACGTTCGATCCGTCGTCGTATGTCGCCGTCGGCGAGAAGCGCTTCGCGCTCTGGAAGGACTTCGCGCCGCGGCAGCAGGGCGACACCCTCGCCGAGCTCGCGAACGCCCCGGTGGTATTCGGCGGTGAGTGGGGCGACACGACGAGCTTCATCCCGAGGGCACAGGCCGAGGGCAAGGTCGTCGTCATCCGCCTGAACAAGGGCCCAGACGGCCGGCGCGACTACAGCACCGTCAACCGCAGCCAGCTCACGGCGCGCTTCTCGAACGCCGCGGCGATCGCCGTCGCGCAGCTCGACTACCTGCCGCCCGGCTACCTCGAGCATCAGTACGCCGAGCCGCAGGTGTCGCTGAAGGAGGATCCGTCGTCGGACGTGCGGAAGCCGCCGTACTTCTACGTCACCGACGCCGTCGCCGCCGACATGCTCGGCGCGCCGGTCGAGGGGGCGCAGACGGGCGCCGCAGGGCGCGCGGTGAGCGCGCGCATCCTTTCCAACACCGCCGTCGCGCCGGGCCGCAACGTGCTGGCGATCCTGCCCGGCGCCGATCCGGTGCTGCGCAACCAGTACGTCGTCATCGGCGCGCACGACGACCACATCGGCTTCAACCAGCGTCCCGCCGACCACGATTCGATCAAGGCGCTGATGATGCACGCCGCGCCGCAGGGCGCCGACAGCCCCGATCCCAAGCCGACGCCGGAGCAGTGGGTGAAGATCCGCGCCACGATGGACTCGCTGCGCAAGCTGCACCCGTCGCGCCCCGACTCGATCTACAACGGCGCCGACGACGACGGCTCGGGCAGCATGGCGCTCCTCGAGATCGCCGAGCGCTTCGCCACGGCCAGCGCGAAGCCGAAGCGCTCGATCATCTTCGCCTGGCACGTCGGCGAGGAGGAGGGGATGCTCGGCTCGAGCTACTTCACCGATCACCCCACCGTGTCGCGGGATTCGATCGTCGGGCAGCTCAACATCGACATGATCGGCCGCGGCCGCGCGACGGATGCGACGGGCGAGTCGAAGGACGGCAAGCTGCTCCACGGCGGCACGGGCTACCTGCAGCTCATCGGCTCGCGGCGTCTCTCCACGGAGCTCGGCGATCTCGTCGAGGGGACGAACAAGCGCGGCAACTTCGGCTTCGCTTTCGACTACGCGCTCGACGCCAACGGGCATCCGCAGAACATCTACTGCCGCAGCGACCACTGGGCCTACGCGCGGTGGGGGATCCCGGTGGTGTTCTTCACGACGGGCGGCCACGCGGACTACCACCAGGTGACCGACGAGCCGCAGTACATCGACTACGGGCACATGGCCCAGGTCGCGCAGCTCATTCACGCGGCGGCGACCAATGTCGCGAACCTCGGGCATCGGCTGGTTGTCGACAAGCCGAAGCCCGATCCGCACGGGATGTGTCAGCAGTAGCGCGGGTTCGGGGGTTGGGGGTCGCAAGAGAAACGACCTCGGGAGGCAAGACGCTTCCCGAGGTCGTGTTGCATTCACGGGCTCGTGCTCACTGCAACAGATCGACTCTGCACGTAGAAGTTCGGATCGACCCGAAAGTTCGACGCGTTGGGGAGGCTCACACGGACGCGTTGCCACGCCGTCGTCGGGCGGAGCCACCCGAGGTCGGGCCAGTCGAGTGTCGCCTTCACGGGCATGTCGAACCCCCGTACGACATCGGTCCAGCGGTAGGACAGGGTGTCGGCGACGATCCGGTACTCGAGTGTGGGGATCATCGTCGTGCGCAGGTACTGCTCGAACACGCGTGAGAGGTCGCGACCCGCGCCCCGGCTCAGATAGTCCTCGACCTGCTGGCCGGTCACCGTCTGATGCCAGAAGGTCCGGTTCAATCCTCGCAGGATGCCGCGCCAGCGGACGTCGTCGTCCACGAGCTGGCGGATGGTGTGCAGCATCGCGCCGCCCTTGGGATACATGTCGCCGGAGCCCTGATCGTTCACGCCGTAGTCGGGAACGATCGGGCGATCGTTGCGGATGCCGCGCCGGTTGCCGATCAGGTAGCGCGCGCCGGCATCCTTGCCGAACAGGCATTCCGTATAGAGCCCCTCGGCGTAGTTCGCGAAGCTCTCGTGGACCCACATGTCCGCGTTGTCTTTCGCGGTGATGTTGTTGCCGAACCACTCGTGCGCACTCTCGTGCACGATGATGAAATCCCACGTGAGGCCCAGTCCCGTGCCGGAGCCGTCACGCAGGCGATAGCCGTTGCGATACCAGTTGCCGTACGACACCGCGCTCTGGTGTTCCATTCCGGTGTTCGGCACCTCGATCAGCTTGTAGCCGTCCTCGTACCACGGATACGGCCCGAACCAGCTCTCGAAGCACCGGAGCATCGAGCGCGACTGGGGGAACTGCCGCTTCGCGGCGTCGAGATGATAGTCGAGCGGCCAGTAGTCGAGCGTGAGGTCGCCGCGCAGACCGCGGTACACCTCGCTGTAGTGTGCATAGTGGCCAGCGGCGACGGCGATCGCGTAGTTGTTGATCGGGTTCCGCACGAACCACTCGTACGTCGTGGTGCCGTCGGCGTTGCGCGTCATCGTGCGCAAGCGCCCGTTCGACACATCGATCAACGGCTGCGGAACGGTCAGCGCCACGCGCTGGCTGTCCGGCTCGTCCGCCTGCGTGTCCTTGTTGGGCCACCACACCGACGCGCCCATCCCCTGGTCGGTCGTCACGATCCACGGGCGATTCAGGCTGTCCGACGTCCACGTGAATCCGCCCTGCCACGGCGGGTTCACGGCGATCTGGGGCCGTCCGTGGTAGTGCACGACGATCGTGCCGCGCGCACCGGCCCGAGGTGCGACGTGCAGCGCGGCGAAGAAGGCATTCCCCTCGCGCCGATACGGCACCGCATGCCCGTTCTGCACCATGCTGTCGACCTGCAACGGCTCCATGAGGTCGATCTGGAGTTCGCGCGCGGCGCTCGGTGGCTCGACGACGCGGTACGTGATGGCGTTCCATCCGGCGATGCTGCTGTCCCGCGGCGTGATCGAGACGTGGAGATCGTAGAACGTCACGTCCCACCACCGCCGGCCCGGCGTGGTGTACGACCCGCGCAGCGAGTCGGCGCGCGAGCGCTTCGGCGTGTGGACGACGCGCGGCCCCCGCGCCGCGCTGGTCGCCGAGTCGGTGCGGCGCGTGGCGGCGCTGTCCTGCGCGGCGAGCGGCGCGGCGAGGCCGAGCACGAGGAGGATGAGCTTCGACGTCATGATGATCGGGACGATGAGCTCGTCGCGCGTGGCGCGCTACCCTTGACCAGCGAAAGCCACGGCCCAGACTCTCTGAGTCGTGAGTGGGAGTGGTGAGTGGTGAGTAATGGGAAACTACCACCGCCGTTCACCCACCACTCACCACCCATGACCCACCACCCAGCGATGGCGCTCCGCGACGCAAGGGATCCGATCCGACTGGCGACGCACCTCGACGTGCCACGCACGATGCGCGTCATCGACTCGCACACCGAAGGGGAGCCGACCCGTGTCGTGCTCGACGGCTGGCCGCAGCCCGCCGGAGACACGTTGACCGCACGGCGCGACGATCTGCGCGCCCGCTTCGACCATTTGCGCCGCGCGGTCGTGCGCGAGCCGCGTGGCCACGACGCCGTCGTCGGTGCGCTGCTCACCCCGCCGGTCGATCCGGCGTCGACGGCGGGGATCGTGTTCTTCAACAACGGCACCTACCTCGGCATGTGCGGCCACGGCCTCATCGGAGTCGTGCGCACGCTCGAGTTCCTCGGCCGGCTGCGCGCCGGATCGCACCAGTTCGACACCCCCGCCGGCACCGTGCGCGCCGAGCTCGCTGACGATGGCAGCGTCACGATCGAGAACGTGCCGGCGCGGCTCCACGCGCGCGACGTCGCCGTGCAGGTGGACGGCTACGGCACGGTGACCGGTGACGTCGCCTATGGCGGCAACTGGTTCTTCCTCACACACGCGCGCACGGTGCCGATGGACCTCGCGCACGTGCGCGAGCTGACGCGATTCACGCAAGCGATCCAGGATGCGATCCGCGCGGCCGGGATCACGGGCGCCGACGGCGCCGACATCGACCACATCGAGCTCTCCGGACCGCCGGCGCGCGCCGACGCCGATGCGCAGAACTACGTGCTCTGCTCGGGAGGCGACTACGATCGCTCACCATGCGGCACCGGTACGTCGGCCACGATGGCCGCGTTGCATGCACGCGGCCGCCTCGCGCTGGGACAGCCGTGGCGGCAGGAGAGCATCACCGGAAGCCTGTTCACCGGCTGGCTCACCGAAGGTCCCGGCGGCACGGTCGTGCCGCACGTGCGCGGCACGGCGTTCGTCACAGGGGAGTCGACGCTGCATTTCGATCCGCGCGATCCGTTCCGCTGCGGGTTCGGCAGCGAATGACGAGCGCAGCGTTGGCGACGCACTGGGACGCGATCCTCGTCGGCGCGGGGATCATCGGCGCAGCGTGCGCGGATGCGCTCGCGCGCGACGGCCTGCGCGTCCTCGTGCTCGAGGCGGAGAGCCCGGCGAGCGGCGCGACGGCCGCGGGGATGGGTCATCTCGTCGTGCTCGATGACTCCCCCGCGCAGCTCGCGCTGACCGCGCTCTCGACGGCGCTCTGGCGCGCGCTGGGATCCGAGCTGCCGCCGGCGGTACAGCACGACCCCTGCGGCACGATCTGGGTCGCCGCCGACGAATCCGAGCTCGACGTCGTGCGCGCGAAGCATCGGCTGTTGGCCGATCATGCGATCGCGAGCGAGGTCCTCGGCCCGCTCGAGCTGACTGGGCTCGAGCCCAATCTCCGGCCCGACCTCGCGGGCGGCCTGCTCGTGCCGGGCGACGGCGTGATGAATCCGCCGAACGCCACACACTGGCTGCTCGAACGGGCGCGCGCCGCCGGCGCGAGCGTGCGCGAGGGACACCGCGTCGACCGGATCAGCGCGAACTCCGCGTACTGTGGCGACGACGTGTACCGCGCCGAGGTCGTCGTGATCGCCGCCGGTGCGGAGTCGCCGAGGCTCATCCCGAAGTTGCCGATCGTGCCGAGGAAGGGCTACCTCGCGATCACCGACCGCTATCCCGGCTTCGTGCGACACCAGCTCGTGGAGCTTGGCTACCTCGCGAGCGCGAACGCGATGAGTACGGCCTCCGTCGCGTTCAACGTGCAGCCGCGCGTCACGGGGGAGGTGATCATCGGGTCGTCGCGCGAGCTGGTGGGCTGGGACGCGTCGCTGGACGACGGCATGCTCGCGCGCATGCTGGCGCGGGCGTGCGAGTACATCCCATCGCTCGGGGCGATGCAACTGCTCCGCAAGTGGTGCGGGTTCCGTCCCGCGACGCCCGACAAGCTGCCGCTCATCGGACCATGGCCCTCCATCCCCGGCGTGTGGATCGCGGCCGGTCACGAGGGACTCGGCATCACCACGTCGCTCGCTACTGGCCAGATCATCGCCGACCTGGTCGCGGGGCGCGAACCGCCGATCGACGCGACTCCGTTCGTGCCCAGCCGGGTGTTGAGTTGAGGGGTCGATAGTCGCGCCGAGAGATCGAGAAGGGAAAATCGGGGAATACGGTGCGGCGATGGCGATCGGCGGGAGACCGACTACACTCCACGTCGCATTCCTAGGTCCCCGCAGCCCAATCAGACTTCAGAGAAATGACGATGCAGCAGTCGCAGTGGTCCGGCGTCTTCCCGGCCATCACCACTCCTCTCCACGATGACGGCTCCGTCGACCACGACGCGCTCGCGGCGCACGTCCGCTGGCTCGCCGAAGCCGGATGCGCCGGCATCGTCACCGGCGGATCGCTCGGCGAGGCCGCCACGCTCACCTTCGACGAGAAGCTGAGCATCAACGAGACATGCGTCCGCGCCATCGACGGTCGCATGCCCGTCGTCGCCGGTATCGCCGGGCTCGCGACGGCCGAATGCGTCGCCCTCGCGCGGGCCGCCGAGCGCGCGGGTTGCGACGGCCTCATGGCTCTGCCGGCGTACGTCTACTACAGCGACTGGCGCGAGACGCGCGAGCACTACAGCGCGATCATCGCGGCGACGCGGCTGTCGTGCATGCTGTACAACAACCCGATCGCCTACCGCACCGACGTGCGGGCCGACCAGCTCGCCGAGCTCGCGCAGCGCCACGACAACCTCCACGCCGTGAAGGAATCCAGCGGCGACGTCCGCCGCGTCACCGCCGTACGTGCGCAGCTCGGCGAGCGGCTGGCCGTCTTCGCTGGCCTCGACGACATGATCCTCGAGGCGCTCGGCGTCGGTGCCACCGGCTGGATCGCTGGGCTGGTGAACGCGCTCCCCGAGGAATCGGTGCGGCTCGTCGAGCTCGCGCGTGCCGGCCGATGGGCCGAGGCGACGGCGATCTATCACTGGTTCCTCCCGCTGCTGCGCATGGACACCGTGCCGAAGTTCGTGCAGCTCATCAAGCTCGTGCAGGCGCAGGTCGGCCGCGGCACCGAGACCGTGCGCCCGCCGCGGCTGGTCCTCGAGGGCGACGAGCGACGCGATGCGCTCGCGCTCATCGCCGATCGGCTCGCCACCCGCCCCGCGGTCTGACCGCCCTCCGCTCTCGCGCCATGGCGAGGGAGGTGTCATGTTATCCGCCCCCTCTCGTTTCCCCGAGGTCTCAACATGCTGAAAGTCGTTCCCCTGGCGCTCCTCGCCGGCGCCGCCGCCTTCGTGTCGACGTCGAACCTGCGCGACGCGCGCAGCGATGCCGCGTTCAAGGTTCCCGTCGTCACGGTGCACGCGAGCGAGTTCGCATTCGCAGCGCCCAAGTCCATCATCGCCGGGCAGACCACCGTCCGCCTCGTCAACGACGGTAAGATGATCCATCAAATCTCGATTCTGAAGCTGGAGCAGGGGAAGACGATGAAGGATCTGGCAGCGGTGATGAAGGATCCCAATGCGGCGCCGCCCGCATGGCTCGTCGCCGTCGGTGGTCCGAACGCCGCGGCGCCCGGTGCCACGATCGAAGCCACGATCGACCTCGCGCCGGGCAATTACGTGCTCCTGTGCTTCATCCCGTCACCCGGCGACCCGACGCCGCATACGAGCAAGGGGATGGTCGCGCCGCTCACAGTGAACGCTGCCGGTGGCGTCACACAGGCCGGTGCGACGTTCGCGCCGGCGCCCGACCCAGACGTGCATCTCGTGGTGAAGGACTACGGCTTCACCTTCTCCAAGCCGATCACCGCGGGCAAGCACACGATTCATATGATGAACAACGGTCCGCAGGACCATGAAGTCGTCATCGTCAAGCTCGCGCCGGGCAAGCACGTCGCCGACTTCAACAAGTGGTTGTCCGACAACATGAAGGGTCCGCCGCCAGCCACGCCGATGGCCGGCATGGCCGGCATGGCGAAGGGCCGCACCGGCATCTTCAGCAACGACTTCACCCCGGGCACCTACGCGATGCTCTGCTTCGTCCCCGCACCCGACAAGAAGTCGCACGCGGAGCATGGGATGAGCACGGAGTTCGTGGTGAAGTAGCGCGCGCTTCGCGCGTGCGTTCGTCGATTCACGGTTCTTCAGTAGACGGCCGGCCTTGGGACGCAGGAGCTTCCCAAGGCCGGCCGTCTACCGTCAACGGAGAAACTGGCAACCGCGCCGGCGAAGCCGGCACCACGAAACCGTCTACCGCTCTGCTTCCGGCGGCTTCCTCCCCCGATACGTCACCTCCCGGATCAACAACATCTGCATCCCTCCCGACCGCCGCACCTGTCCGAACGCTCCGCCCGGCACGGCCGTGATCCACGACGCCACGGTCGAATCGGGTCTCGCGATGTACGGCGTCGGTGTCGAGAACACCGTGTAACCGTCGAAGCGCTGCGGGCCGACCATGCCGTGGAGATTGGTCAGACGAAAATCCACGCGCGCGAGCACGCTGCGCGCCGAGTCGAGCCAGGCGGAGCCTTCCCAGTCCGGGTCGCGGACGTCGAGCGTGGGAGTGAAGTCCAGCCGGATGAGACGGCGTCCGTCGCGCGACTCCACGCCACGCGCCACGAAGCAGTGCAGATCCCAGAACGCGGGGTCGGCGAGCGCGGAGACGAACAGCAGCGGCACGAAGTACTCGTTGCGGCCGCGCTCCTCCACCACCTTCCCGGGAGTGTACCGGTCGCCCCACGTGTTCGACGCCAGCGTGTCCACGTGCACCCTCGGCTGCGGTCGCCTCCCGCCGAAGGAAAGGGCCGCCGACGTGCGCTGCTCGAGCGTGAAGTCGAACGGATAGGCACGCCGGAAGTTCTCGAACTGCTCGGCGCCGAAGCGCAGCAGCTCCATCGACGCCTCCGTCAGCGCGGCGTGCGACGACTCGACCGACTCCCTGCAGTGCCGCTCGGCGCGCACGACGACCTGCGGCAGCGCGAAGCTCATCCGCTCCAGCGCGACGACGGCCGTGTCCTCGTCGGTGCGCGACGCCGGATCGCGTCGGAAGGTGCGGTCCGCGTAGCGGAAGCCGATCTGGCGGATGCGCACGTGCAGCTCGCCGTCTTCCGAATAGAGCACGCGCACCTCACCACGCACGTCCGTCAGCCCGCGCCGCTCATGCGCCGTGATCTCGGCGTTCGGCACCGGACGCTGGGACACCGAGTCGACGACCCGCAGCAGCAGCGTGGCGGGAACGTGTGACAGCGGCGCGTGCGTGGCGTGCGTCGCCGTCGAGGCGACGAGGAGCATCGCGAGTGATCCCGACCGCAATCGTGGGCAGCGCACGGCACAATCTTACGTCGACTCCGCGCATGCGACCACCGCGCGCCGCTCTTCCGAAGCGTTATGGCCAGCCGATGTTCGCGATCACGATCCGATAGCCGTCGGGGTCCTCGAAGGTGACGCCGCAGCGGTCCCAGTATGGATTCCGTGAGGGGACGGGGCGCGCCCCGGTGTCGCGGACCCGGCGGACCGCGCCCATCCATTCGGAGCGATCCGGGAGATAGAGGATCAGCAGGTCCTCCGCCGTCGGTCTCGGTGTGACGGCGTGCGCCGACTGATGCGTGAGCTCCAGGTGATATGGCCAGCCCGCACGGCCGAGGATCACGCCGTCGAATCCGGCGTGATCGGTGAATCTCTCGAGCACCTCGAGACCGAAGGCGCGTGTGTAGAATCCCGCCGTGGCGTCGAGGTTGCGGCTCGGGCGCGCGACACGGAGCACGGGAGCGAGCGCCGTCGCATCGCTGGAGTCGTGAAAGAGGGTCGTCATGATTGTGTGGGCGACTGAACGGCCGACGCACGTCGCATGTGCACGATTGGGAAGGGTCGGCTACCCGCGTCCGTCGGCGAGCGGCCGATCACCGAGAACCCGAGCGCCTCGTAGAACGGCAGTGCGGCACCGTTCCGTTCGTTGACGTCCATCTTCAGCGCATCTTCAGCCGCGACGAGCGGACGGATCGTCTCCACGTCTCCCTCCTCGAGGAAGTGATGGCTCGCGCGGACGGAGCGCTCCCACAGCTCCAGCATCCGCGACTGATCGTCGTGCCGCGCGGGTCGAACCCGGACGTCGGCGAGTGTGCAATCGCTCATGATGTGTCTCGTTGTCAGTGCATTGCACGCACGTAGCCGACGAGCTCCGTCAGCGTGCGCACGATGGCATCGGGCGCCGGAGCGCCCAGCTCGTCGGCCGGCGCGCCGAGTCGGTTCACCCAGAGCGACGGATAGCCGAACAGCTTCGCCCCGGCCCCATGCGTACTCGAGCTGCTTCGTGCGCCAGGCCGCTATCAGCTCGGCGCCGCGCCACGGGTGCACGCAGATGACCGTCGATTGGCAACATGTGTCTCCCGTCACGCGCGATACCGCATGACGACCCGTCGCGCGGCATCGAGCCCGCGCCGCACCTCGTCCTCGATCACCGAGTGCATCGCGGCGCTCACCGCATCCGGCGCGACCGGCTCGAAGCCAAGTCGCGCGTAGAACGGCATGTTCCACGGAACGTCGCGGAACGTCGTGAGCGTCACCGCATCGAAGCCGTGCGACGTCGCCCAGGCGCACACCGTCTGCACGAGCCGTCGTCCGAGCCCGCGGCGCCCGTGATGCGGATGCACGTCCACTTCCTCGAGATGGGCCACGCGGCTCTCGTGCACCACCACGTGTGCGAACCCGACCGGCTCATCGTCCGCGAGCACCACCCAGAGACGTCCGGCGCGCCGCGCCTTCCGGAGCGCGAACTGGCTCGTCGTCTCACCGAGCACGGATGATGGCGCGTGGCCGACGAGGAGCCGCGCAGCCGCCAGCTCGATCGCCGGCAGCAGCGGAAGATCGCGCGGGCGCGCGAGCGCGATGCGGTAGACGCGTTCGAGTCGCGCGAGCGACGATGAACAGTCGGGCCCGTGGTGCACGGGCATGGTGATCGATTGCACAGGATGTCGTGCGTGGGTGTGACGTGTGCTGCTCGATTGGTGAGACAGCGCGGGCGCGGGGGATATTCCCCTGGGCTTCAATGCGCGCTTGGCGGCGGCGGGTTCCGTCGTCGTCTTGGCGGGAGTTGGGCATCGGTGCGTCCTTTGGCATCGTCGCCGCGCACGCACGCACTACCGCCCCGTCACCCTCCACACCGCGTTGCCGACGTCGTCCGCCACCAGCAACCCTCCGCGACCGTCGATCGCCACCCCGACCGGACGTCCCATTGCGTCGCCGCCGTCGCGCACGAAGCCCGTGAGCACGTCCACCGGCACGCCCGACGGCTTGCCACTCGTGAATGGCACGAAGATCACCTTGTAACCGCTCCGCGGTCTTCGATTCCACGAGCCGTGCTGGCCGACGAACATTCCGTGCCTGAACTGAGTGGGGAGCGACGCCGCGGAGTCGGGGGACCACGTCAATCCGAGCGACGCCGTGTGCGCGCCGAGTGCGTAGTCGGGGACGGTGGCCTTCGCGACGAGGTCGGGCCGGCGCGGCTTCGGCCGGTAGTCGGGGTGCTGGCCGTAGTAGCTGAACGGCCAGCCATAGAACGCGCCGTCGCGCACCGCCGTCATGAAGTCGGGCACGAGGTCGCTCCCGAGCTCGTCGCGCTCGTTCACCGACGCCCAGAGCGCACCGGTCTCCGGTTCCCACGCCATGCCGACGGGGTTGCGCAGCCCCGACGCGAAAACACGATGTCGGCCGGACGTCAGATCGACCTCGAAGATCGCCGCGCGCTCCGTCTCCTTGTCGATCCCGTTCTCCCCGGCGTTGCTGTTCGAGCCCACGGAGACGTACACACGCCTCCCGTCGGGCGAGGCGATCACGTTCTTCGTCCAGTGATGGTTGATCGTCCCCGCGGGGAGCGCGGTCACGCGCGTCGGCGTCGCGGTGATGCGGGTGTCGCCGCGCGCGTAGGGCACTCGCACCAGCGCATCCGTGTTGGCGACGAGGAGCGCGTCACCGACGAGCGCCATTCCGAATGGCGACGTGAGCCCCGAGAGCAGCACCGAGCGCGTTTCGGCCACGCCGTCGCCATCCGCGTCGCGCAGCAGCGTGATGCGATTCGCACTTGGCACGCCACCGCCGGCCTTCTTCTGGAATGTCTTGAAGAACCAGCCCTTGAGTCCCTTGCTGTCGTCGGGCCGCTTCGGCGCGTTCGTCTCGGCGACGAGCACGTCGCCGTTCGGGAGCACATACAGCCAGCGCGGATGGTTCAGTCCGCGGGCGAATGCGGTGACGACGAGTCCCGGCGCGGCGGTCGGCGTGGCTCCTTCACCCCATCCCTTCGCCTCGACGACGTTGACCGTCGGGATGAGCGACGGCTGCGGCTCGGGGAGCGTCGGGTGCGGGCCGATCCCCGCCTCGACGGGGAGGAGCGCGCCGCCGGTGCAGGCGACGAGGCACGCCGCGACGACCGACGGCCCGAGCGACCGCGCTGTGAGACCGGATGTACGCATCGGTACCTCGCCTGCGAGAGAGGAAGCACCATCGGAGAACGCAGACGGCGCAAGGGCGAGATCTGTTCCCGTCACGGCGGCGTCTGCCGAGTCACCTCTGTGGTCGCGCCCGTGTACGCGTCAGCGGTCTTTATGGTTCTCCGCGCACACGACGGTGCGGAACGGCCTCAGCGGCGGTACCTCGCGCGCCGCCCCGTTGTACAGCGCCCAGAAGCGAACCGGGCAGGGTCCTTCCTCGCGCGTCGCGACCGCCAGTGAGTCCGTCGGCTCCCGCTCGGCGTCGGCGCCCTGCCGGAAAGTGCCGAAGTGCATCGCGATCGCCGTCGAGACGTTCAGCAGCTCGTACACGCGCACGGCGTCGCGCGCCGACAGGTGGCGCGGCGCCATCGCGCTCCGCGGTCGCATCGGGCCGATCGGCAGCATCGCGAGACGCAGTGGGCCGAAGCGATCGCGGATCATCGTGAGGAACTCGCCGAACCCCGTGTCGCCGGCGAAGTAAACTGGGCCCGACTCGCTCTCGATGACGAAGCCGAGCCAGAGCGTCCGCCACTTGTCGGTGATCGAGCGCGCCGACCAGTGCTGCGCCGGCACTCCCGTCACGCGCACGCCGTCCGCGAGGGTGACCGACTGCCACCAGTCGATGTCCTGCGCGCCGGGGATGCCGTTGCGCGCGAGATACGCGGCGTTGCCGAGCCCCGTGACGATGCGCGGATGAAACGCCGCGACCAGCCGCCGGAGCGTCGGCAGATCCATGTGATCGTAGTGGTCGTGACTCAGCAACACGACGTCGATCGCTGGCAGATCCTCGAAGCGGATGCCGGGTGGAGCGTGGCGCTTCGGCCCCGCCCAGCGCAGCGGGCTCGCACGGTCCGACCAGATCGGGTCGGTGAGGATGTTGAGGCTGTCCATCTGCACGAGCATCGTCGCGTGGTTCACGAAGGTGACGCGCAGCCTGCCGCCACCCACGCGCGACGGCGGCGTGTCGGTCGGTGCCACCATCCACTTCGCCCATCCCGCATTGTCGCCCACGAGGATGCTCGCCGCGCGCCGCAACGCGTCGTCGAACATCGCATCGCCGACGCGCGCGAGATTGTGGAACCGCCTGCCGTCGAAGTGGTCGGAAGTGGGGCCGCGATACTTCGGCGCGGCGAGACTGGCGCATCCACCGAGGAGCAGCGAGCAGGCGATCCCAATGCAGTAGCGCATTCGCGCATCGCGCCCTTACACGAACCTTCGCACGAACTCCAGCGCCGCTTTGGCGACCTCGCGCCACCCGCTGTCGATCGTCAGCGCGTGCCCGCGCCCCTTCACCTTCACGATCTCCGTCACGCCCGGATTCTTCTTCTGCAGCTTGTACTCGGCGTTGGTGATCGCCCACGGTACCGTGTGATCGTTATCGCCCGAGATGAGCAGTAGCGGTCCGCGATCCGGATTCTTCCGGTCGACCTTCACCTCCGTCCACGGGTTGAGGTTCGCCGCTGCTCCCTGGAACAATGGCGCGCCCGCAGGCGGCGTCAGCGCGGCGTACCCCGCTTCCTCGAACAGCCGCGCCCATCGCTCCCAGCTGCTCGGCAGGAGCCAGAGGCCGTGGACGAACACCACGGGCTGCAGCCCCGTGGCGTTCGCGCGCTCGACGTCCGCCGCCTCGAACTGCGTGATCGACATCGTCATGGTCGTACACCCTCTGCGCAGGCGTGTGCGGTGAGGAGCCGATCGCCGCTCCGGTCGTGGTACGATATCCATCCACGTTTTGAAAAGGTCCCCACTCCTCGTTGCGAACCATCACACCCTACTCGTCCGCGGCGCGCAGGCGGCGACAGCGGCGCTACTTCGCGAGGCCCAGTTGTTTCATGAACCCCTGGCTGTCCCAGAACAGCCACTCGTGATCCATCGTGCTGCCGCGCCAGTGACCGATCGTCGCCATCGGCAGCGCGAAGCGCTTGCCTGTGGGCGGGATCGTCTTGCCGCCACCGATGGGCATCGGATTGGTGAACGTGCCCGTCATCACGCCAGTGGCCGTGGTGAAGCTGCCGGAGCCGAAGCGGATGGGATGCTCCCTGATCTTGATGTCGGGCGCATAGACGAAGAGCGCCTTCAGATCCGCGATGTGTCGGTCGATGCCGGCGGTCTCATGGCCATCCGGCCACGTGACGATGATGTCCTTCGCGTGGCTCTCGCCCAGCCGGTCCCACTTCTGATTGCTGAAGACGTCGAAGTCGAGGATGTCGAACGTCTTCAGATGCGCCTCGACCGCCGGTGCCTGCCGCTCGTGGGGTGGTGCCGGATGCGGTGGGTGCTCGGCCACGCCCTGTGCCCGCGTGGATGTGCTGCCGAGGACGAGCGCAGCCGTGACGACGGTGACGATGGTACGCATGGGAATTCTCCTTTCGAAGGAGCGTGGTAGTGAGCACTCGTCGCCCAATCATGAGCGGCACTGTGTCCGACCGATAGGGATGCAGGCGGCCGCCCTCCGAGGCCGTTGTTGTCCCGAACCCCCGAACTCCCGAACCTGCGAACCCCCGGACCCGCTGGTATCGTTGGCGCGTGTCACTCCGCCGCCTCCGCTCGATCGCTGCACTGACCGCACTCGCGCCGGCGCTCCTCGCGGCGCAGGAACCGCGGCCTGCCGTCGTCGCCGGCCGCGTGCTGGTGCGCGCCGATACCGCTGCGCCTGCGCCGGCGAGTCGCGCCTCCGTCGGGATCGTCGGAACGTCCGCCGCCACCATCACGGGTGCCGACGGACGCTTCCTGCTCGCGCCCGTGCCATCGGGGGCGCGCACGCTGCGCGTACGGCTCCCTGGCTATCGCACCGTCGATCGCGCGATCCGCGTCCGCGACGGCGACACGCTGCGCGTCGAGGTCGTGCTCGAGCGCGGCATCCAGCTCCTTTCGCCCGTGCGCACCGACGCGCAGCGCATCGAGGCCGAGCTGTTTCTGACGAAGCCGAGCATCTCGACCGTCGTCATCGATGCGCGAGCGATGTCGGGCGTGCCGAGCATCGGCGAGCCCGACGTCGTGCGCACCGTGCAGCTCCTGCCCGGCGTCACCGCGCGCAATGATTTCAATACCGGGCTGACCGTGCGCGGCGGCGAGGCGGATCAGAACCTCGTGCTGCTCGACGGCTTCCCGATCTACAATCCGTTCCACCTCGGTGGTCTGTTCAGCACGTTCATGGATGCCACGGTGGAGAGCATCGAGCTGCTCACCGCCGCGTTCCCCGCGCGCTACGGCGGCCGGCTGTCGAGCGTGCTCGACGTACGCTCGGCGGAGGATCTCCGTCCGGGCATCCACACCACGGCCGACCTGTCCGCGCTCGGGGCGACGGCGCGCTTCGCCGGAGGGTTCGGCGGAGGTCGCGGAACCTGGAGCATCGCGGGACGTCGCACCTACGCCGACGCCGTACAGTCCATCTTCACCGACGACATCTTCCCCTATCACTTCCACGACCTGCAGGGACACGCGTCGTACGTGCTCGGCAATGGCGCGCGCATCTCAATCACTGCATATCAGGGCCGCGACGTCCTCGACGCGAACCTCGCCGAGTTCGACGCCGATTCCGTGAAGTCGAAGTCGAACCGCGGTCGCTGGGCATTCGACTGGGGCAACCAGCTCCTCGGCGTCGTCGTCGCGAAGGATCTCGGCGAGCGCACGACGATCGAGCAACGGCTGTCCACCTCGGGCTTCTCGACCCGTCTCGACCTCGGCAGCGGTGCCTCGACGCAGCGGAGCGAAGTGCGCGACGTCAGGGCGACCGGTTCGCTGCGCGTCCGTGGCGACGTGCACGATCGCTCGATCGGGTACGAGATCGCGGCGCAGCGCATCCGCTACGCCGCTGGCTCGCCGCAGACGGAGACCACGCAGTTCGACCTCACGCAGCGCCCGGTCACCGCCGCACTGTGGCTCGACGACCTCTGGCAGGTCTCGCCGCGATGGCTCCTCGAGGGAGGACTGCGCGCCGAAGCGCTGAGCAGTCGATCGTGGGCGGCACTCTCACCGCGGCTGTCGCTCAAGTACTTCGTGTCGCCGCAGCTCGCGCTCACCGCCGGTGCGGGCCGTGTGACGCAGACCATGCACTCGCTCGCCGGCGACGGCGCACTGCGCTACTTCGACGTCTGGCTCGCCAGCGACTCGTTCATCCCCGTCGCCACGGCCTGGCACTGGGTGGCGGGCGCCGAGCGTCGCATGGGCGACGCCGGCTCCGTGCGCGTCGAAGGGTTCCTCAAGCGATACGACCGCGTGCTCGAGGCCGACCCGTCGGAAGATCCACAGGTTCGCGGCGACGAGTTTCTCGCCGCAACAGGGTCGGCCTTCGGAGTAGATATGCTCGCGCGCTGGCGCCGGCAGAGCGGCGCGACGGGATGGATCACGTACACGTACGGCGTGAGCAGCCGCACGCGCGACGGACGCACGTGGGCGCCGGGAAGCGATCGCCGGCACGATCTGAACGTCGTCGCCACACGACCGTTCGCGAGGTATCTCGTCGGCGCGCGGTTCAATCTGGCCACCGGTACGCCGTACACCCCGATCGTCGGCGGCGTCACGCGGCGCGTCTACGACCCGTCGCTCGACCGATGGGGTACGGGCGATCCCGAGATCCTCATCGAGTCGCTCGGCGGAGCGCACAACAGCGAACGCTTTCCGTTGACGCATCGTCTCGATCTCGACGTATCGCGCCAGGTCGTCGTGCACGGCGCGACGGTGGCGCCATACGTCAGCGTCGCGAACGTCTACAACGCGAAGAACGTGTTCGTGTACCTCTACAAGTACTCCACCGACCAGCCGACGCGGCGCGCCATCTCACAGTTCCCCATCCTGCCCACGGCGGGAGTGCGCGTTGCGTTCTAGTCGAACGGCGCGAGGCGTCGCCGTGGTGGCCCTCGCGGTCGTCGCGGCGTGCGAGATCGAGAAGGTGGATATCACGCGCCCCGAGCCGCGGCTCGTCGCGCTGCACGGCGTGCTGAGCGCGAGCGCACCCAGTCAGGTCGTGCTCCTCGAGCGCACGCGCAACGGCTCCGTCAGCGTCGTCGCGCCGTCGTTCGAGCTGGAGAGTCCACTCGGCAGCGACTCCGGGATCGCCGAGAACGGCGCGATCGTCACGCTGACCACGCCGAGCGGGGCGACGCTTGTCGCACGCGAGGACAATACTTTCGTCCTCGGCGCCGCCGGCGGCGGCGTGTATCGGTTCGACCTTCCCGGCTCCGCGCTCGAGCGCAGCGGCACGTATCGGCTCTCCGTGCTGACGCGCGCCGGCGAGCAGCTCGGCGCCGAGACCGTCGTTCCCGGCGGCGTGGCGGCCATGGTCGCCGAGCCGCGCACCTTCGACCGCGCGACGGACGAGCTGATCGTCGAATGGCCGCAGACTCCGGGCGCGCGCAGCTATCTCGTGCGGGTCGAGACGCCGTTCGGTCCGCGCACCTTCTTCACCGACGAGACGCGCGTTCGCCTGGGCGGCGGCCTGCGGAACGCCGATCTCGACGCGCTGCCGCATGTCTTCATCCCCGGATTTCCGCAAGCCGTCACGGTGTCGGCCGTGGACTCGAATTACTACGACTGGTTCCGCACCCACAACGACGCGCTCTCCGGCACCGGCTTGATCAACCGCGTGCGCGGCGGGCTCGGCGTGTTCGGTTCGCTCGTCCGACTTCGGCTGCTCGATCTCAACGTCGTCGCGCCGCAACCAGAGCCGATCGCGGGATCATACCGCGTCGTCGGCACTCCGGAAGAGTTGAGCGCCACGCCGTACCTCGCGTTGGAGCTGTACGTCGAATCGGCTGCGGCGCGGAGGGACCAGTCCGACGCATTGAGTGGACGCGCCACGCGACGCAAGGCGCTCGGCGACGTCGGCTGCGGTCTGTGCGGCGTGCTCGGCTCGGCGAAGGACGGACAGGTCGAGCTGCAATTCCTGAGGGCGTGGTCGGCGCGGGACACCATGGAGACGTTCGTCGGCGAGATGCGCGGCGATACGCTGATCGGGTCGTATCGGTTTGCGGGCGGGATCGCGAGGCTCGTGAAGGAGAGATGACGCCCGACGTCCCCGTCTAGACGAGTCGAACCGTCGCGTCGAGCGCGTGTCGCAGCTTGTCGGGATTGCGTATGATGTGCAGGGCGCGAATGCGCTCGCCCTCCACGTCCGCGATCGTCGCCGAGACGAGCACGCCGTCGTTGAACACGAGCATCGCCGGCCGTCCGTTGAGCTGTGACAGCCGCCGGCTGAAGCCCCAGCCGAACTTGCGCGCCACGCCGAGTATGAAGCGGGCGACGCGTTCCGGGCCGACGAGCCACCTGCGCGCTGCCCGGACCCGCCCACCGCCGTCGCTCGCGAGCACGACGTCGGGCGCGAGCAAGGCGAGCAGCGCGGGTGCGTCGTCCGCGCTGAGCGCGTCCATGAAGCGCTCGAGGATCCGTTCATGCTCGCCCGGCGGCGCGACCACGCGCGTCCGTTCGGTGCGCACCCGGGCGCGCGCGCGGTGCACCATCTGCCGTATGGCATCGCTGCTCCGCTGAAGAATGTCCGCGATCTCCGCGTATTCGGCGTCGAAGACCTCGCGCAGGAGAAAGGCCGCGCGCTCGTCTGGTGTCAGTCGCTCGAGCAGGAGCAGAAGTGCAACCGACAGATCGGACGCGAGCTCGGCGGCACCGTCGGGAGCAGGCGAGCTCGCCGGCGCCAGCGCCGGATCAGTGGCAACCGGCTCCGGAAGCCAGGGGCCCGGGTACGTGGAGCGCTCGGTCTGCAGTCGTCTCAGGCGGTCGAGCGAAAGCCGCGTGACCACCGTCATCAGCCACGCTTCCGGCGACCGAACCGCTTGCTGGTCGGTGAGCTGCCAACGCAGGAAAGCCTCCTGCACGACGTCCTCGGCTTCGTCGACGTCGCCCAGCATACGATAGGCGAGGCCCAGCAGCCGCGGCCGATGATCGTTGATGCCATGATGATCGCCGATGCCGTCGTGTGGCGATCCGGAGTTGTGTGGTCGAGCAGTCATACCATTGAAGACGGACGAATGTCCGCGCTGTGACAGCTCAAGGAAGCTGTCACAAAGCACCGTACTCCGCGTCTACGAGATCGCGGGTGCGATAAACCGGCGCGCCTGCTGGTCGAACAACGGATCACCCTCATGAGAAGGACTCTGTCATGGAGAAGCTGACGGTACACATGCCACCCGCAAACGAGAATCACGTCGATGGAAACCCGCAGCCGCAGCGAGCCCGGCTGGACTTCGTTCACATTGCTCCCGAAGCCGTTCGTGCTCAGCGTGGGCTCGAGGCCTACATCCGCGGATGTGGTCTCGAGCATTCGCTGCTCGAGCTCGTAAAGCTGCGCGCGTCCATGATCAACGGCTGCGCGTACTGCGTCGACATGCACACGAAGGACGCGCGCTTCGCCGGGGAAACGGAGCAGCGGTTGTATGCCGTCGCGGTCTGGCACGACGTGCCATTCTTCACGCCACGCGAGCGCGCCGCGCTGGCCTGGACGGACGCGCTCACTGCCATCGCGCGGGAGGAAGTCAGCGATGAGCTCTTCCAGCAGGCGCGATCGCAGTTCAGCGAGAAGGAGCTGGTGGACCTCACCATGGCCGTGATCACGATCAACGGGTGGAACCGCCTGTCGGTGAGCTTCCGGACACCGGTCGGCGATTACGTCCCCGGCTCGAGTGGCAAAGTTGCTGCCGCAGCTTCAGGGTCGCAGTCGGCGGCAGCCTGACGGCCGGAGACACTGCACGACGATGTCGCGCGCGCTTCTGTGAGACAGGGGTGAGAAACCTGGCGGGGAGTGGGGAGTGGGGGGTGAGAAGGGTCCCGGGCGGCGTTCGCAGTCACTCCCCACCCAGCGTCCAACTAGATTTCGACGCTCCACACCTCACCCCGAAGCACCCAATGGCCCCACAGTTCATCTACGTAATGAAGGCCCTGCGGAAAGTCGTTCCGCCGAGCCGAGTGATCCTGGACGACATCTGGCTCTCGTTCTATCCCGGCGCGAAGATCGGCGTCCTCGGCGCGAACGGCGCGGGAAAATCCTCGCTGCTGCGCATCATGGCCGGCGTCGACCAGGACTTTCAGGGCGAGGCGTGGGCGGCGAAGGGTACGAAGATCGGCTACCTGCCGCAGGAGCCGCAGCTCGACGAGACCAAGGACGTGCGCGGCAACGTCGAGCAGGCCGTGGCCGAGCAGCGGAAGCTGCTCGACCGGTTCAACCAGATCAGCGCCGAGTTCGCCGAGCCGGACGCCGACTTCGACAAGCTCATGGACGAGCAGGCGCGCGTGCAGGAGCGGATCGACACGCTCGACCTCTGGAATCTCGACAACAAGATCGAGATCGCGATGGACGCGCTGCGTCTTCCGCCGGATGACGCGGACGTGCGCAAGCTCTCGGGTGGTGAAAAGCGCCGAGTTGCGTTGTGCAGGGTGCTGCTCGAGCAGCCCGACATGCTTCTGCTCGACGAGCCGACGAACCATCTCGACGCCGAGAGCGTGGAGTGGCTCGAGCGGTTCCTCGCCGAGTTCCCGGGCACCGTCGTCGCCATCACGCACGACCGCTACTTCCTCGACAACGTCGCGAAGTGGATCCTCGAGCTCGATCGTGGCAAGGGGATCCCGTGGGAGGGGAACTACTCGAGCTGGCTCGATCAGAAGAAGAACCGGCTCGCGCAGGAGGAGAAGACGGAGAGTGCGCGCCAGCGTGCGCTGCAGCGCGAGCTCGAGTGGGTGCGGATGGCGCCGCGTGCTCGGCAGGCGAAGAGCAAGTCGCGCATCCAGCGGTTCGAGGAGCTGGCCGAGCAGGATACCGGCGAGAAGGTGCTGCAGCAGGAGATCACCATCCCGCCGCCGCCTCGGCTCGGCAACGACGTCGTGATCGCGAAGGGACTGAGGAAGGCGTACGGTGACAAGGTGCTGTTCGACGATCTCACCTTCTCGCTGCCGCGCGGAGGCATCGTCGGCGTCATCGGGCCGAACGGGGCGGGGAAGACGACGACGTTCAGGTTGATCCTCGGGGAGGAGCAGCCGGACGGCGGTGAGCTGAAGATCGGTGAGACCGTGACGCTCGCGTACGTCGACCAGGGCCGCGTGCTCGACGGCTCCAAGACGGCGTATCAGGAAGTGAGCGAGGGGCGCGACGAGATTCAGGTCGGGAACCGCGAGATCAACGCGCGGGCGTATCTCTCACAGTTCAACTTCCGCGGCACCGATCAGCAGAAGAAGGTCGGCGATCTCTCAGGCGGTGAGCGCAACAGACTCCATCTGGCGAAGCTGCTCAAGAGCGGTGGCAACGTGCTGCTGCTCGACGAGCCGACGAACGATCTCGACGTCGACACGCTGCGCGCGCTGGAAGAGGCGTTGCTTCAGTTCGCGGGCTGTGCGGTCGTGATCAGCCACGATCGGTGGTTCCTCGATCGGATCGCGACGCACATTCTGGCGTTCGAGGGGAACTCGGAGGTCGTGTGGTTCGAGGGGAACTTCAAGGAGTACGACGCGGATCTGCGGCGCAGAAAGGGCGCGGATGCGGAGACGCCGCATCGGATCGCGTACAGGAAGCTGGTGCGGACCTGAGGCGGCGGCTGCACGGCACAGCGTGACAGCTCTCCGCGCCTCGTACCAAGGTCCTCCCCGTTGCGCATCCATCGCACGCGTGGCACCTAGAGCCTCCGCGATCTCCGCGTCGGTCTGTCAGCCTTACACACTCATCCGTCCATGAGCTCACGCCCGGTGCTCGACGAGCAGCCGCGTTGGCGCGCCGCTCTACCCGGCCTCACCCTCCTCGCGCTGCGCGTGATCTCGGCGCTCGTACTGTTCGAGCACGCCACGTCGCAGTCGTTCGGGGTTCCCGGCAACCCCGTTCGCCCGTTCGCCGGTGCGCCAGCGCTCTTCTCACGCACCTGGGTCGCCTCCGTGCTCGAGCTGGTCGGCGGGACGCTCATCATCCTCGGGCTCTTCACGCGCTGCACGGCCTTCGTGCTCTCCGGCCTGATGGCGTTCGCGTACTTCCTCGTCCACGCGCCGGTCAACTTCTTCCCGATCGTCAATCGCGGCGAGCCGGCGGTGCTGCTCTGCTTCATCTTCCTCTACATGGCCGCCGCCGGCGCGGGCCCGTACTCGATCGACGCGCTGCGGAGCGCGCGCCGTGGGAGTACGCCGTCGAGACCGGGTGATTGATCTGCGCCTGCTCCCCGCTGCGCGTGAATCGCGTCCGCAGCGGTCGTTGAACAGATCCATGAGTAGATGCAGCGGTTGTCGTTGAACAGATCGACGCGGAGGACGCGGAGCCTGGCGGAGGGCGCGGAGGCTTCGGCGCCGCAAGGAGGCTTCGATGCCAACTCCAAATAGCTTGTTGGGGTTGCGCCTGGAGAGGAGCGGTGCGCCGAGGCGTGCACTCGACCCCGAGAGCAGTCCTCCGCGCTCTCGCTATTCAACCTTCGCGTCGCTCCGCGTCATTCAGTTCCCGCGCCAGTCAGTTCAGTACAGCCGCCACTACCCTTCAAGCCCTCGGTCAAGGCGCGTCGTCGATGCCGTGCGACAGCGCGAGGTCCGCGACCTGACGTCCAATGCGCAGTCCGGCGTCCTTGTCGAAGCGGTAGTGAATGCCGGCGTAGAGCCGCGATTCTCCCGCCTCGTCCGCCAGCGCGGCGAGTTGGTCCGCGTCAGAGGGGAAGAGGGCGCCGAGCACGTACGCCGCTGCCCCCGAGACGCAGGCGTGGTCCGACGGATACGACGGGTGCGGCGGCCGCGCGATGGGCGTGACGATCGCCGGGTCGGCGCGATAGGGGCGAATCAACCAGTACGTGTACTTCGCATCATGGCACGCGATGTTCCCGTCCATCATCGCCATGTGCATGAGCGCGAGCGCGTACGCGGTGCGCCGCTCGGTCAGATGATGGCGCGCGATCCGCTCGGTCGCTTCCTCGTTCCAGAACGCCGCGACGGTCGGCATCGCCCAGAACTGGGCGATCCGCAGTTGCTCGGGCGTCCGAGTGTCCGAGAAGTGCCGCACCTCCGCGAGCGCGGCGAGGAATTCCGGACTGCCGAACGCGGGCGGAGGCGGCGGACGGAACTGATCCCCCGACTCGAGGAAGAACG
>JBJMNN010000241.1:0-27898 GCA_045804245.1 Gemmatimonadaceae bacterium | reverse complement strand
GTCGTCCGAGAAGGAGTTGGGTTCGGTGCGCACCGCACTGTTCTGCGGAACTCCGCTCGTGCTGAGGTGCCGACATCCCACAGGGATCGCGAGCACCAGCATGGAAGCTGCGACTACAACGTGAGCGCGGGCCATATGCGTATCCCCTCGAAAGGGTCACCGGACACGTCGCTGGCGTGCAATCGATATACCAACTAATCCGTTGATAAATGGGTAGCGCCGATTTCGTGGCTGGAACGCCAGCGCTCCAGACCGCTTCCAACGCCATCCTCGGTGAGCCGAGAGGGCGTCTACTCGCCACGTTGTGCGGTCATCCGGCGACCGCCATCGAATTGGCCGAACAAGTCGGCACCACCGGCAACGCGGTGCGGGTCCATCTCGGAGCGTTGCGGGACGCCGGCCTCGTAGAATTCCACGTCGAACGGCGGGGCGTCGGGAAGCCAACCCACGTGTACTCGTTGACGTCAGCCGCCGAGTACGTCCTGTCGAGCGCCTATGCGCCTGCGCTGCGGGCACTGCTCGACACGCTGCGCCTGCAGTTGGATGGTGGGCTCGAGACGTGGCTGAAGAAGGCGGGTGCTGCCCTGGCCCGCGCGCAACCCTCGACGACGCGACGCGTCGACGAGATCACCGACGGGATCGAGCTGCTTCGACGCTTGGGCGCCGTGGTCTCGATTGAAACCAATGGTCGCGACACCATCGTGAGGACGAGTTGCTGTCCGCTTGGGGCGGTGACACGCACGACACCGGAAAGCTGCAAGCTCCTCGAGGGGGCCTTGGATGCGACGCTCCCCTCGCATCGGGTTCGCGAGCGCTGTGAGCGGGGGGAGCATCCACGCTGCCTGTTCGTGCTGCGAGCGGCGCGGACGCATGGACCTCGCTGATTCGCTCACGCGGCGTTCGCGGCCACCCCAGGCGCCACACTCTCGATCGTCAATCCCCGCTCCTTCCAGAGCGAGTAGATCGCCGGGATCACCACGAGCGTCAGCACCGTGCTCGAGATCATGCCGCCGACCATCGGCGCCGCGATGCGCTTCATCACGTCGGCGCCCGCGCCCTGGCTCCAGAGAATGGGAACGAGCCCCGCCATGATCGCCGTGACGGTCATCATCTTCGGCCGTACGCGCTCGACCGCGCCGTGCTCGACGGCGGCGTCGACGTCGGCTCGGTCACGCAGCTCGCCGCCGTCGCGGCGTTCGCGATACGAGTGGTCGAGATAGATCAGCATGATGACGCCCGTCTCCGCCGCCACCCCCGCCAGCGCGATGAAGCCGATCGCCACGGCGACGCTCGTGTTGTAGCCGAGGGCCCACATCAGCCACACGCCGCCGATGAGCGAGAACGGCAGCGAGAGCATCACGATCGCGCTCTCGGCGACGCTGCGAAAGTTGAGATACAGCAGCCCGAAGATGATCGCGAGCGTGATCGGCACGACGATGCGCAGCCGCTTCCCTGCCCGCTCCATCGCCTCGAACTGTCCCGACCACTCGAGCCGGTATCCGGTCGGCAGCACGAGCTGCCGATCGAGCACGCGTCTCGCGTCGGCGACATAGCCGCCCACGTCGCGCCCCTGGACGTCCACGTACACGATGTTGTCGAGCGAGGCGTTCTCGGACTTGATCAGCGTCGACCCGCGAGTCACGGCGATGCGCGCCAGCTCGCCGAGCGTGACCTGCGCGCCGCTGGGCGTGGAGACGAGGATGGCGTTCAGCTGCGCTGGATTCTCACGCAGCTCGCGCGGATAGCGAATCAGCACGGAGTAGCGTTCGCGTCCCTCGATGACCTGGCCCGCGTCGGCGCCCCCGGCCGCGGTGGCGAGCGCGGTCTGCACGTCGCCGGTCGTCATGCCGTAGCGGGCCGCGGCATCCCGATCGATCGTGACGTCGAGATACTTCCCCCCGACGGCGCGCTCGGAGAACACCGTGTTCGTGCCTGCGACCGATGGGAGAATGCTCTCGATCCGCTTGCCGAGCATGTCCAGCGTGTCGAGGCTCGGGCCGAACAGCTTGATGCCCACGGGAGTCTTGATGCCGGTGGTGAGCATGTCGAGCCGGTTCTTGATCGGCATCGACCACATGTTCCCCACGCCGGGCGTCCGCACCGTGGCGTTGGCCTCCGCCACGATCGAGTCGTAGCTCACGCCCGGCCGCCAGTCCTTCTTCTCCTTGAGGATCGCGATCGTCTCGATCATCGACATCGGCGCCATGTCGGTCGCCGTCTCCGCGCGGCCGATCTTGCCGAGCACCGTCTGCACTTCGGGGATGCGCGCGAGCGCCGCGTCGCGCTGCTCGAGGATCTGTTTCGCCTGGGCCGCGCCGACGCCGGGGAAGAGCGAGGGCATGTCCATGATCGAACCCTCGTTGAGGGGCGGCATGAACTCGCTCCCGAGTCGCGACCAGGGATAGATGGTCGCCACGAGCGCGACCGCGGCGATCGCGATCGTCGGCCAACGGTGACGAAGCACCGTCGCGATGACCGGCCGGTAGAGCCGGATCAGGAAGCGGTTGACGGGATTTGCCGTCTCCGGCTTGACGCCGCGTCGGATGAAGAGGCCCATCATCACGGGCACCAGCGTGATCGACAGCAGGGAGGCCGACGCCATGGCCAACGTCTTCGTCCAGGCGAGCGGCTTGAACAGCCGTCCCTCCTGTGCTTCCAGCGCGAACACGGGGACGAACGATACGGTGATGATGAGGAGCGAGATGAAGAGCGAAGGGCCGACCTCCTGCGCGGCATCGACCACGAGCTCCCAGTGCGTGCGCCGCCCACCCTCACGCTCGTTCCGCTCCATGTGCTTGTGCAGGTTCTCCACCATCACGATCGCCGCGTCGATCATCGCGCCGATGGCGATCGCTATGCCGCCGAGCGACATGATATTCGCGTTCAGATCGAGCATGTACATGGCCAACATGGCCATGCATATCCCGATCGGCAGCGTGACGATCGCCACGAGCGCGCTCGATGCGTGCAGCAGGAAGACGACGGCGACGACGGCGACGATGATCGACTCCTCGACGAGCTTCTCGCGCAGCGTGGCGATGGCGTGCTCGATGAGCCCTGACCGATCGTATCCCTCCATGAACGTCACTCCCTTCGGTAGCGACTTCCGCACGTCGGTCATCTTTGCTTTCACACCCTTTATCACGTCGAGCGGGTTCTCGCCGTAGCGCATCACCACCCAGCCGGTGACGATCTCGCCCTTCCCGTTCAGGTCCGCGATGCCGCGACGGATCTCGGGCCCGACCTGCACGGTCGCGACGTCGCCCACGGTGATTGGCGCACCGCCGGAGCCGGTGCCGATCGCCACCTTCCGGATGTCGTCGACGCTCGCGAAGCGCCCGCGCCCGCGGATCACGTACTCCGAGCCGCCCATCTCGAGCACTCGGCCGCCGACGTCCGCGTTCGAGTTGCGCACGGCGTCACTCACCCTGGCGATCGGAATGCCGTGACCGATCAGCTTCGCGGGATCGACCTCGACCTGATACTGCTTCTCGAATCCCCCGAACGAGGCGATCTCGGCGACGCCTCGCACGGCCGTGAGCGCGGGCCGCACGGTCCAGTCCTGGACTCCGCGGAGCTGCGCGAGGTTGAGCGTACCCGTTGTGTCGGCGAGGACGTACTGCATCACCCAGCCGACGCCGGTCGCGTCGGGACCGAGCATCGGCATCGCGCCCTGCGGGAGCTTGCCCGTCACGCCGTTGAGATACTCGAGCACGCGCGAGCGCGCCCAGTAGAGATCCGTGCCGTCGTCGAACACGATGTAGACGGCCGAGAGACCGAACTGGCTCATGCCGCGCACGAACTTGGTGTGCGGCACCTTGAGCATCTCGGCGGAGAGGGGATAGGTGATCTGATCCTCCACCGTCTGCGGCGCCTGGCCTGGCCACTGCGTCATGACGATGACCTGGACGTCCGACAGGTCGGGGATCGCGTCCACCGGCGTGCGAAGCATTGCCGCGAGCCCGGCGACCGTCAGCGCGGCGGTGGCGAGCAGCACGACGAGCTTGTGCGTGACCGACCATGCGATGATGCGTTTCAGCATGGCGTCACTTCATCCCCGGCATGTCCTGCATGCCGCCCGTCGCCCTGTCGCCGGCGCTGGTCTGCGCGATCATCGACTTCATGACCTCGCTCAGATTGGACTCGGAGTCGAGGAGGAACTGCGCCGACGTCACGACGCGCTGTCCGGACTCGAGCCCGGCGATGACTTCGGTGAGCTCACCCGCCGAGCGACCCAGCTCGACGTCGTGCGGCTGGAGCTTCCCGCCGCCGACGTCGACGAACACGATGTTCCGGTCGCCGGCACGCAGCACGGCGGAGGTGGGGACGGTGAGCGCCGAGCGGCTCGGTGTGTTGAGCCGCACCGTTGCATACATGCCGGGCTTGAGCATGCCGTCGGCGTTGCTCACCACCACGCGCGCCCGCAGCGCGCGCGAGGCGCTGTCGATCGTGGGATAGACGTACGAGACGCGGCCCTTGAGCGGACGATTCTCCATTCCGGCCAGCGCGACGTCGGCGCCGGATCCCGAACGAACCAGAGCCGCATCGGCTCCGCGCAGCTGGACGTCGATCCACACGTCGGACAGCTCTGCGATGGTGTACAGCTTCTCGCCGGCGACGAACGCCTGGCCCTGCACCACCTGCTTCTCGAGCACGACACCCGACGCTGGCGCGTACAGCGTCAGCGTGCGTCGCGGCCGTCCCATCCGGAGCACCTCGGCGATCTGCGCGCTCGAGATGTCCCAGAGCTGGAGGCGGCGTCTGGCGGCGGTCACGAGATCGCTCGTCGACCCCGGCACACCGGGCACTGCGCTGCGTCCGATCTCGCGGTCGAGCTGTCCGGCGGCGAGCAGCTCCTGCTGCGCCGCGACGAGCTCGGGCGAGTACACCTCGAGCAGCGGCTGCCCGCGAGCGACGTGCTGTCCGGTGGCGTTCACATACAGCCGCTCGACGAAGCCCGCGAACTTCGGCGTCACCTGGCTGACGCGGGTCTCGTTCACGGTGACGACGCCGGTGGCGCGAGTCTCGGCGGTCATCGTCCGCATCTCGGCCGTGCCGAACGTCACGCCGAACTGCCGGAGCTGGGACGCGGTGAGCGTCACGACGCCGTTAGCCGTGCCGCCCTTCGTCTCCATTCCCGGCATGTCGGCCATGGCGTTCGTCGCGGATGCCGGCGTCGGGCTCACGGTCTTCTGCGCGCGCGCGTCGGCGCGTCGAGCTCGCGTCGCGAGCACGATCCAGGCGACGCCGATCAGCGCGACGCCGATCGCCAACGCGTAAGTCTTCCTCGCGGTCATGATCCGATCTCCTTGCCCGTCAGGCGCTCCAGCTCCGCGAGGTTGCGGGCGAAGTCGGTCAGCGCGCGGAAGTAGTCCGTCTCGGTGGTGAACAGCATCGACTGCACGTCGAGCACGGCGAGCAGGTCGGTCTTGCCGACCTGGAAGCTCCCGGCGGTCGCAGTGAGAGTGGCACGGCCCTGTGGCAGCATCGCCCTGGTGTAGAGCGCGAGCTGGGTGCGTTGGCGCTCGAGCTCCGAGACGAGGCGTGCGACGGAGGCGCGAAGATCATTCGCCGCTGCCTCGTGTTCGGCGTGCAGCGCGTGGAGCTGCGCGGTCGCCTCCAGCACTCCCTCGTTCTGTTTGCGCCGGCGAAAGATCGGGAGCGGCACCGACACGGACGCGCTCACCATGTCGGGAAGCCCGCCGCCACGCTGGCCGTACTGCACCGCGACGTCGACGTCGGGCAGCCGCTCCTTCCGCGCGAGCTCCACGCGCGAGAGTTGCGCGTCGATCATCGCCTCGTGTTCGCGAAGAGTGGGATCGTTGGCGATCGCCGTCTCCTGCAGCGTGACCAGGTCGGGCAGCGGCGATCCCGCCGCTCTGGCGCCGAGCGCGTTGGACACGAACCGGACGTCTTCCGGCGCGTTGCCGCCTGCGGCGCGCACGATGCGCGACGGCACCGTGGGACTGTCGACGGACGTCTCGCTCGCTCGACTGAGGAGCGCGTTGAGGCGCGCGAGCGCGGCGTGGCGCTGTTCCGTCAGATTCGATGCCGTCTCGGCCAGTCGGGACGCTTCGAGGCGCGCCTTGAGCACGTCCTGCTGGGCAGCCGTGCCCAGTCCATATCTCGCGTCGGTGACGCGGATGACGCTCGCGATCATGTCCCGGTTGCGCGCCACGATCGCGAGGGCCTGATCGAGGAAGGCGAGCTCGTAGTAGGCGTCCTTCACGTCGCGCACCACTTCCCGTCGCGCGCTCTCGACGCCCGCGTCGGCGGACCGTGCTTCGTGCGCTGCGACGCGCTGGCGGAGCGCGAGCTTGCCCGGATACGGGATGCTCTGCGTGACGCCGAGCATGCGCATCGTCATGGGATCGGGGCCGCTCCGCTCGAGTGTGGCGCCGCCCATCGACGGTGCCGACTCCTTGCCGAGCGGCAGGTTCTGGATCCCCGCCATGAGCATGGGATCGGAGCGACTGCCGGCGATCACGACGCGATGCCGAGCGGCGTCCGCGCGCTCCGCGGCGGCCTTGATCTTCGGATTCTCGCCGAGCGCGAGCGCCGTGAGCGAGTCGAGCTGTCGGCCGTCCGATGCGACGCCAGCCGCGGTTCGAGCGGGAGCGGTGTCTGGTCGCGCGCTCTCCTGTCCCGCTGCGCGGGGAGGCGCGAGCGCGAGCGCGATCAGTGCGATCGATGCGATCGATGCGATCATGAAACTCCAGGGTGAAGTCCGCGACGCACCGGTCTCGCCACAGTCGGGCGAATCGACGGGTGCATCGTCCGATCCGAGGCTCCGTCGGTCGACGGAAGCGCTGGATCGGCTCACGACTGCTCGGTTGTGAGTGGACTACGCCCTGGGAGGGGGAAGCTCAGGCGCGACGGAACGGGATGCCGGCGCGTGGCTGTTCGACGCCGGCACGGCGACGGAAAGCTCGCTCTCGCGCTCGATGCCGGACGAGGCGACGGTGACGAAGCCCGTCGCGCACGCCGAGAACATCTGACACGAAGACGGATTCGCGGACTGGCCGCACGGCGCCTCGCGTCGCGTCGGGTGTTCCCGGTCGGACGACGGGGCGGACGCGTCGGAGCCGGCGCGTCCATCGCGCGGCATGTCCATACCGGCCATGCTCACGTCCCCGGCCGTCGATGCGGCGCCGCTGGAGCCCACGCACGTCGACCCCACGCTGGCGAGCAGGAGCTGCACGGCGAAGGAAGCGGCGAGAAGGGCGGCGAGACAGCGGGTACGGAACACTGGTCGTGGCGAGAGGTGCGACGAGGCGTGGCGCAGCGAGCCACGTTCCTCGTACTGGAGTGTAGATGCCGCTGATCGGGCCCGCCAGCGTGAATATCGGAGAATTCGCGGGAATATTCCTGACGTTCACCCTTCGCCTCCCGCGCCACGGGCCACGTTGCGCCGACGGGCCCGCCACATGCAGCCGGGAATCGCAATGGATCACACGCATCATCACGGAGAGCACGCGGCGTCCACTGGTCATGACGTGCACGTCGGCCACGACATGCATGCCGGTCACGACAAGCACGCCGGCCACTCCGTGGCGATGTTCCGGAACAAGTTCTGGATCTCGCTGCTCCTGACGATCCCCACGCTCGTGTGGGGCGAGATGATCCCGCGGGCGCTCGGATTCACGCCTCCCGCTGTTCCGGGCGCGCGGTGGATCCCCGCCCTCTTCGGCACCGCCGTCTTCCTCTACGGCGGTCTCGTCTTCCTTCAGGGTGCGCGGCGCGAGCTGGCCGATCGCGCGCCCGGCATGATGACGCTCATCTCGCTCGCGATCAGCGTCGCGTTCGTGTTCAGCGTCGCCGTGACGCTCGGCTTCCGCGCCATGTCGCTCTGGTGGGAGCTCGCGTCGCTCGTGACGATCATGCTGCTCGGCCACTGGATGGAGATGCGCTCCATCACGCAGGCGCAGGGGGCGCTCCAGGAGCTCTCGAAGCTGCTGCCGAACGTCGCGACGCGCCTCGAGGACGGACGCATGGTCGACGTCCCGGTCGCCAACCTGCGCGACGGCGATCTCGTGCTCGTGCGGCCCGGCGCCAGCGTGCCGGCCGACGGCGTGGTGCGTGAGGGTTACAGCACCCTCGACGAGTCGATGATCACTGGAGAGTCGAGACGCGTGGAGAAGCGCGCCGGCAGCGAGGTGATCGCCGGCACGGTGAACGGCGACGGCTCGCTCCGCGTCGAGGTGACGCGTACGGGCGAGCGCACGGCGCTCGCGGGAATCATGCGGCTCGTCTCGCAGGCGCAGCAGTCGCGCTCTCGCGCACAGGTCGTCGCGGATCGGGCCGCGTTCTATCTCACGATCGTCGCCGTCGCCTCGGCGATCGTCACGGCGATCGTCTGGCCCGTGCTCGGCGCCTCGGTCGCGTTCACGGTCGAGCGCGTGGTGACGGTGCTCGTCATCGCCTGCCCGCACGCGCTGGGGCTCGCCGTGCCGCTCGTCGTCGCCATCTCCACTACGGTCGGCGCGCAGAACGGCCTGCTGGTCCGCGACCGGCGGGGTCTCGAGGCAGCGCGCAGAGTGAACACCGTCGTGTTCGACAAGACGGGAACGCTCACACTCGGCGAGCATCGCGTCGTCGCCATGCGCACGGCGGGAGAGGTCGCCGACTCGAACGCGCTCCGCCTCGCGGCCGCCGTCGAGCGCGACGCGGAGCATCCGGTGGCGCGCGCGATCGTGAAGAGCGCCGAGGAGCGCGAGCTGACGATTCCGCCCGCGAGCGACTTCCAGGCGATCCCGGGCCACGGCGTGCAGGCGCTGATCGAAGGACGTCAGCTCGCCGTGGGCGGTCCGAACCTGCTTGCCAAGCTCGGCGTCGTGACTCCCGCCCCGCTGCGCACCTTCGCCGATCAGGCCGCCGCGCAGGGTCAGGGCGCAGTGTACCTCGTCGAAGGCACGCGCGCCCTCGCGGCGTTCGCCGTCGCCGACGCGATACGTCCCGAGTCGCGCGCCGCGGTGCAGCGGCTGCACGATGCCGGCATCGAGGTCGTGATGCTCACGGGCGACGCACGCGCCGTGGCGGAGTCCGTGGCGCGCGAGATCGGCATCGACTCCGCGTACGCCCAGGTGCTCCCCGAGGAGAAGGCGGCGACGATCGAGGCGCTCCAGGCGAAGGGCAAGCGCGTGGCGATGGTCGGCGACGGCGTGAACGACGCGCCGGCGCTCGTGACCGCCGACGTCGGCGTGGCGATCGGCGCGGGCACCGACGTCGCCGTCGAGGCGGGAGACATCGTGCTCGTGCGCAGCGATCCGCGCGACGTGCCGCGCATCATCGCGCTGAGCCGCGCCACCTATCGAAAGATGCTCCAGAACCTGTGGTGGGCGGCGGGCTACAACATCGTCGCCATTCCCCTCGCCGCCGGCGTGCTGCAGCGCCAGGGGCTGGTGCTCAGCCCCGCCGTCGGCGCGGTGCTGATGTCGCTCAGCACGATCATCGTCGCGGTCAACGCGCAGCTGCTGCGACGCGTGCGGCTCTGATCTGCGCTTTTGTCATCCCGAGCGCAGTCGAGGGATCTGCACCCGGTGACGTCCCGCGCGCGGGTAACTTTTCGGCCGCGCAGAGGATCGCGCTTTGCGACCATGGGGTATCAATCCAGAACGCGCATCGTTCGCCGAGCGACATGCGGATGCCCTGACAAGCGTTCCGGACTCGGGGCCCTGTCCCGGCGCCATGGACTCCGATACCATAATGTCGTGCGACACATCCGCCGACGCCCCGCCTACTTCCAGGCTGCCCTGACGCTCGTCGCGCTCCTGAGCGCGGTTCTGCTCGGTGGCGTGCAGGAGGCGTCGTGCGCGATGCACGGGCTCGGCGCCGCTCGGAGCGAGAGCGTCGCGCCGGCCGGCATGTCCCACACGGGTCACGCGCCGGCGACCTCGCACGAGAGGGGTCGGCACTCGCACGGTTCCGGCGACTCGGGGTGCGACTGCAGCTGCATCGGCGCGTGCACCATCGTCGCGCCGCTGGCGACCCCACGCGCCGTCGTCACGCTTCGGATCGCGCTGATCGATCCCGAGCCGCGCCGCCCGCTCGACACCGAGCCGGCGCTCGCGCCCCCGGTCGAGCCCGACCGGCTGCTCCCCTTCGCGAACGGCCCTCCCGCCTCGGCGCTGGTCTAGGCCGCGCCTCGCGCGGCGCCGCGTCTCCGCGCGCCTTCAAGGGCATGCGGGCGACGCTCGATCCGTCTCCTCTGTCGATATCGAGTCGCGATCGGCCCCTGGTCGATCCGGCTGATCGTTCCGCCAACGCTCGCGCCGATCGGCGAGAGCTCCGCGGCGGCATTCGAGCTCTCGAACCTCACGGAACCACTGTGCGATATCTCGTCGTCCTCGCTGCCGTTGCGTCGCTCGTCACGAGCGGCCTCCAGGCGCAGGACTCAACCAATAGAAAACGCGACACGGTCCAGACCCTCCGCACCGTCAACGTCACCGCGGAGGTCGAAGACCGCTCCGCCGTGAAGCCGATCCAGCAGCTCACGCTTCCCGTCACCGTCAGCATCACGCAGCGCCGCGCCGAGGAGACGGTGAACCTCGTCGACGCCGAGGACGCGGTGAAATACCTGCCGAGCGTCTTCCTCAGGAAGCGCAACAACGGCGACACCCAGGCGACGCTGGCGACGCGCGTGTGGGGCACCAGCTCCAGCGCGCGCAGCCTCGTCTTCGCCGACGGCGTGCCGCTCACCGCGCTCATCGCCAACAACAATACCGTCGGCGGTCCGCGCTGGGGGCTCGTGTCGCCGGCCGAAGTCGAGCGCATCGACATGATGATGGGCCCCTACTCCGCCGCCTACGCCGGCAACTCGATGGGCGCCGTCATGGAGATCACCACGCGGCTGCCACGCAATCTCGAGGGGCAGATCCAGCAGACGCAGGCACTGCAGAGCTTCGACCTGTACGGCACGCGTCGCAACTTCACGACGTCACAGAGCGGTGCGAGCGTCGGTGACCGGTTCGGCAACCTCGCGTTCTGGGTGAGTGGCAACTACCAGAAGAGCAACAGCCAGCCGCTGAGCTACGTCACGAGCACCAAGATTCCCGACAGCACGACGGGGACGTATCCCGAGAAGAACAAGCTCGACGCCGCGGCGAACGTGCTCGGCGCGAGCGGACTGCTGAACACCCAGATGGCGAACGGCAAGATCAAGGCGGCGTACGATATCACGCCGACGCTCCGCGCGTCGTACACGTTCGGGCTCTGGCGGAACGACGGAAACAGCGGCGTGCAGCCCTACATCAGCGCGAGCAGCTCGGGCTCGCCCACCTACGCCGGCCAGTCCGGCTTTGCCAGCGGCTTCTACGACATCGACCAGCGGCACACGGCGCAAGCGCTCACGCTCCGCACCGCCCGGAAGAAGAGCTGGGACCTCGAGCTCGTCGGCTCGACGTACCGGTTCAACTACGACCAGCAGCGCAGCCCCGTGAGCGCGTCGGCGAGCGGCACCACGTTCAGTCCGACGGGCCGCGTCGCGGTGCTCGACGGCACGGGCTGGGAGACGCTCGATCTCAAGGGAACGTGGAAACCGGCGGGGCAGATCTCGCGGCACACGCTGAGCTCGGGGCTGCACTACGAGCACTACTCGCTGAAGAACGCCACGTACGACACGTCCGACTGGACCGACGGGGGCAGCCGCACGGGCGTGTTCACTGAGGGCGACGGCAAGACCGAGTCGAAGGCCGCCTGGCTCCAGGATGCATGGTACATCACGCCGGACCTCAAGCTCACCGTCGGCGGTCGCTACGAGGATTGGCGCGGCTACGACGGCCTGAACCTCAGCTCGACGCCTGTCGACTGCCATGGGAATCCGGTCGCCGCCGGCGCGGCCTGCGTGCAGCCGACGGTCGAAGGGCAGAAGTTCTCCCCGAAGGGGCTGCTCACCTGGAACGCCTCGGAGAAGTGGGTGCTCACGGCGGCGCTGGCGAAGGCGTACCGCTTCGCCACGGCGGCCGAGCTCTATCAGCTCGTCTCCACGGGCACGATGTTCACATCGCCCGATCCGAACCTGAAGCCGGACAACGTCACGTCGGCCGAGCTCCGCGCGGAGCGCAAGTTCCAGCGTGCGAGCGTGCAGCTGTCGCTCTTCCAGGACGACGTGCACGACGCGATCATCTCGCAGTTCGGCACCCTGGTGCCGGGCTCGCCTCAGCTCTACAGCTTCGTCTCGAACGTCGACCACGTCCGTGCGCGCGGCGCCGAGCTCGCGTTCGGGACCAACGACGTCCTGCTCCGCGGGCTCGCGTTCTCCGGGAACCTGACGTTCGTCGAGCCGAAGACGCTCGCGATGTCGGGCCGCGCGAGCGCCACGGCGGCGCCCGATGCCGCGATCGGCAAGCAGCTCCCCAACATCCCGCAGTGGCGCAGCACCGCGACGGCGATGTACCGCCCGAACGACCGCGTCACCTACACGCTCGCCGCTCGCTACAGCTCGAAGCTCTATACGACGCTCGACAACGCCGACGTCCGCTACAACACGTACCAAGGGTTCTCGGAGTGGTTCGTGATGGATACGAAGCTCAACGTCCGCGTCAACGAGAGCTGGAGTGCGTCGGGTGGCATCGACAATCTGCTCGACCGGAAGTACTTCCTGTTCCATCCCTTCCCGCAGCGCACGTTCATCGCGGGTCTCAAGTACGGATTCCAGAGCCGCTCTTGATCCATCGTTCGCTCGTGCGTCCGGCGCGGCGCCGTGCACTGCTCCTCGGAGGGGCCGTCGCGGTGCTCGCGACCGGGCATGCCCGTCCGGCGCTCGCCGCGCATCCCGCGGCGCGCATGCATGCGACGCTCATCTCGTCCGAGCCGGCCAAGGGGAGCAAGATCGCGACGTCGCCGGCGCGGATCTACCTCGTGTTCAGCGAGGAGGTCGAGCCGTCGCTCGGTAGCATCCGGCTCGTCGGTCCGGGCGGCCGCGTCGTCACGCTCAAACCCGCGGGCGATCCGCGCAACGTGTCGGCGCTCGTCGCCCCGGTGCCGGCACCGCTCGACGCCGGCAGCTGGCGCGTCGAATGGCGTATCGTCTCCGAAGACGGTCATCCGATCGACGGCACCTTCACCTTCACCGTCGTCGGCGCGCGCTCGGATACGACGTCCGGCGCTGCGCTTCCACCACCCGTCGTGCAGCCGCCACCTGTCGACTCCGCGCCGCTCGAGCCTGCGGCCGCGGCGGAGCCCACGAAGTCGGCGTTCGCCGACGTACCGTTGCTCGCCGCGACGCTCCGCGGGCTCGGCGTCGGATTCCTCACCGCGTTCGCCGGACTGCTCTGGTTCTTCGGCACCCGCCGCGATCGCGCGCTCCAGCCGCGTACCGAACGGCTCGCGTCGTCGCTCGCCATCGGGGCGGCGGTGACCCTCGTGCTGCACCTCTTCGTGTGGACGCTCGCCGTCTCCCCCGACCGCTCGCTGAGCGGCGAGCATCTGAGCGCGATGCTCATCAGCCGCGTCGGACGCATCGAGGTCGCGCGCACGGCGCTCGCCGTGTTCGGGTGCTGGGCGCTCGTGCTCGCGCGCCGCGACCGGCTCGCGCTCTTCTTCGCCCTGGCCGCGATGGCGGTGAGCTCGGCGACGGGACATTCCGCCGCGATCCATCCCGCGTGGACGATCCCGATGCGCGCGCTCCACCTGGTCGCCATCGCCCTCTGGCTCGGTGGTCTGCTCTGGTTGCTCTCGCTCGATCGGTCCGACTTCGCTGCGGTCGGTGCTGAAGCGCAGCGCGTCTCGTCGGCCGCGATGTTCGCCGTGATCGCCGTGACGTTCTCCGGGATCGTGCAGGCCAAATTCTTCATCGGCGATTGGGCCGAGTTCGTCCGCTCGACCTACGGCTACGTCGCGCTCATCAAGCTCGCCGGGCTCGGCGTGCTCGTGCTGTTCGGCGCGCATCACCGCTACCGCGTCATGCCGAAGCTCACCGAGGCGGGCGTCGTCGTCGACTTCGCGCGCTCGCTGCGCAACGAAGTGCTGGTGCTCTCGGTCGTGATCCTCATCGGCGGGCTGCTCGCCTACATCCCTCCTCCGCAGCACTGATCCCCGCTCCTCTCTCCGAGACATGTCGATCCGCACCGCTCCGCCGCGCCGTCCACGCACCGTTCACCGCGCGCTCGCCGTCGCGTGGCTCGTCTGCGCCGCCGGCGCGCTCCTCCCTTCGGTCGCGAATGCGCACGTCACCGTCTGGCCGCGCTCCGCCGCGCGCGGCGCATTCGAGCGCTACGTCGTCCGGGTGCCGAACGAGCGGAACGTCCCTTCTACCCGCGTCGAGATCCACTTCCCGGCCGAAGTCCGCATCTCGTCGTTTCAGGAAGTCGCCGGCTGGCAGCTCGAGGTGCTCACCGATTCCGCCGGCAAGATCACCGGCGCGGTCTGGACGGGATCGCTCCCGGCGAAGCGGTTCGTCGAGTTCCCGTTCATCGGAGTGAATCCGAAGGAGGGAGAGCGCATCGTCTTCCCCGCGACGCAGGCGTACGAAGGTGGCGAGGTCGTACAGTGGTCTGGTCCCGAGGGCTCGAAGACGCCGGCTTCGGTGACGACGCTCACGGAGCGCCCCGCGGCGGGTTCGGGCGCCGCGGGGAGCGGCGGCTCGTCGGCACCGCTCTACATCTCACTCGCCGCGCTCACGCTCGGAGTGGTGAGCCTCGGTCTCTCGCTGCGCCGGATCTAAAGCGACTTGTCATTCTCTGCGTCGCGCCGACCGCTGGCGCGCCGTGTGATCGCGCAGATGCTCGAACTCCGCCTGTAGCCGCTCGAGGTCCGCGTCCGACATGTGTTCCATGTCGACGAGCGCGTTTCGAGCCCCCGCCACGGCGCGTATCAGCTCGTCGAGCTTGAGCTGCATGACGCGCGCGTCGCGATTCTGGGTGTTCTGGATGAGAAACACCATCAGGAACGTGACGACCGTCGTCCCCGTGTTGATGACGAGCTGCCACGTATCCGAGAAATGGAATAGCGGCCCGGTCGCCATCCACACCAGGATCACGAGGACGGCGAGCGCGAAGGCCCAGGGTGATCCGACTGCTGTCGCCGTCGAGTCGGCGACTCGCCGAAATGTCAGGGTCATCGATGCGTCAATGAGGAGGTGGGCTGATCCGTTCGCGACGACTTCGCGTCCACTGCATCGGTGGGACCATTCGACGCGAAGCTCGCGATGCTCCGACTCCGCGGGCCACTCCCGGATGGATCCAGCCGGCCGGACACTCGGGCAGCGCTTCGGGCCCGGGCGTACCTTTCACGCCATGCCCGTCATCCATCCGCGCGGCGCTGCGAGCCTCCTCGTGCTCGCCGCCGCGCTCGTTCGCGTCTCCTCGCTCGCGGCGCAGGAGCCGACGCGCGACGTGTCGCGCGTCGCGCCGTCGCCCGCCACGCTCTCGGCCGTGCGCGTGACCGCCACGCGCGAGGGACCGCGCGCACCGATCGAGCTGCCGTACGCCGTCACGCTCACGCGCCCCGACTCGCTCGCCGCGCTCCGCCGGCTCGGCGCCGACGAGCTGCTCTTCGCCGTCCCGGGTGTCGCGCTCGCGAACCGGCAGAACCCGGCGCAGGATCCGCGCATCAGCATCCGCGGCTTCGGCGCTCGCTCGGCCTTCGGCGTGCGGGGCGTGCGCGTGCTCCAGGACGGCGTGCCACTCACGCTCCCCGACGGACAGACGCCGGTCGACGTCGTCGACATCGAGGGCGCCGAGCGCGTCGAAGTGGTGCGCGGCAGCGCGTCGTCGCTCTACGGCAACGCCGCGGGCGGCGTGATCGACGTGCGCAGCACGCCGCCCGCGCTCGTCGGCGTGGCGCCGTACGCGCGCATCGTCGGCGGCGACCGCGTGCCGACGATCAGCGCGGTCGGCGCCGGTGGCACGCTCGGCGCGATCGGCTACACGTCGTCCGTTACGCGCGTCGTCGGCCGCGGCTACCGTGACTATTCCGATCAGCGCGCCACGCGTGCCGCGCTGCGGCTCATCCGTCCGCACGAGGACGGCGCTCTCCTGCCGGGCCTCACCCTCGCCGCGCGGCTCTCGGACGTCGATCTCGCCGAGAGCCCGGGCGCGCTGACCCAGGCGCAGATGGAGAGCGATCCGCGCATGGCCGATCCGCTCTCCGTGCGCAAGCGTGCCGGCAAGATCGTGCGACAGGGCGATCTCGCGCTCAGCGTCGCGCAGCCGTTCGGCGCGCGCGTCGCGCTCGACGCGACCGTGTACGGCAGCGTGCGCACGCTCGAGAACCCGCTCACCTTCGCCGTGGTGAACGTCGGCCGCTCCAGTGGCGGCGCGACGGCGCGCCTCAGCGGCGAGGGCACGCTCGGCGCGCACGCCGTGCGTCTCGCCGCCGGCGGCGATCTCCAGTGGCAGAACGACGACCGGCAGGAGTACGAGGCGTGCATCGACGTCGCCACCGCGTCGGCCGCCTGTCCCACGCCGAGCGTGCAGCGCGGCCGGCTGCGCAAGGACCAGCGCGAGCTGGTGTCGAGCGCGGGGCCGTTCGTGCGCGGCGAGCTGGCGATCCTTCCCTCGCTGCTCGCGTCGGCCGGCGTGCGCGCCGACGCCGTACGCTTCCGCGTGCGCGACCGGCTCGTCAGCGCTACAAACCCGGACGACTCGGGGGAGCGCATGCTCCACGCGGTGAGCCCCTCGTTCGGGCTCGTCTGGCGCACCACACCGCTGGCGTCGCTGTACGCCAATGTCTCGTCCAGCTTCGAGACGCCGACGACGACCGAGCTCGGGAACAAGCCCGACGGCTCGGCGGGGATCAACCCCGAGCTCCAGCCGCAGCGCGCGTTGTCGCTCGAGCTCGGCGCCAAGGGGCTGCTCTCCGGCAGCGCGCTCCGCTGGGAGCTCGCCGCCTTCCAGACCGGCGCGCGTGACGAGCTCGTTCCATTCGACATTCCGGGTGGCGCGGGCCGCCGCTACTTCCGCAACGCCGGCCGCACGCGGCGCGTGGGGGCCGAAGCCGGCGTGGGGACCGACATCGGCCGGCTGTCGCTACAGGCTGCGTACAGCTACTCCCGCTTCCGGTACGTGAGCTACGTGGTCGGGGCCACCTCGTACGCGGGGAACCGGATCCCTGGCGTACCCGAGCACACCTTGGGCGCAACGGCGGCGGTGCACGCAGGGTCTGTCACGCTGTCGGGCACGGCCGACGTCGCCACCGCCGTGGACGTGGACGACGCCAACAGCGCGCAGGCGAAGGGCAGGACGATCTTCGGGCTCGCGCTGTCGAACATGATACGGGTCGGCGGGGTACGACTCTCGCCGCTCGTCGCATTGCAAAACCTCGCGAACGTGCGCAGCGTAGGATCGGTGAGCGTCAACGCCACGGGGGGCAAGTTCTTCGAGCCCGCTCCTGGTCGCACGTTCGTCGTTCGCATGGCGCTCGCGCGCGACGAGCGCACGAACCCGTAAGCGTTCCTCACGTCCGCGCGGTCGGCACCAGCACCACCCCTCTTCGGCAGTTCCCCTTCGGTTCCGGACGTTCGATGCGTCCCTCGCTGGTCCCACTCGGTTGTGCGGTTCTCGGCGCTCTCGCGTGCCATCAAGGGCCCGCCGGACCGCTGGGAAGCGCGCTGCCGATGGTGAGCGCGGCGGCGATCGTGGAGGGGCGCGCCAACGGCGTCGCGCCGACCGACACGGTCGACGGGAACATGTCGATCGGCCTCCAGCGCGCGCGGTGGACGCTGCGCTCGGCACCGACCGAGAAGGATGGCGATTTCTGGAGCGACGTGGCCCTCCTCGATACGCCGAGCGCCGAGCGCGCCGCGACGTCGATGGAGGAGCGCACCTTTGCCGCCGCACTGCGCACGTTGATGGACGGGCAGCCGGAGGCCGCGGCCGTGGCGTTCGAGGTCCTCCACGGCACGGCGAACGACTCCCTGGTGCGCAGCCGCGCGCGCGTCGGTCTCACGATGGCGCTGTCGTATCACTCGGACTGGGGCGCGATGGCGCGGCTCCGCACCGTCGCGGAGGCCAACGACAGCGCCAGCTCATCGCTCGCCCTCGCTGCGGGAGTGGAGCGCTGGGCGCGTGCACTGAGCATCGTGCCGCCGTCGGTATTCGACATCCCGAGTGGCGAAGTGATTCTGCCGATGCGGCGCAGCTTTCTCGGCACCCCCGTCGTGACGATCCGCATCAACGGCAAGCCGCACGACTTCTGGCTCGACACCGGCGCGAGCATGACGCTCCTCTCCACCGACGTGGCGATCGCCGCCGGCGCGAAGCTCGCCGCGAACGATACGCTGGCCCTCGGCGTGGTGGGCGGGCACATCGAGGCACGCGCGATCTACATCGACTCGATGTCGCTGGGCTCCATCGTCGTGCGCGGGCTCGGCGCCGCGCTCGTGAGCCCCGAGGCGCTACGGTTCGACGAGCGCACGATCAACGGTGTGAAGCGCACCGTCCCGATCGACGGGATGATCGGCACCGACGTGCTCCGGCACCTCGACGTCGTGATCGACGCGCGCGCCGGCACGATCACGCTCAGCCGTCCGCGCCGCCGGAACGTGTCGACGCGGAACCTCTTCTGGGTCGGGTATCCCGTCGTGCGCCTCGTGACGCGCGACGGGCGTCCCGTGCTGTTCGGTCTCGACACCGGCGCCGAGGGCACCTACGTGACGACGACGCTGCTCAAGAAGCTGCCGCGCACGCCGGTCGCGGCGCGGCGCAACTCGCTCGTCGGGCTGGGCGCGAGCCAGCAGGGCGTATCGTTGTCGAAGAAGTCGTCGTGGGTCGCGCGCGACGTGCCGCTCAGCGATGGCAACTACGCGATCACGCTGCGCAACGTCCCGGTCATGCCCTCGCAGCGCTGGACGTTCGTCGACTTCGACGGCGTCATCGGCTCGGACATCGCGCTCGCCACGCGCATGCACCTCGACTTCACCAACGGCGTGTTCGACATCCGCGCCAGCGCCGCCGCCGAGCCGCCGTTGGGTGCGGGGCCGGATGTGAAGGTGGGGCACTGACTGTGCGCGATGCGCATCGCGCATCGCGCGGGGACGTCTACTGCACCCTCGGTAACACCTGGTCCATCTCCGCCATCACAAACGCATACACCGCGAAGACCGCCACGCACCGTGCCACGTCGCGCGGGTCGAGCTTGTCGGGGGTGTCCGCGTTCGTGTGGTGGTACCAGAAGTAGCGCGTGCCGTCGACGGACAGTCCGGCGCCCGGCACGCCCGCCGTGAGCAGCGGGCCGATGTCCGTTTCGCCTTCGCCGCGCGTCACCGAGTCGGCGCCGATGCGTGACAGCAGCGGGGCGATGCGCCGCAGCATCGCCAGCGCCGAGTCCGTCCCCACCGCCGCGATGCCGAACGGACGGAACACCCCGTTGTCCGACTCGAGTGCGAAGACGTGCTTGTCGATCTCGGACGCGTGCGTCGCGCGGTACGCCCTTCCACCGTCGACGCCGTTCTCCTCGTTCGTCCACCCGACGACACGAATGGTGCGACGTGGCCGCAGGCCGAGCGTCTTCATGAGGCGCAGCGCTTCCCACGCCGCGACCACGCCCCCCGCGTCATCCATCGCGCCCTGCCCCACGTCCCACGAGTCGATGTGCCCACCGATCACCACGATCTCGTCGGGCTTCTCGCGTCCTCGCAGCTCGGCCACGACGTTGCGCGACGGCGCCCTGGGAAGTTCTCGTGCGCCCATCACGAGCTTCACCGTCACCGGCTGCCCGCGGTCCTGCATGCGGTGCAGCAGCATCGCGTCTTCCACCGCAATCGCCGCGGCAGGGATCCGTGTCGCTACCGTGCTGTCGTAGCGCAGGCTCCCCGTGTGCGGCGAGTTGATCGAGAACGATGCGACGGAGCGGAGCAGCATCGCGACCGCGCCTTGCTTCGCCGCCGCGCTCGCGCCGCCGCTTCGGTAGAACCGCGTCGCCTCGTAGGTGGTGAACGGCACGTCGAACAGCACGACCTTTCCCTTCACCGCGCTGCCGCGCGCCGCGAGGTCGTCGAAGCTCGTCACGACGACGACCGGCGCGGTGATCCCGCCCGCCGGCGTCCCGACGCTCCCGCCGAGTCCGAGCATCGCCAGAGACTTTCGCCGCGGCGTGATCAGCTCCGCCGACTCGGTTCCGCGCACCCAATGGCGCACCCTCGCGGGCTCGCCGCGCACGTTCTCCAGCCCGTCGGCGCGCATGCGCTCGAGCGTCCAGTCGATCGCGCGCTCGAGCGCGACCGACCCGCTGATCCGATGTCCGAACGTGTCGGTGAGCTCGGCGATGCGGTTCCACGCGGCGCTGTCGCGCGTCGCGGCATCGATCAGGCGGTCGGTGGCCGCACGGTACGACTCGGCCGATTGAGCGCCGCCCGGTGCGGGCATGGCGGTGAGCGCTGCGGCGGCGATCACCGCGGCGAGACGGATTCGACGGTGCATGTCGGGAGCGGACGAGGGGACGATGGGGACGCGGTGCCTGAAGCTAGCGCCGCGCCCTATCATCCACTCGGCCGGTTCCGTCCATGCCGCTACGTCGTCGCGGCAGCGCGCTCCGACTGGCCGGCCCCGCGGCGACTGACCTGCCGCCGCAACTCAGTCTGCAGGCGCGGCGCATCGCGATAGCGTCTCAAGCTCTCGTCGCTCCACAGCTCGGCCGGTCGCGCGCCGAGACGCAGGGCCTGCTCCAGCCACCGCACCGCCTGCCGGTCGTCGCCCATCCGCGCGTACGCGCGAGCCACGCCGCGCGTGCCGCGCGCCGTCAACCGTCCGTCGACCTGGATCGCCCGCTGGTAGGCCGCCGCGGCCTCGCGGTGTCGCTCGGCACGCACGAGCACCTCGCCCAGCGCGAGCCAGTCCGCGCCGGTCCGATCGTCGAGCAGCAGCGCGTCGCGCCACAGCTCGGCCGCGTCATTCCAGGCGCCGTCGCGCGTTGCGTTCCGCGCTTGCCGCACCGTCGCCGCACGGATCGAGTCCGCCGCGCACGATTCGGCACGGTCGGCACGCAGCCGTACGCTCGGCTCACCGGCCGGCGTGGCGGGCCCGCGCATCGCGAGTCCGCACGCCAGCACGATCGCCTGCGCGAACATCGGCGCGCTCACGGGAACGGCCGGGGACGCGGCCACGGCCATGGCCACGGGTTGAACGCGTTCTGCCCAGCCAGCCCGCGCACCGCCGCCTCGCGCACCTTGGGATCGCTCGACGAGAGCAACTCGGTGAACACGGCTTCCGACCGTCCGCCGGACTTCGTGAGCGCACGTATCAGCGCCTTTCTCACCTCGGAGCTCTGCTCGGCGCGCAGCGCGTCGCGAATTGCCGGCACCGCCGACGCGTCGGCGACGTTCCCGAGCGCCCACGCGGCTTTCCGGCGCACGTCCTCGCTGTCGTCCCTGAGCAGGCGCGTCAACGCGGCCGGCGCCTTGCCGCGCATGTCGTCGTCCGCCATCTGGCCGATCGCCCACGCGGCCGTCCCGCGCACGCGGCTGCTGCGATCACCCAGCGCCGCGGCGAGCGCGTCGAGCGCGGTCCGGTCCTCGATCTGCCCGAGCGCCCATGCCGCCGTCTCGCGCACGCCGTCGTCCGCGTCCTCGCGCAGCGCACGCTGCAGCGCCACCGTCCCCTGCTTCTGCTCGATCTCGCCGAGCGCCCACGCCGTCATCTCGCGCACGCGCGGATCGCCGTCCTTCGCGAGCACCGAGGCGAGCGCCTGCGCCGACTCCCGCGAGTCGAGATGTCCCAGCGCCCACGCCGCCACGCGGCGCACCGATGCCACCTGATCTTCCTGCAGCACGCGCAGCAGCGCGGCGATCGCGCTCGTCGACTCGAGCCGTCCGACCGCGGCCACCGCGGCCTCGCGCACGAGCGGCGAATTGTCGCGGAACATGCCCGTGAGCGGCGCGAGGGCGCGGCCGTTCTCGATCCGGCCGAGTGCCCAGGCCGCGTTCGCGCGTACGTCGATCGTGGCGTCACGCAGGGCGCCGATCAGCGGATCGACGGCGCGCTGCGGCTCGACGAGGCCGAGTCCGATCGCGGCCACGGCGCGCAGCGATGCGTCGCTCGCGGCGAGCTTCGAGATGAGCGGCGCGGCGACGCGCGACTCGGTCTGATGACCGACCAGCCGCACGCTCATCTCGCGCACGCACGCGTCGTCCGACGAGAGCGCGTCGAGCAGGCGCGTGACGTCGGCGTCGGGCAGGTCCTGGATGCTCCGGCGGTCGTTGTCCACGGGTTGCGCCGCCGCGCCCAGTGGCGAGACCGGCACGCCGGACAGCCAGCCCCAGTTGCCGTTGCCGAGCGACTGCGCGGCGAGGCCACAGATGAGCGGCGGCGCGCCGCGCGCCGCGGCGAGCAGCGCCGTCACGTCGATCGCCACCGAGGCTCTCTGCGCCGGCGCCGTCGACGCGGCGCGCGAGACCGGTGACGCGGGCGCGTGCCCCGCGTTCGCCATCAACGCCGCCGTCGTCAACACTCCGAGTACACGCAACATGTTCGCTCCGTTCTTCGCGCCCATGGGATAGGCCCTCGGGCTTTTAAGGGTGAAAAATCAGCATTCCACATCGGCGCCATCGGCGCCATCGGCGCGCATGGACCTCATCGACTCATGCGCGTCGAAAGCGGTGAGACTTCAAGGGTGCGGGCGGGGCTGCGGCCAGGGGTGCGGCCACGGGCCGGTCGCGTGACCGCCCGCGAGCGCGCGCACCGCCATCGCCTTCACCTGCGGGTCGCTCGACTCGAGCAGCGGCCGGATCGCGTCGACGGACTTGTCGCCCATCGCCGCGAGCGCGCGGATGTAACCGAGCTGGATCTCCTTGTCCTGCTCCGTGCGCAGCGCGGCCTGCAGCGCCGGCGCGGACGACGGATCCTCGATCTCGTACAGCGCCCACGCGGTGAGCTCGCGGACGTGTGCGTCCGTGTCGCGCAGCATCGCGACGAGCTGACGCGGCGCCTCTCGCGGCCCGACGTTGCCGAGCGCCCACACGGCGCGCGCGCGCACGTCGGCGTTCGCGTCCGCCAGCGCGGAGACGAGCGGCTCCACGGCGCGTCGATCGCCGATGTTGCCGAGCGACCATGCCGCGGTCCTGCGCACCGAGACGCTCGCGTCGTGGAGCGCGGCGGCCAGCGCGTCGACCGCACCGGTCGAGCGGTCGCTCTCGGACAGCGACCACGCCGCCATCTCGCGCACCGACTCGCTCGCGTCGCGACGCACGGCGTTGGCGAGCGCGTCGACCGCCACCTGGTCGTCGCCGTACTCGCTCAGCCCCCACGCCGCCACGCGCCGCAGCGACGCGCTGGTGTCGGAGCGCAGCACGCGCGCGAGCAGCGCCGGACGCTCGTCGGCCGCCTGCTTGCCCTGCGGAGCCTTCTTGATCAGCTCCTGCAGCTTCACGCTGGCCGCGTTCGCACCGGTTTCGATCGCCTTCGGCACGACGTGCTCCATCACCACACCGACCGCCGACGTGACGACCCTCGTGAGCGCGCTCTCCGCCCGCTGCTCGGCGGGTGACGCGCTCGATCGCTGCTGCGATTGCGTCGACTCGTTCGACCGCTGCGACGTCGACTGCGTCGCGTGCGTCTCCGTCGACGTACGCGTGCGCTCCTGCAGACGCGCGAGTGGCTTCTCCTTCGCGCGGTCGTTGGCGACGTTGGAGTCGGTCACGAGCTCGGGCGCGCGCAGCGCGACGTCCTCGTGCTCGGCTCGCGCTTCGTGCCCCCCGACGTTCTGCGCCGCCATCGGCCGCGCGCTCGCCGGTGCCGGCACCACGGCACCGACCACGATCGACAGCAGTGCGAGCGTACCGATCAGCGTCGCACTCTGCGTCCGGCTCGGCGTCGAGTGCCGCAGCTCCGGATCGAGGATGGCGAGCATGCGCCCCTCGAACTCCTTCCGGCGCGCCATCGCCAGCGCCACCATCGGCGTCGCCTCGCGGCGCACCGAGGTCACGATGTCGAGCAGATGCTCGGCGTAGTCGGTCGCCCGCGTGCCGCACGCCAGCGCGAGGTCGTCGCACGCGCGCTCGCTCTCGGCGCGCAGCTGCCGCGCGGCCGTCCATGCGAGCGGGTGGAACCAGTAGATCGCGCACACCAGCCGGCCGAGCGTGTGGCCCAGCAGATCGCGACGGCGCACGTGCGCCAGCTCGTGCAGCAGCACGGCGAGCCGGCGCTGGTGGCTCCAGCTCTCGCACTCGGCCGGGAGCACGATCGTCGGTGTCGCCAGACCGCAGGCGAAGGGCATCTTCGCGTCGCGGCTCATGAGCAGGCGCGGCGGCTCGTCGAGACCGAGCCGGTCGGACACTTCATAGAGCGGCGTGAGCCACGACTGGTCGTCGAGGGGCTCGCTGCGGCGCACCAGCCGGCGCACGACGAGCGCCGACCAGGTGAGCGAGACGACGATCGCCAGCGCGACGACGCCCCACAGCGTGAGCGCGACGACCCAGAGGCTCGCGTCACGGATCGAGGCGACGACGCCAGCGGACGAGGAGCTCGACGCATTCGGCGAGACGGCCGAGGTCGTGGGCGCGGCGTCCTGCGCGCCGGTCGCGACGATGCTCATCGATCCATTCGTGATGACCGCCTGCGGCGTGGTCGTCACGGCGGGAGTCGCAGGAACGGCGGGTACCGCGGGCACGGAGGCCTGCTCAGTGGCAGGCAGAATCTCGAGGCGCAGCGGACCCCACGCCGTGAGCGCGGGGATGAGCAGCAGCGCGCCGAGCGTCACGAGCCACACGAGGTGGCGTGCACCGGCCGAGGCGCGCTGCATGGCGAGCGTGATTCCAAGCGCGGCGAGGAGGATCGTCGTCGCCTTGATCAGCAGCAGCACGAGCGGGACGTTCAGGCTCTGGCCGCCGGAGACGATTAGGGAGGCGAGGTTCATTGGAGGATCATCTCCCGTTCTGACGCGCCTGACGGATGGCGCTGCGAAGCCGCTCGATCTCGCCGTCCTCGACGTCGACGTCGGACATGCGGAGCAGCGCCGTGACCGCCTGCTCCGGTGAGCCGGCGAAGTACGTCTGGACGACGTGCGCGAGCACGTCCTCGCGCGCGACCTCGGTGGACTGCGCCGGATAGTACACGTAGCGCGGCCCGTCTTCCTTGAAGCGGATGAGCTGCTTCTCGCCGAGGATGCGCAGGACGGAGCGCACGGCGGAGTACGTGGGAGGATCGGGGAGGTCTCCCATGATCTCGGCCACCGTGGCCTCGCCGTGCTTGTGGAGGATGTCCATGACCTGCCTCTCGCGGCGGGACAGGGCTGGCGTCTCGGGCTGCTTCTTCATCGAGGAGACCATCGGCAGAGGTGGTGCTGAAAAATCAACTATGCTGATATTTCAACTATAGGGACGGATTGTCAAGGGGCAGGCGGTTCTGGGTTCTGGGTTAGCGGTTCTAGGTTCTGGGTGAGGGGTGAGGGGTGATGGGTGATGGGTGATGGGTGATAGGTGATAGGTGATGGGTTTTCGGTTTACGACCGGCACACCGTCCGTGTTACGTCGTTCCTGCCTGCTAACGTGTACCGACTACCGACTACCGACAACCGACAACCGACAACCGACAACCGACCACCGACCACGTGACCCCGGCGACGAACTCTCCCGCTCTCACCCGTCCATCCGCCACGAAGATGCTGCTCCGCGCCCTGTTGCGCCGCTGTCCCAATTGCGGCTCGGGCGGGATCTTCGCTGGCTACGTCGCGCTCCGCGAGCGCTGTCCGCGGTGCGGGCTTCGGCTGCATCGCGGCGAGAGCGACTACTTCATCGGCGCGTACCTTCTGAACCTCGTCGCCGTGGAGCTGCTGTTCGCCGCAGTCCTCGCCGCGATCTTCGTCGCGACGTATCCCGACACGCCGTGGGCGCTGCTGCAGTGGGGCGGGCTCGCCCTGATGCTCGCCGGTGCGGTGCTCTGCTACCCTTTCTCGAAGGCGGTCTGGCTGGCGGCGGATCTCATCTTCCGCCCCGTGACGGCCGAGGAATTGGCCTGGCACCGGCGCGACGGGACGCAGGACGAGCGCGGCGAGCTGCCGCACTTGTAGGTCTTCTCCGAGGTCCGCCGGAGCGCTCTTGCCAACGCGCATAAACATCTGTATGGTGGGTCCGTGTGATGATCGACGACGGTCTCCCACGCCAGCGCGCCCGGATCAGCGACGACGCTTCCGTGAGCGCGCACACAGCGCCATCCTCAAGCCAGCTCTACAATAGGTTGCCGCACTCCGTCCGCGCCGTCCGGCGAGACGTGGTCGAGTGCGAGCCCCGAGCGTTTTCCGTCCCCTCGTCCGAGTGGGCGTGTTTCCGTTCCTCAGGAGGATCTCGTCGATGTCCCGCACTTCCCTCACCGGGCGACTCGCGACTGCTCTCGCGGCAGCGTCCGCGCTCGTCGTCGCCGCCTGCTCCGATGTTCCCGTCCAACCGGACGCCACCGGCCCGGCCCCAATCCCGCCGGCCCTCTCCAAGGCGCCCGCGGAGGATGACGTCGTCGCGGGCGAGGTGATCGTCAAGCTCAAGGACAACGCGTCGATCGACGCAGTCAGCTCGCGCCACGGCCTGGCCAAGGGCCGCACCGGCTACGGCAAGGCGTACGAGATACTCGTCACCGGCAAAGGCAACGAGCGCGCGATGGCCGCTCGCCTGGCGGCCGATGCGGACGTGGAGTACGCGGAGCCGAACTACATCCGCCGCGTCGACGCGATCGACTCGCGGCTGTGGGCGTTCTACAATCCGGGCGGGTTGAACATGTCGTTCTACAACGACCCGAACGGTCGCACCGGTCCGATCCCCGCGAGCTACGCCTCGGTCTCTGACGCCGACGAGGATGCGATCGAAGGCATCGCGTCAGGCGGCACCGACGTCCTGGTCGGCTCGATCGACACGGGTGTGGACTTCAGCCATCCCGAGTTCAGCGGACGGCTGATCGCCGGGAAGGATTGGTACTCGAACGACAACGACCCGAGCGACACCCCGGATGAGGGTCACGGCACGCACACCACCGGCACGATGGCGGGAAGCACTGTCGGCGTGGCCGGCGTCACCGGTGCAGCGCCACACGTGAAGGTGTACGTCCAGCGCGTTTGCGGTGCCAACGGCTGCCCGACCTCGGCGATCATCAACGCGATCAACGCCGCCGTGGACTACAAGCTCCTGGGCAACCCGCTCGTGGCAGTGAACATGAGCCTCGGGGGCAACTCGGAGTCCACTGGCGAGAAGAACGCGATCCTCCGCGCTGCGCAGAACGACGTCCTGGTAATCGCGTCTGCGGGCAACTCCGGCTCCGGGAAAGTGGCCTGCCCCGCGTGCGACCCCAACGCGATCTCGGTCGCCGCGACGAACTGGAAGGACGAGCTCGCGGCGTATTCGCAGAAGGGCTCGGGGCTCGATATCTCGGCGCCGGGCGGCTACTGCTACTCCAACACCACCGAGGACGGTTGCATCTTCAGCTCGGTGGTGAGCGGCTACGCGGGTGGCAGGACCTATGGCGGTCCACAGAATGGCGGCACCTACGCGTACATGATGGGCACGTCGATGGCGGCGCCACAGGTAACCGGAACTGCCGCAGCCGTCGCGTCGAAGACAGGTCTCAAGGGATCGGCGCTTCGCACTCGTATTCTGAGCACCGCGGATGACCTCGGGGCGGCCGGATACGATACGAAGTTCGGCAATGGGCGACTGAACACGTACCGCGCCCTGACGCAGTCGACGCTGGCGGCGCCGCAGTAGAGGGCGGCGCGCAGCGCCGCCGTAGAGGGCGGCGCGCAGCGCCGCCGTTCGTCGGTTTGTCGGTTAACGGTTTACGGCCGGCCTCGGGACGCTCCTGCGTCCCGAGGCCGTTGCCGTTCGCGCATCGCGCATCGCGTACTACCGCCCTATCCAATACGCCGCCTTGATCAAAACCACATTCTCCGGCCGCGCCGCGAACAGATTCCGGTAGTCACGCGACGCGTCGAAGCTGCCGACGTCCCGATCGCTCTGATCGCGGCCCTGCGTCCACACGACGAACAG
>JBJMNN010000240.1:0-5269 GCA_045804245.1 Gemmatimonadaceae bacterium | reverse complement strand
GGAGCAATTGCAGCACGTCGCGCAGCGCTTGGCGTTCGCGCGGCCAGACGAAGCGCTCGAGGGCCGCGTCGGGGGAGAGCCACTCGAAGTGCATGTGCTCCTCGCCGAGTGTGATGCGGTCCGTGCGATTCACGAACGCAGCGAACACCACCGCCAGCTCCACGGTCGCGAGCGTGTGCAGGTAGAAGGGCTGCACGATCACGTTGTACAGCCGCAGCACCTCGAGGCTTGTCTCCTCCCGCACTTCTCGCACGGCGGCCTGCTCGGGTGATTCGCCGCGCTCGATGCGCCCGTGGACGGTCTCCCACGCGGTGGGACAGCGCGTACCCTGCGCGCGCTGCAGCGTGAGCACGCCCCACCCCGTCGGGTCGGGCGCGATCAGGTACACGTCGACGGTGCCGACGTTGACGGTGGTCATGCGTTGAACGCCTCCTGGTCGCCGAATGCGGCGCACACGGCCCGCCGCCCCCGCCCAGCGCGGGATCGAGTGCACCGTCACCGCGCACGCCACCGAAGCAGCGCGAGCACGGTGGCCAGAACCACTCGGCCGTGCGTAGCCGCCGAGAGCACGACATCGGCGTCGTGCCCGAGCAGGCGCAGATGCTCGCCAGTGGAGCCGTCCGGCGCCAGTGCCAGGACGAGAGGCGCGTGTGGCTGCTCCGTCCGCCAGAGCGCTTCGATTCGTGGGCCAGGCGTCGACGAGGGCACGCCGACGACGATCACCGCGTCGAGCGGCTCGATCGTCTTATCATCACCGAGCGCCACGATTCGTACGGCGTCACCCAGGGTGGCGGCCGCCGCGTTCAACTGGCCCCGTACGGCGTTGCTCACTGCGCCGGCTCGAGCGCTCCACCAGCCGATGCGCGTCGGCGCGGACTCGGTGGCTGGATCGACCACGGCGGGCTCGGTGACGCGCCGTGCAGGCTCGGCGGCGACACGGCGCAACTCGTCGATCGAGGTCTCGCCGCGTCGAACGAGTGCGAGACCGGCGTCCCAGAGCGGGACGCAGCCATTCGCACGTGCGGCGTCGGCGATGCTCTCCGGTGTCGCATTGGAGGAGACGCGGCGCTCGAACTCGGGCGAGGCGATGAGAATTTCGGCGATCGCGCGCCGGCCACGATAGCCGGTCTCGCCACACTCTCGACACCCTGCTCCGGCGCACCCAACGCACAGGCGTCGGACGAGGCGCTGCGCGATCACTCCCTTCACCGCCGTGGCGATCTGGTAGCTCGCGGCGCCGATGTCGATGAGCCGCGCGATCGCGCTGGCCGCGTCGTTGGTGTGAAGCGTGGAGAAGACGAGATGGCCCGTGAGCGAGGCCTGGATCGCGATCTCCGCCGTCTCACGGTCACGGATCTCGCCGACGAGGATGACGTCGGGATCCTGCCGCATGATGGAGCGGAGCGCGGCACCGAAGGTGAGACCGGCGCGTTCGTGCACCTGGACCTGCACGATACCGGGCAGCCGATACTCGATCGGATCCTCGACCGTGACGATGTTCACGCCGCGTGCCTGCACTTCGCGCAGCGCGGCATAGAGTGTCGTGGTCTTGCCGCTTCCCGTGGGGCCCGTGACGAGCACGAGCCCCTCGCGCTGCTCGAGGAGCGAGCGGATGCGCGCGAGATCCTCGTCGCCGAAGCCGACCGAGTCGAGGGTGCGGAGGCCGGCACTGCCATCGAGCACGCGAATGACGATCTTCTCGCCGTGCGAGGCCGGGAGCGTCGACACCCGCAGATCGACGACGGCGCCGCGCACCGCCACGCGCGCACGGCCGTCCTGCGGGCGCATGCGATCGGCGATGTCGAGCCCGGAGAGGATCTTCACGCGCGACGCGAGCGATGGCCCGAGGGTGCGGGCGAGCAGCCGCGCCTGACGGAGCACGCCGTCGATCCGGTGGCGGACGGCGATCCCCTCCTCCTCGGGTTCGATGTGGATGTCGCTCGCCCCGGCCTGAATGCCCTCGGCGAGGAGCTGATCGACGAGCGGGATCGCCGACGCGGCATCGTCGCTCGGCGTGCCGAGCGAGTTGTTGGCGGCGAAACCGATGTGCTGCACCTGTACGGGCGGTGCGGAGAGCTCCGGGCGGAGGCTGTCGGCGTACCAGCGCGCGAGCTGCGCCTGGATCTCCTCCTGCGGCGCCTCGACCCAGCGCACCCGGCGCCCGGTCGCGAACCCTACGGCACGTTCGGCATCGAGATCGAGGACGTCGCTGGTCGCGACGAGAAGCGTCCCGTCCTCCTCACGCAGCGGCAGGACGCCGTAGCGCCGAGCCCATCGTTCGGCGAGAAGCGCGACCGCTGCCGGGTCGACGCGCGAGAAGTCGGCGTACTGGGTGGATGCAGGGGAGACGCTGGTCACGCGAGCAGAATACGAGCGCCCGGACCGTCGGCGTCATCATTGTCACGCGAACCGCGCCATTCGCGCTTCTTGGCTTCCTGTCGAACTGCTTTCACGCGGAGGCGCGGAGCTGCTCCTGCACAGCGGCGCGCGACACGACTCGCTCAACGCTCCGCGTCGAGCGTCTCGATCTGCCGATCGTGCACGCGCGAGAGCAGCAACAGTGCCGACGTTGCGCCGACGAGGGCCATGAGCATGTCCCACTGCGTGTCCCAGACGTCGCCCTGGGTGCCGAGGAAGGCGTCGGCTGCCGAGCCGCCGAGTACCGCGGCGAGCCATTCGATCAGCTCATAGGTGGCGCTCACGGCGAGACAGATGCAGACGACGAGGAAGGCGAGCCACTTTCCTCGCTGCAGTGGTGAGCGGCGAAGTAGGACTTCGCGGGCGAGCATCGCCGGGACAAAACCCTGCGCGAGGTGCCCGAGGCGGTCGTAGTGATTTCGGGCGAGTCCGAACGCATCCTGCGCCCAGAAGCCGAGCGGTACCTTGGCGTAGGTGTAGTGCCCGCCGACCATCAGGATGATCGCGTGGACGAACAGCAGCCGGTACACGAGCGGCGTGAGCGGAAAGCGCCGCGCGGTGAGAATGAGGATCGGCGCGATGATGAAGATCGGCGCGACTTCCAGCAGCCAGGTGCCAGGCTCCAGCGCGCCGACGCGCGACAGCGCAAGCAGCACGATAGCAGCGACGAGCAGGATGGCGGGCTCTCGACGAGTCATGCCGGTGGGACGTCGCCAGTCGCGGCGGCGTCACGCCTGCGGAGACGACCCTCTACAGCACGCCCCAGAAGTCGCGGGACAGGTCGACGTTGAACGTCCACATCCCATGCCGCAGCCCGCGCGCCAGCTCGAGACGCACGAGGTCGAAGAACGGCTGCACCGCGATGCCGGCGCTCGGATAGACGCCGGTCGGATGCAGTACGTCGGTCGTCGCAGCGCGCCGCGCGAAGGTGGCCTGCACGAACGGCACGAGCGTCGCCCGACCGGGAACGCGCCCGAAGCGGCCGAGCGAGAACGACGGCGCAGGGATCGGCGTCCGCCATTCGACGCGCTGCGACACACCGGCGACCGACGCGAGCTCGTGGAGCTCGTAGCCCGGCGCGCTCACGGGACCCCCGAAGTAGAGCCACTCCTGCGCCGGGATCGGCCCGCTCGCACCGACCGCACCGCCAGCGGTGAGGAGGACCAGTCGTCCCGATTCGAACGGACGTTCGATCGACAGCGAAGCGAAGGCGCGCCCGACGGTGGTCGTCGGCACCTGGAATGCTGCGTCATCGGTGGAGATGCGCGTCGCACGCAGCTCGCCGCGGACGCGAAGCTCGGTACCGAGGACGCTCAGCGCGGTGGGACGCTCGGCGGTGAGCGATGCGCGAAGGCCGCGCAGCGGCGTGGCGGGCAGGATGGGCGTGAAACGACCGGTCGCCGGTGTGGCGCGCAAGGTGAGCGGCCGCTGGCGCTCGAGCGAACCGTCGAGCTGCAGCCGGAAGCCCTTCACACCGATGGCCTCGAGTCCGACGCCGACGGCCTGCACGCCGAATGGATCGGTCGCGTCGGAACCGAACTCCTGCGCAGCGATGGAGTTGATGAGGCGCGACCGCTCCTGCACGTCGCCAGCGTCGCGGAAGTCGCGCTCGGCGAACGCGCGCACGCCCCAGCGCGGCGAGCGCCACGACAACGCACCACTCCCCTTCCCCTGGCGATCGTCGATGCCATAGCGGCCGCGCAGCTCGAGGCCGAAGCCTCGCCCGAAGCGCGACGCGATTCCGCCGCCGACGGCGAACCCCTCGGCGCGGTCGAAGCGCGCGAAGTCGGACGCACCGAGCGCCGACAGCGTGACGGACTGTGGGCGACGCAGCGCCTGCGCGCGCACCAGCGCGCGCGCTTCCTCCTGCACGCGACGCACTTCGGCGTCGGTGACGACGCGCACGTCCGGCGGTAGCGAGTCGAGGATGCGCCCGCCGAAGCGCAGCGTATCGCGCTCCGACCTCGGAGCGAGCACGATCTCCGGACCACTGAAGAACGCCGGGGAGAGGCCCGTGTTCACCGCGTAGTCGCCGATCACCCAGCGGCCGCGGATGATCCCGCGGATCGGGTAATCGAGCCAGGTCCCGCCACGGCGGATCTCGATCTGCTGCTGGCGCGGGAGCCAGAAGCGGCCGTTGACGAGACTGCTCTCGATGATGACGAACAGATCTTCGAGCGCGGCGTCGATGAACGCCGCACGAGTGAAGTTGAACGCCATGCGGACGACCTGCGCGTCGTCGCGATCGATGTAGATCGCGCCGATGATGCGGGGCTGGCGGTCGTTCTTGGGGCGTACCTTCACCTCGTATGTGGTGATGACGCGTCCGGGTAGGTTGAACGACAGCGAGTCGGTGATCGCGAAATCGTAGGTCGCGAGGCCCGCCGCGGAGAGCGGATGCGGGACGTCGCGCACCTCGTCCCCCTCACCAAGGCGGATGATGGCGGGAAAGTTGTTCTGGACGATGCCGAGGTGATCGCGATGGTACGCGATGTCCGTCGGCAGCAGGAGGGTGTCGCGTCGGCCGAGGATGCGCTGCTTGCTGAGGTTGGGCGCGCGCCAATAGACTTCGTTCACGAGCTCGTCGGCCTTCACGACCTTGGGTGGCTCGGCGAGCCCCTCGCCGACCTGGGCGAGGAAGGTGACGTAGCCGTGCGCGACGGCCTTGTAGTCCCGGAGGCCCGTATCGGCGAGCTGCTGGGCGCGGCGCGCGGTGGCCTGCTCGACGAGGGCACGCGAGCGGGCGTCGTTCCACTGCTGGGCGTTCGCCGGCTGCGCGAGCGCCACCACCGAACCACACGCGGCGAGAGCCGCGACGAGCACGCGATGCATCCTGGAAAGGTCGCCGGCG
>JBJMNN010000239.1:0-29376 GCA_045804245.1 Gemmatimonadaceae bacterium | reverse complement strand
GCCATCGACACCGAGACGGTGATCGAACCTGACAGTCCGCAGAAGGTCGACCCGCTCCGATCCATCCTCGTGGCGATCTCCATCGCGGTCGGTCCGGGCGAGGCATTCTACCTGCCGCTCCGGCACCGCCCCTTCCAGCCCGCGCAGGGGGATCTGCTTCTCGGCGACACAGCCGACAGCGACGTCGAGTCCGGGAGCGACGCGGACGAGGCGAACGAGGCCAAGCCCAAGCAGCCGCGCGCTAAACGACCGAAGGCAGCGAAGACCGCTGAACCGTCGAGCATCGCGGCTCGGGCGCTGGCGGCGGGCGTGCCGCCCGTGAAGAACCTGCCGCCGCTGGACGATCCGTCCATGGTGCCACTCCGAGCGTTGATCGAGGATCCCGACGTTCCGAAGGTGGCGCAGAATGCGAAGTACGACCTGCTGGTACTCCGGCGCGCTGGCGTGACGTTGAGCGGACTCGTCTCCGACACGATGCTCGCGAGCTACGTGCTCGACCCGGGTCGGCGCTCGCACGGGTTGGACCTCCTCGCCCTCGAGTTCCTCGACCACACGATGACGAGCTACGGGGATCTCTGTGGTAAGGGGAAGCAGGAGCTCCCGTACGACGTGGTGCCGATCTCGTGTGCACGCGACTACTCGTGCGAGGACACGGACGTGACGTGGCAGCTCGAGCAGCGCTTTCGCCCACAACTCGAAACGCAGCAGATCTACGAGCTCTATCGCGACGTCGAGGTGCCGCTCGTCGGCGTCCTTGCCGATCTCGAATGGGCGGGGGTGGAGATCGACGTCCGCTGGTTCGCGTCGCTCAAGGAGCGGTTCGAACGCGAGCGTCGGCGCGTCGAGCAGGAGATCTACGTGTCGGCGGGCGGCGAGTTCAACATCAACTCCAACCCGAAACTTCGCGAAGTACTGTTCGAGCGTCTCAAGCTCCCGATCCTCAAGAAGACAGCGACGGGTCCGTCGACGGATGCAAGCGTGCTGCAGGAGCTCGCGGAAGCGGGACACGAGCTGCCGGTGCTCCTCATGGAGTATCGTGAGCTCTCGAAGCTCGAGAGCACGTACATCGACGCGCTCCCGCAAGCCGTGAATCCTCACACGGGACGGGTGCACACGTCGTTCAACCAAACCGTCGCGGCGACCGGACGACTGTCGTCCACCGAGCCGAACCTGCAGAACATTCCGATCCGGCGACAGCTCGGACGTGACATCCGGCGCGGGTTCATTCCGCGAAAGGGCTGGCTCTTCCTCGCGGCCGACTATTCGCAGATCGAGCTCCGGCTGCTCGCGCATCTGTCCGGGGATCCCGCGTTCGTGCACGCGTTCAACTCCGGTGGCGACATTCATCGCCAGACCGCAGCGCTCATCTTCGACGTGCCGCCCGAGCAAGTGACCTCGGAGATGCGTGGCCGCGCCAAGACGATCAACTTCGCCACGATCTACGGACAGGGACCGCACGCGCTCTCACGGCAGTTGAAAATCTCGCACGCGGAGGCGAAAGAGTTCATCGAGCGCTACTTCGAGCGCTTCCAGCGCGTGCGCGCCTATCTGGACTCCATGGTCGACTACGCCCGTGAGCACGGGTACGTCGAGACCATCTTCAAGCGGCGACGCTATGTCCCCGAGCTGCGTGATCGCAACTTCAACATCCGGGCATTTGGCGAGCGAACGGCGGCGAACTCCCCGATCCAGGGTTCGGCGGCGGATCTGATCAAGATCGCGATGATCCGCATCCACGAACGGCTTCAGGCCGAGCGATTCAGCGCCCGAATGCTGTTGCAGGTGCACGACGAGCTCGTATTCGAAGTACCAGGGCCCGAGATAGATGCCGTGAGTGCCGTAGTGCGGGCCGAGATGGAAGGCGCCGCGACCCTGTCGGTGCCCCTCGTCGTGGACGTCGGCACTGGCAGGAACTGGCTCGAGACCAAGACGGGCTGAGGGAGATTGACAGGCCCGGCTGGGCAATTGGTGCGTTGCAGAGTGCGGTGGTTCTGGCAAATCGAACCGGCCGATACCACGATTGCACCGAAGCGACACGAGGGTTAAAGCAAAGCAGGACAAGCAGTTGCTGCTGCTGTGCCAGTTGGGCACCGCCCTTGCCTTGCATTGGAGTGCGCGAAGCCCTCCTCGCTGTTCCCTCCCTCCGTCGCGCCGTGCCTGCGGCACCCCTGCCGCCTTCCCCTGTTCGTTCAGGACCCTCCGATGCCGCGTACTCGGACCGGCTTCACCCTCATCGAACTTCTGATCGTCGTCGTGATCATCGGCATTCTGGCCGCGATCGCGATCCCGAAGTTCCAGAACACCAAAGGCCGCGCGAACGCTGCCGCGCTTCGTAGCGACCTGCGAAATCTCGCCGTGGCGCAGGAGGCGTACTTCTTCGAGAAGGCGTCCTACGCCAGCGACACTGCGCTGCTCAACTACCGGCCGTCACCGGGAGTCATCCTGACCCTCTCGACGCCCGGCATCGGTGAGTGGGTCGCCACGGCGACGCACCCGCTGTCCTACCCACTGCAGTGCGTGGTCTTCTACGGGGCCGTGTCACCGACTCCGAATCCGGCGACGGTCGAAGGTGTCCCTGCGTGTCAGTGACCGCACCTCGCTGAAGCACGATCGATGCACGGCGCGACAGCGATGACCTGAGGTTACAGGAGCGCCGCCGATCGTCGACGACACGCTGCCGCCGTATCGAGAGTTTCGATCTCGGCGCGAAGGAATGATCCACGCCATGGACGGCGGCCTCTGGCTGCATCGGCACGTGTGGAAGGGGCGGCCGATGGCGCACCTGGTGTCGACGGACCGCGAACGTCTGTTACGCTATGGCGCAACGATCGGCATCGCGGCCTCGCGACTCCAGTTCAAGCCACTCAAGGATCCGCGCACCGGAGTACGGCGCGACGCCTGGCATTGGGACCTGGGCGGCCCGTACCTCCCGCCACCGACCCTCATCGACTAGTCCCGTCGCTCGCTGGCGAGTAATCCCTGGCGGGTAATCCCTGTCCGATGAGCGCTCGTTCCAGCGCCAGCGCGTCTTCGAGCAGCGCGTCGACGGTAGCCACGAGCCGAGGTTGGAGGCTTGAATCGGCGCGAAGCGCCAGGAACGACCGTGCGCGGTGCAGCGCACGCTGGAGCCGTCCGCCGCGCAATTGAAGCGCGTGTGCCGCGGCGAAGGTCACGGCGAGCCAGCCGATCGCAACGAGTGGACCGGCGACGCGGGTCAGCACGACGAACTGGGCGATGTACCAGAGTACGACGGCCAGCAGTCCGAACAGGATTGTGCGCATCGCGGGCTGGTCGCGCGACGAATCGTGCGTCAAGGAGCGCCGCGCCAGCGCGCGTGCCGCACGGAGCGGGATCCAGTGCGTTGCCCAACCCAGCACGAGCGCGATCCCGGCGAGGAGGACGAGCGGCCCTTCGCGCACGACGAACGTTACCGCGTCAGGCATGCGGGTCGAGACGCGCACGTCCGCGAGGCGGATGCCTCGGCGCCGCAGCTCGTGATCGACCGCGCCCAGCCTCGATACGAGGGCGTCGGCTGCCTCGATGAGGGGTGGCGGGGCATCGGTGAGCGCGGCGACCGCCGCATCGATGCGAAGTGCGGTCGCTGCCTCCGCGTCGAGTGACTCCGGCTCGTCGACCGGCGCCGGCTCCCCCGCAAGTGCGACGAGCAAACGCGCGAGATGGACGGCTCGTGCCGCTCGCTCAGCCGACGCGAAGTTGAGCGTCACCGCGCGCAAGCGCGCCTCGAGCGCTTCGGTCAGCTCCTCTGCCTCGGGAGGGTGGTGGTGAGCGAGCCAGGTATCCAGGTCGAGCGCATCGCCGATGCGAACGAGCACGCGACTGCCGGGTCGTTCCTTTTCCTCGAAGACGAGCCCCATCGGCAGAAGCCGGATCCCTACAACCCCCTCACGATGCGCCTGTAGCGCCATGCGGGCGGCACCCGACTTCAGGGGCGCGAGGGTTGGATCGTCGTGGCTGATCCCTTCGGGGAAAACGAGCACCACTTGGCGCGCCCGGAGGGCGGCCGTCACGAGGGCGAATGCCTGCGCGTTTCGCTCTGGTGTGACGGGAAGTGCCGTGCGGTCACGCACCTCGTCCTTCGCGCGGCGCAACGGAACGACACCAACGGCTCGCAGCAGCCATGCGAGTGCTGGACGTTCGAACAGGGTGGCTTTCGCCGTCAGCAGCACGCGACGAGGCACGGCCGTGCCGACGAGTAGGGGATCGATCAGCGCATTGGGATGGTTCGCCAGAATGAACAGCGGTCCGTCGCGGGGCACGCGCTCACGCCCCTGTACGGCGACGTCGGCGTAATACCAGCGCAGCGCGATAGCGGCCGTGCCCTTCAACAGTTGGTAGAGCACGATTCGTCAGACGCGTGTCGAGCGTTCGGGCACGCGGCGGAGCAGCACCAGCGACAGAGCGAACATCACCGCAACGGTCACGACTGCGGCACGATAGGCGAGTCCCGTCCCGAGGCGTGGCTCCAGCCCATCCACGGTCGCCGCCCAGATGAGTGGGCCAGCGACCGCGGCGGCGCGCGAGGAGAGCAGCATCAGACTGAAGAAGCGGCCTGCCTCCGCCTCCGGCACGAGCGACAGCAAGAGCGGCCGTTCCGCAGTGGGCACCCCGCCGAAGATCAGACCGATGCCGAGCCCCACGAGCCAGAATGCACTCTGCGTCGGGACGAGGACCATGGCGACGAGCAGCGCGATCCATGCGACGATGGTCGCGACCAGGGTGCGGCGAGCGCCGAAGCGATCGACGAGTCGCCCGATCGCGTAGCTGCCGAAGATCGCGGGAATCGTCAGCACGAGAAACAGCGTGATCTCACTGCCCTGCTTGAAGTCCATCGCCTTCACGGCGTAGATCGCCATGAACGAGACGATGGTGCCTATCGCGTCCTGATAGAGAAACGAGGCGATGATGAAGGTGAGCGCGCCCGGGTGCTGTCTGGCATCACGCAGTGTGTGGCCGACGTCAGCGAACGCCGCGCGCCACGCGATGGTCGCACGCTCATCCCGGGGATGGTGGTCGCGACAGAACACGAAGAGCGGCAACGCGAACAACAGGAAGAGCAGCGCCGTCGGCACGAAGGTGGACACGCGACCAGCGTGTGACGAGAAGGGGACGACCGTGCGCAGGAGCGAGATGGGAGCGTCGGGCAGCGCACCGAGCAGTGGGAGCCCACCGCTGAAGAATGGCGCGACGAGGAGCAGCCCCACGATGGTGCCGACATATCCGACTGCGGTGCCGATCCCCGAGAGCCGGCCTCGCTCCTCCGCTGGCACGAGATCCGGCAGCATGGCGTTGTAGAAAGGCTGAGCCGCCTGGTACGTGTAGTTGGCGATGACGAACGCGACGAGGACCCAGGCGAAGGTGCCGATCGTCGGGTGCCAGCTCGTTGGCAGGCTCGACCCGCCGATCGTCTCGGCTCCGGCGATCGGGAGGGTGAGTTGGCCCAGAACGCCGATTGCGGCACAGGCGACGCATGAGGCGATAGTGAAACCGACGACCCAGGGTTTGCGTCGCCGGCGCGCGTCGGACACGGCGCCGAGCACGGGAACCGACAGCACCACGAGAATCGACGAGATGCCGTTACCGACCGCATATACTGTGTTCGAGGCCTGCAGGTCGGCGATGAGCCAGACCGAGAAGTACAGCGTCGCGACGTTCATCGAAAAGATGGTGTTCGCGAAGTCGTACAAGGCCCAGCTCGCACGCTCTCGCGCGGGCGCACGTCCGGAGGTAGGTGCGGACATCATCGGCCAGCGGGGGACGTCTCGGTCATGAAAGCTCCCGTTCGTGTTGACGGCCAACGTCGGCGACCCAAATTACCTCGCATGGCTGCTCGCCGCCTCCATCGCACAGCGTGCACGTGCCGACTCGTCGCGGTGTCGGCGGTGATCGCGCTCGGCTGGGCGTGTCAAAATGACAAGCCGCCGGCGCGCATCGATACGAGCTTCACCCCGGTACCCGGTCGCCTCGACTCGACCAGCGCACCGACGACCAGCAACGGTTGGGAGGTTGCTGCGGGACCGGTGCTACTGGTGGCCGGGCCGGCCCCAGACGAAGCGCTCGTCTTTTTCGGGGCGGGCGGCGGTGCCAGCGCACCGTTCGACACTGGAGCGGTGGACCAGGCCACTGCGACGCTGTTCGGGCGTGATACCTCACGATTCACGGCCACGCTCGAGCTACCGGCGGGCAACGACAACGCGGAGTGCCGAGTCTGGCCGTTGCGCAACCTGCGCGCGCGGGGCGTGGGCGGCGCGTGGTCGGTCGGCTTCGTGAGTCCCAATGTCGCACCGATCCCGCTCGATTCGGTGGATGCACTTCCGGCGCGCGATAGTATGGCGCTCGCCGCAGAGGCGTCGCGGCTCGCGTCGACCGTGACGACGAACACTTCGCCAGCTTTCCAGGGGCTGCGATTTACCGCGCACGACATCCGACGCTTCGAGGTCGCACCGGGCGTCCAGGCGCTGGCCGCGCACCTGATTCGTCGCGTGAACCAGGAAGCCAATCCGCAGGAGGAGCAGACGCTGCTCATCGCCGAGCGTGACAGCAGTGCCCCTGCCGGACGCTATCAGCTCGCGTACGCCGAACGATCCTTCGGAAAGGAGGAGCAGGTGACCACGAGCGAACTGGTGGCAGCGGTTCGCCTCGGGTCGAATGGTCCGCCCACGCTTGTCGTCGCGCGGGATGGTGAGAACGGCCTCGCGTACGCGCTGCTCGAGCGCACCGGTCCGCACCAGTGGCGCGTGGTCTGGACGAGCGAGCTCGCGAAGTGCGGCGGATGACGTTCGCTGCACCTCGCTGCGTCCCTGGTTAGCGTCTCGGCTCCAGCGTACGTCCCAGCGCTGCCGGTGCGCGGGCGCGACCGAGCGCACCGGCGAGTGCTGCGAGGGTGAGCAGGTAGGGCACGACCAGGAATACCTGGTAGGGCACCTTCCACCCCATCGCCTGAAAGGCGTACTGCAGCGCACTCGCCGCACCGAAGAGCAAGGCACCGGCCGCGACGCCACGAGGGGTCCAGCGCCCCAGCACGACGATGGCGATGGCAATGAACCCTCGGCCGGCCGACATCCCCTCGGCGAAGGTGCCTGCCTGCGCCAGCACCAGTGTACCGCCGGCGACGCCCCCGAGTACTCCGCCCGAGAGGATGGCCACCACACGCATACTGTCCACGGCAATCCCCGCGGCCTCCGCTGCCTCCGGGCGCTCGCCGATGGCACGAAGAGCGAGGCCGGCGTGCGTCCGTGCGAGCCACCAGGCGAGAGCCGGCGCCATCAGGTACAGGAGATATGTGATCGGTGGCTGCGCAAAGAGCGCGGTCCCCACGAGCGGCAGCGATGCCAGGACGGGAATGGCCAGCGGCTCGCTCGTCGGAATTCGCAATGCGGCGCCACTGCTGCCGAAGAGCGCGCGATAGAGCGTGCCCGTCGCGCCAACGCTGAGCAGCGTCAGCGCCGTTCCGACGATGATCTGGTCGGCGCGAATCCAGATCACGCAGAGCGCGAACAGCGCTGCGACCAGTAGACCAGCCACGGCGGCTGCCGCGAAGCCCGCACCGACGCCTCCCGTCGCAGTGGCGCCAACGAGCGCGCCGAACGCGCCGGCGAGGATCGCGCCCTCGAGTCCGATGTTGATGAGTCCTGCTCGCTCGACCAGCAACTCGCCGAATGCCGCTAGAGCGAGCGGCACGGCGGTGCGGATGGTGGCCGCGAGAAATGGCGTGAGCGCGTCGCTCACGCGTCGACCGGTCGCGCGTACGTGTCGACGCCGGCCACCTCGCGTCGCGAGCGGATCGACTGTACGGCGACGGCGGCGAGGATGAGTGCGGCCTCGATCACCGACACCAGCGTCGAGGGCACGCCGGCATCGCGCTGCATGGCGCCGGCGCCTGCCTCGAGCGCACCGAACAACACGGCCGTCGCAACGACACGCCACGGGTCGAGTCGAGCGAGCAGCGCCACCGCGACGGCGGTGTAGCCATAGCCGGGCGAGAGATTCTCGTACAACGCGAAGGTCACACTGAGCACTTCCACGCCTCCCGCGAGCCCGGCGATCGCTCCGCTCAGCAGGAACACCCGCGTCGTCGTTGTGCGCACATCGATGCCGCCTGCGCTCGCGGCCGCGGCGGGGCTTTCGCCCGTCGCCACGAGCCGGAAGCCAGCGGCGGTATGGCGAAGCACCCAGCCCGCGGCGACGGCGAGCACGAGCGCGAGAAGGAAGCCCGCGTGTAAGCGTCCCGCGCCCGGGATGCGCGGCAAGTGGAGTGCATCGGCGATCGTCGCGCTCTGTGGGTACACGTGGGTCGGCTCCTGCAACGGTCCTCGGACGAGGTACGACACCACGTGGAGGGCGACGAAGTTCAGCATGATCGTGCTGATCACCTCGAGCACGCCGTAGCGCGCCCGAAGATAGGCCGCGACCGCCGCCCAAAGCGCACCACCGATCGCTGCCGCCAAGAGCGCAGCGGCGATCCCGATGGGGATGCCCACCCCGGCCGCGGGTACGACGAGCGCAACGGCCGCCGCAGCTGCGGCCCCGACGAGCAACTGCCCTTCCGCGCCGATATTCAGCACGCCCCCGCGAAAGGCGAGAGCAACGGCGCCACCGGTCAGCATGAGCGGTACGGCACGCACCAGCGTGGCCGACGTGAACGCATACCAGGAACCGAACGAGCCCGTCCACAACGCCGACAACCCACGCCCGACCGGGAAACCGACGGCGAGTAGCAAGACGGCGGTCCCGCCTGCGATGGTAGCCAGGACAACGGCAGCAAGCGCCAACTCCCTGGAGGCCACACGCATCGCCGCGCGCACGCGGGGGCGCGTCCGTTCAGGGGCGGTCATGTGTCTCCGCGCCGAGCATCAGGCGCCCCACGGCTTCGCGGTCGACGGCAGCTTCGCGAACGGTGCCAGCGTAGACGACGAGCACTCGGCCAGCCAGCTGGAGCACCTCATCGATGTCGCTCGAGTACACCGCCACTGCCGCGCCAGCATCGCGTGCAGCACGAAGTCGATCGTAAATTTCGGCCGCAGCACGGACGTCGAGGCCGCGCGTGGGATTCTCCACCACGATGGCTCGAGGGCCAGTCGTGCCGTCGGTGTCGAGCTCCCGGGCGAGCACTAGCTTCTGCTGATTGCCCCCGGATACCGTCCGCATCGGCGCACGTGACCCGGCCGCCCGAACACCGAACGTGCGCATGAGCGACTCCGTATGCGCGCCGACCGCACTCCAGTCGATGAGGCCGCGACGCACCCCGGCACCACGGAGCGCGACGTTCTCGACCAATGGTCGGTCGAGGAGCATCGCATCTCTGTGGCGATCATCCGGAACGAATCCAACCAGGTTCGGACGTTCCAGGATTCCCGAAGCGATCGGAAGGCGGCCAGCCAGCGCTCGGAGCAGCTCACGCTGGCCACCTCCTTCCACACCAGCGATGCCAACGATCTCTCCTGCCCCGATGACGAAGCTCGCATCCCGCACCCGCACTACGCCGGCTGCATCCACGAGCGTGACGCGCTCGGCACGAAAGATGGGCGGCCTCGCCGGATTCAGCTCGGCGAGACGATTCGCTGGTGAGCCGATGGGCCGGTCGCCGAAATTCACGGAGCCGAGCATCGCACCGGTCAACGACGCAGCGCTCGCATCCGTAGCCGGCGCGGCCAGCACAGTTTGTCCGCGGCGCAATACTGTGACGTCATCCGCGACGCTCAACGCCTCGCCGAGCTTGTGGGTGATGAGCACCACGGCGTTGCCTTTGTCGGCGAAGCTGCGAAGCCACCGGAGAAGCGCTTCACTCTCGGACGGCGGCAGCACGGCCGTGGGCTCGTCGAGCACGAGCAGTCGCGCATCCTGCATCAGTGCCTTCGCGATCTCGACGCGCTGTTGTGCCGCGACCGAGAGCAGCTCGACACGCATCTGAGGATCGAGCGCGAAGCCCGTGCGTTCGGCGAGCTCGCGAAGCCGAGTGATCGTCCGTTGCAAGTCCAGCATGCCGTGACCGCCCAGCGCGACGTTCTCGGCGATGGTCATCACCGGCACGAGGGTGAAGTGCTGGTGCACCATGCCAATCCCGAGGGCGATCGCGTCCGCCGGACTATCCAGCCGCACGGTGACACCACGCACCTGGATCGTGCCGGCATCGGGGCGCTCCATGCCATACGCGATGCGCATGAGCGTGGACTTCCCGGCGCCGTTCTCGCCCAACAACGCGTGCACGGTGCCAGGACGCACGCGCAACGAAGCCGATGTCAGCGCGCGCGTCGCGCCGAATCGCTTCTCGATGCCCTGTAGCACGAGCGCCGGCGGCTCGTCGCCCTTCGAGGGCTCGCTCATGGTGCGACGATCAGAGACCGGTCGGTGCCGCGACGAAGCTCCACGGAATACCGAAGGTGCGTTCGATCTCTTCGCCGAGCGCGCGCACGCCGAATGTCTCCGTGGCGTAGTGTCCGACGTAGAGCACTGCAATCCCGAGCTCCGATGCTTCAACTGCGGTGTGGTGTGGGCCCTCACCAACGATGAGGGTGTCGACTCCGGCGGCCGACGCTTCGCGGAGTGTCTCGCTCGACGCGCCGGCCCCAGTGCACAACGCCCAACGACGGGTGCGGTGCTGCGGCGTGATTCCCACCGCTACAAGCTGCCCGCCTTCGCGGCGAGCCAGCGCATCACACCGCGCGGCCAGCACCGACGTCTCAACGTCGGCATCACCCATGAGCCCAATCGCGATCGACTGGAAGTGCGCGAATCCCGCGCTCGGCGTCAGCGCGAGCGAGCGCGCCATGATCGCGTTGTTCCCGAGTGTTGGGTGGAGATCGAGCGGCAGGTGCGACGCATAGACGGCGATGTCATGGGCGAGCAGCCGACGCACGCGCTGAAAGATGCGACCGCGGAGTGGCTGCGACCCACCCCAGAACAATCCGTGATGCACGACGAGCAGGTTCGCCTTGGATGCAACCGCTGCATCGATGGTGCGCAGCGATGCGTCGACGGCGACGGCGCAGCGCGTCACCGGACCATCGTGCTCGACCTGCACGCCGTTCATCGCGCCCGGATAGTCGGGCACTTCGCTCGTGCGCAACATGGTATCGAGATGTCGAGCAACGTCGGCGAGCGACGCCTGCGCTGGAACATGCATGGACTACGGCGTCACGCCGAGCGGATCGAAGCGCCGCGCGGCGAGCTCCGCACGCACCGAATCGACGGCATGCATCGTCGCCGGCGGGATGCGCGAGCGGAAGGCGGGATTGATCACCAGCGTGACGACGTCGCTCTCGGTTCCGAGCTTGATGACACGCGGCTTGAAGGTGTGTGCACGTACCTCGCGGGCGACGGTGAGAAATGCATGCGGAAGATCGATGACGACGCTCGCAATGGCGATGTCGGGTGCGACGCCATTCTGATCGGAGTTCGAACCGACGACGAGCGCCTTCTTCGTCTCGCGTGCTGCGCGGAACACTCCGAGGCCCGCCGCGTCGGCGTTCTGGAAGATGACGTCGGCGTTGCGGCCAATCTGCGCGAGCGCTTGCTCGCGTCCCGCGCTCACGTCGTCCCAGTTGCCGATGTACGACGTCAGCACGGTGACCTTCGGGTTGACCGCCTTGGCGCCGCGGCTGAACGCCGTGAAGCTCTCGCGCACGGGCGGCAGTTCCGTTCCACCGATGACACCGATGACACTCGACCTGGTCATCGCGCCGGCAAGCATTCCGGCGAGGTAAGACGCATCGGCGAAGGCGAACTCGATGCCGGCGACGTTCGTGCCGACGCTCGATCCCGACGTGACGACGAAGATGGTATGGGGATGATCGGGTCCGACGCGCTTGGCGGCATCCTGAAACTCGAATCCATGGCCGAAGACGAGGTCGTAGCCCTGTGATCCGTACTGCCTGAACTGCTCCTCGAACTCGGCGGGAGTTTTCGTCTGGATGTGGCTGATGGAAGCGCCGAGGCTGTCCCGAATCCGTTGCAGGCCCTGGTAGGCGCCGCCGTTCCAGGACTGATCGCTGATGGGGCCAGGGGTCAGCAGGGCGACGCGGAACGGTGACGCTGTGCTGTCGCGTCGCTGTGCGGCCGTGTCGTGCCCTGTGTCCTGTCTCGAACAGGCGGTAGAAACGCAGATGGTGCCGGCCGCGCAGAGCGCGATAACGGTGCGAGCGGCGATGTGGACAACTGTGGAAAACCTATGTTCCTGGACGATCGTCGACGCCATAAGTACAGTAGAGGCTTACTGTTGCTTGCATGTGGACAAGCTTGTTCGAGTCGGTGCAAAACATTTGACGCGGTCAGTCGAAGTCGCTTCGGGTTGGTCCGATCACGAGATCGAGTAGACGTTCGAGGTCGTCGACACTGTAGAAGTTGATTCGCACGACGCCGCGCTCATTCCCGAGCGCCTGGATGTGCACATCGGTCTGCAGATGCTTGCGAAGTTGTTCTTCGATTCGCTTCGTGGCGGGATCAGCGGAGGAGGCTCCAGTTGGTGACGCAGAAGTCGGAACTGGCGGAACTCGCGTCTGAGGCGCGGACTCCGCGGTCAGGGCACGCGCTCTTGCCTCGACTTCGCGTACCGACAATTGGCGCGCAACGATCTCGTTGGCCAGTTCCAGTTGACGCCGCTCGTCCTTGATCGGAAGGAGGGCACGCGCGTGCCCGGCCGAGATGTGGCCGCGCTCAACCAATTGTCTCACAGCGGGTTGCAGGGTCAGAACGCGCAGCAGATTTGTGATGGACGTACGGTCCTTTCCCACGGCGTCGGCCACTTGCTGCTGCGTCAGGCCGAACTCGTCGATGAGCCGCTGGTATCCCTCCGCTTCCTCAAGGGGGTTGAGGTCGGCACGCTGGAGGTTCTCGACGAGGGCGAGGGTGAGCATCGCCCGGTCATCGAAATCGCGGACGACCACGGGGATCTCGAACCAGCCGAGTCGGCCGACAGCGCGAAGACGACGCTCCCCTGCGACGAGCTCCCACTTGCCATTGCCGCTCGCACGCACGACGATGGGTTGAAGTAGTCCGCTGGCCTTGATCGACGCTTCCAGCTCAACGAGCTCGGGCTCGCTGAATGCTCGGCGTGGCTGGAATCGGTTCGGCGAGATGTCGGCGATACGCACCTGCCTCAGATCGGAACCTGCAGGAGTTTCGCTCTGGACCGGATTGGACCCCGCATCGCGCTGCTGCTTGGCAGTGGAGATCAGCGCCTCCAGCCCTCGCCCCAGTCTCCGCGGCGTATCGGCGCTCATGCGGACGCCTCATGCGTCTGACTGTCGACTGCCGCGAGCTCATGATGGCGCATTTTCGCCGTTGCCGTCTCGCGCGCGATCAATTCGTGGGCGACCGCGATGTAGGCCTGCGCTCCGATGCTCTGCACGTCGTACAGCACGATGGGCTTTCCGAAGCTTGGTGCCTCGGCGAGGCGGACATTGCGCGGAACGACGGTATCGAACACCTGGGCACCGAAGTACTCACGAGCGTCGGTAGCGACCTGTCGGGAGAGGTTGAGCCGGGCGTCATACATGGTGAGCAACACCCCCGAGATCGCCAGTGACGGGTTCACGCTGTGCTGAATGAGGTGCACGGTGTTCAGGAGCTGGCTCAGTCCCTCGAGAGCGTAGTACTCACACTGAACGGGAATCAATAGAGCGTCCGCGGCGGCGAGCATGTTCAGGGTGATAAGTCCGAGTGACGGGGGGCAGTCGATGAGGATGAAGTCATATTCCTCGCGGACTGCCTGCACCGCATTTCGCATCCGCTGTTCGCGGTCGGGCGTGTCCACGAGCTCGACCTCGGCACCCGCGAGGTCCGGCGTGGCGGGAACAACATCGAGGTGCTGAAACTGGATTCCCCTAAGGCGAGCGCTGTGGATATCGGCCGTTCCGATGAGAACGTCATAGGTCGTTCGCTCGAAGGAGCCGCGCTCAATACCGGTTCCGCTGGTCGCATTACCCTGCGGATCACCATCGATCAACAGCGTGCGTCGCTCGGCGACGGCGAGACTGGCGGCGAGATTGACGGCGGTCGTGGTCTTTCCCACCCCGCCCTTCTGGTTGGCGATCGCGATGACTCGGGCCACTAGACTCCCCTAACGTTCGGTGTCGCTGAGAGACTCCGGTGGGGCGGCAGCGCCCCGATCCAGAGCAAAGAACTCGGCGTGCTGGTCCAACCACCGCTCGAACTGCTCGCGCTTCCAGCTCTCGGGCAAGTAGGCGCGAAATATGGGAACGGCATCCTTGAGCGCTGAGCCACGGAGCAGCCAGGTATAGTAGTGTCGAGTCTGATGGCGATACGGACCATACACCCGCCCTCCGAGGCGGTCGGCAAGGTGACGAAGCGGGAATGGGTCGCGCACATGCAACTTCACCTGCAAGTATGGCTGCCGGCGGTCGGCGGTGAACGATCCCTCGCCGACGACCAGTCCCATAATGTACCCGATATCGAACTCTCGCACGGGGCAATGTTAACTTGGTGTTCCAGGCTGGAACAGAGCCACGTGGCACAAAAGCGGATTTTCCGTGATGATGAGCCACGTGGCACATAAACAAGAGGAGCCCTCGAATGCGGGCTCCTCTATATCACGTTCGCCTACAGTATAAGTCGCGCTACTCTCGAGCGACGAAGGCCCAACGCGCGGTCACGAAGACATTGACGGTCTGCTGCCCAGGGTTGATAGGTGTTTGCTCGGCCATCGCCATCTTGCCACGCGCGGCGACGTCGAACATTGGACGAGGCGGAACGGTGGGTCCCTGAGTCGACAGCTCCTGGAGCGCGCCCAACCGACCGCCGGCTGCCTGAGCCATCGCTTCGGCATCGGCGCGTGCACTTGCGACTGCGAGCGCGATCGCCTGACGCCTCGGCTCGTCAATCGAAGAGGCGTAGAAAGACAGCGAGTTGATCAGATTGGCGCCAGCGCCCAACGCTGCGTCGATGATCGCGCCAGCCTGATCAACCCGCTTCGACTCGGCTCGCACGGAGTTCGTGACCACGTAGCCAGTCACGCGCGGCGTACCCCCGACCCGGTCATAGTTCATCTCCGGGTACGCGGAATAGCCCTCGGTGGAGAGCTGATCCTTCGAAAGTCCGAGACTTCTGAGGGCGTCGAGCACGGCCTTGGTGCGTTGCGCGTTCGCCGCCGCCGCCGCGGCAGCGGCCGAAGCTCTGGTTTGAACGTTCACAAGTACCGACACGCGGTCTGGAGTCACCTTGGCCTCGCCCTGCCCTGACGTGACGAGTGATGGCGACGATGCGACGCTCGCAGGCGCCGCCGACTGCGCCGAGAGCGCTGCGGATGCCGGAAGCAGGACGCCGGTCAACCCGCTGACGACTACGAGACGAGACCACATCGAACGAATCATCGAGCACCTCGAAAGCAGTAGGAAATGCGGCACTTAATTATCATTATGCTACTTATTACGCTGCCGCTGCCAACGACAAAGAGTGGCGCCGACTGATCGGGGCACGGCCGAGCGTGCCTGCGATTACCCGACGCTTGAAGGAGACGTCGGGCGTGAAGCGAATTGCACACGAAGCTACGGCGAGGGAGCGCGCGCGGCGACGCCACAACCGCAGCTCAGGGTGATTCGGGCTGCGCCCATGCAGCGCGCAGCGAGTCGCGCGACAGCGGCCAGAATCGCGGCAGCACGCCCTCACTGTCGGATGGAGGGCGCACGAGATACACGGCGCGCGATGGGTATCGCGCCAACAACATCGTATCGCGCGCGTGGAGATCGCGCGCGTACACGACGTTCTCTCCATCCGCGACGAGGAAAGGCAAATACACGGTGAAACCGGCTCGATCCTCCTGCACGCGATGCACACAACGCGGTCCGTACGCTGCACCGGGAAGAAAGCGTTCGGTCGAATCAACGGAGAAGGGCGATCGAACCACCCGCGCAGAGTCGGCCAATAGCGGAAGCATCACGGCGCGCGCGGCGGAATCGCGACCCCCCGTGCGCTCCAGCGAGTCGAGACCGCGCTCGAGTGCGCACGCATCTACGAAATGGTACAGTGCCTGAGCTTCGGCGTGCGAGAGCCCGCGGGCCCAGAGCCGTACCATGAGCTGCGCGCCCCAGCTCTCGCGAACGAAAACGACCGCGTCGCGAACTCCGGCGCGACGCGCAGCCGCGTCGACATCCCAGCGCATCGTCCGCAATCCGCTGCGATACTCACGCGCACGCCATGGTGCCATGATGCCGAGCGCAATGAGCACGCTGACGAGCGCCGTCGCCGTGACGATCCGATACGATGCGCCGCGACCCCAGCGTGCGCGCCACTCCGGGAAGACGCGCGCGCTCCAGAGTGCGAGTGCCGGCAGCAGGCAAATGTAGAAGCGCGGGCCGAGGTAGTAGCCATCGTGCCAGTACGCGAAGTACAACGCCACCAGCATCGCGGAGCCCGCGAGCAACACGCCGTCGATTCGCCGGAATGCGGGCACCAGCAGCAGCGCGACGATCGCGGCGACGAGCGACGGAACCGGTGTCTCGAACAGGTAGGTCTGCAGCCGCAGAAAGTAGAGGCTCACCAGCTCGAGGCCGCGCGCGGGCGTATGCGCGACGCCCCAAGGCGCAGCGTGGAACCCGAGCTCGTGTCCCTTTCCCCAGAGCGCCTCGTACCCGAACAACAGCGGCGCGCCCGTGGTCCGTGCATTGAACCACAGCATGCACGCAACAGGAATCGTCACGCCGATCCCCGATGCAACCAGTGGTGTCAGCCCGCGCCGGTCGCGCACCGCGCGCCACACCAGCCACACGGCGATCGGCAACGCGAACGCGACAGCATCGACGGGACGCACGGTGGCGGCAAATCCCAGCGCGAGACCACACGCGAGCGCGCAGAGGGACCGGCGCCGCAACGACGCATCAGGCACGGTCGCACGCTCGAGTGCGAGCAACGCCGCACACACACCGAGCAAGGTGGGCACGTGATTCATCTGCGAGCCGGACATGAACACCATGTACGGCGCGAAGGCGAACAGCAGCGACGCGAGCAGCGACACACCCGGCCGATCAGCTTCAACACCACGGGTGAACGCGGAGAAGCACCACACCGCGAGAGCACCACACAACGGAACGGCGATCCACGCCGCGCCGAGCAGCACGCCGACGGCCAACACTCCGGGCCCACCTGGCGGGAACTGCGAGAAGACACGACCGTCGCGTTCGACCAGATGCAGAGCGCTGAACAGCTCGGGCGTCGGGTCCAGCGTACCGGCGATGCGTCCTGTCGCGAAGATGCGAGCCTGAAATAGCTGCGCGACTTCGTCCACTAGTAGCGGACGGCCGTTGAAGACCCAGCGCGCCGACAACACGTAGAGGATGAACGACGAGAGAACGAGGACGGCCGTCGCCAGGCGTGGGCGCTCTGCCCAGCGCCGGATGAGGGGATCAAGTGCCGCGTCTCGCCAGAGCCACTCGGAACGCCGCGACAGCATGTAATAGAGCACGCCACCGCCGAGCGCGATGGCACTCCCCGAGATCCAGCCTTCCAGGTCGCCGCCGTAGCGAGGCCAGTCGCGTCCACCGCGAATCCAGTTCGCGATGGGGAGGAATCCGAATACCAGGAGCACCGCCGCCGCAACGCGCGCCGACAGGCGCTCGACGCGACTGGGTGGCTCGCTCACCGTGGCTCGGTGGCGCGGGGCGACGCCGGATCACGCCGGCGTCGTTTCTCGATCTCGATGACGAGGTTCTGCAGATCCGTCGGACTCACGCCGGGTACCGACGCCGCGTGCGCCAGCGTGCGTGGTCGCAGCGCTCCCAGCTTCTGGCGTGCTTCATACGACAGCGATCGCATCTCGTCATAGGGGAGTGACTCCTCGAGCACGAACGTACCCATTCGACGCAGCTTGTCCGCCTGCGTACGTTCGCGCTCGAAGTAGCCGGCGTACTTCAGCTCGAGCTCCGTGCTCAGGACGACGTCTCGCGGTAGCTCGTCACCCACGCCAGCGGCGCGAAACAGCTCGAGCAACGACACGTCCTGGCGGCGCGCGACCTCCGCGATCCGCACGCTGTGTGCGAGTGGCGCGCTTCGCGCAGCGGCCAGGACCGCGTGCGCCTGCTCGGGTCGGATCGACGTGGACTCAGCGAGGCGTCGCGCCTCGTCGTCCGCCGCGAGGCGACGCTCGATCACCGCGCGCTCGGCGTCATCGTAGATCCGCATGGCGAGGCCGACGGACGACAGCCGGCGCAGTGCATTGTCCTGTCGGACCGTGAGTCGAAACTCGGAGCGCGAGGTGAACAGCCGATACGGCTCATCGACGCCGCGCGTCACGAGGTCGTCGATGAGCACACCGATATAGGATGACTCGCGCCCGAGCAGCAGTGGCGGCTCACCGAGGGCGCGACCCGCGGCGTTTGCGCCAGCGACCAAGCCCTGCCCTGCCGCCTCCTCGTACCCGGTTGTCCCGTTGATCTGGCCAGCGAAGTAGAGTCCCGGGATGGCGCGCAGCTGCAGCGTCGCGTCGAGCTGGGTGGGCGGATAGTAGTCGTACTCGATCGCGTAACCGGCGCGCGTCATCGCGACGGACTCGAGCCCGGGCACCGACCGCAGCACGGCGAGCTGCACCGGTGCCGGCAGCGATGTCGACAGTCCGTTGACGTACAGCTCGGACGTATCGTGCCCCTCGGGTTCGAGAAAGAGCTGATGACGTTCGGCGTCGGGGAACTTGACGATCTTGTCCTCGACCGAGGGGCAGTATCGCGGACCGCGGGACGCGATCGCGCCGCCATACATCGCCGACTCTGCGATGTGCGCCGAGATCAGCGCCTTGCCCTCCGCACGGAGGAAGGTGATCCAGCATGGGAGCTGGGACGGATGGCGCGTTGCACCCTCAGGCGAGCGGCGCGGCGTCGTCCAGAAGTGCGACCACGAGTAATCGAACTGCTCGATCTCGCTCTCCTGGCGCTCGAGAGCCTCCCAGCGAACGGACCGGCCGTCGATCCGCGGCGGCGTTCCCGTCTTGAAGCGAGCCACCTGCAGCCCCGCTGCCTCGAGCTGTTCGGCAAGGTGGGTGGCGGAGCTCTCCCCTGCCCGACCGCCCGCAAGCGAAGTCGTAGTACCGATGTGAATCCGGCCTCGCAGAAAGGTGCCTGTGGTGATCACGACCGTGCGCGCGGAAAAGCGCCGGCCCTCGAGCGTCTCGACGCCGGCCACCACGTCGCCATCGAACACGAGACGAGCCACCGTGCCCTGGATCGTCCGGAGCGACGCATGCGCTTCCAGGAGTGTCCGAACGGCGCGCCGGTACAGGCCGCGGTCGCACTGCGCACGAGGAGCCCACACTGCCGGCCCTTTGCTGCGATTGAGCATGCGGAACTGCAGGCTGGCCAGATCGGTGGCGCGTGCCATGATGCCGCCCAGCGCGTCGACCTCGCGAACCACGGTGCCCTTGGCCACGCCGCCGATGGCCGGGTTGCACGACATCTGGCCGATGGTCTCGAGCGCGCTCGTGATCAGCCCCGTACGCGCGCCGCGTCGCGCCGAAGCGACGGCTGCCTCGGTTCCGGCGTGCCCGGCACCGACGACGAGCACGTCGAAGTCATCCTCGAAGCCAACGAAGCGCGCCGTCATGAGCGAAAGGTAGCGTTCACCAGTGCTCACGCGCGCGCCGCGTGGTGGATGCAGACGTACGTCGGCGGTATGTTCGCGTCACCGACCACTCGCTCTGGGAGCACCTCATGGCCTTGCCCGTCACTCAGGGAGTACCCACGCTCTTCTTCCGACGCGCGTCGTACGAGCGTGCCGGGCTCACGCGCGCCGCACTCGACTCCCGGCTCGGACTCACCGATGCCGAGTTTCGCGTCGACGGCAATCTGGTCGCGATCGGTCCGATCTACGACGTGGACGCGCTTGGAACGTTGGTGGACGAGCTCGAGCAGACCGGCCTGATCTACTTCGACGACTATTTCGAATTGAGCGGAAGCTGGCCGGAATGGCTTTCCGTGCTCGTTCGGGCCGCCGACGCCGAGGTCACGGCAGCTTCGTAAGCTCGTGGGCCGGAGTCGTGGGACTCAAGGGGCCCCGTCGCAGCATACCGTGCCAACCGCACTCGTAGCACCAGCTCGTCCGGAAGCGCGGGAGGAGGCGATTCAGGACGCTCGACTGCACGCGGAGCGTGATGGCATCACAGTTCGGGCAGTGATCTCCCTCGGGAAGCAGGTAGAAGAACACGACCGTAGCTGCGACGCCGCGGAGCACGAAAAACCCCACGAAGATCAACAGGAAGATTACAGCGTCCGACATACCGCTCCTCGGCGCACGCTTCTACCACGGACCTCGCGGTGTGTGCTCCAGCCACACTGCATGCGTAGGGCGTGCCACGCCGAGTCCCACCCGAGGCGCCCAACGCGGTCAGAGGCGCTGCTCGACGATTGCCCAGAGCTCGACGAAGGCGACGTCGTCCTCGAGGCGCTCGATGCACACCTCTTCTCCCCCGGCGATCGCGCTCCCGTCGATGGTGCGCGCGCGGACCGTGCGTTGTGCGCCGGCGTCGGAGAAGGTGATCGTGCCTTCGCCGTCGGCCGGGATGGCCGCCGATACGATGGCCACGTGCCCCTGGAGCGCGAACCGAGGATCCTCCGGATCGTGCTCGGGCTGGAGCCGCGCCGTCGCGACAGCGAGTCGGGTGACGAGCACGGCCCAGACCAGCCCGAGCAGCGCGGCGATCAGCGCACCCGTACCCGCCGACACGGTCCCTCGGCGGGTCAGGAGATAGCCCGCGACGCCGAACATGAGCAGGAAGCCGATGATCGCTGGCTCCGAACGTCGCAGCGGCAGGGCGTCGGCAGAACGTAGTCGCCGCCGCTCGGCGCCGAAGAACATGACGCGTACGCCGAGCAACAATCCAGCGATGAAGGAGGCGAGGAACAGGTAAGTCATCAGGTCAACGGCCGAGCGTCGAGCGGAAGAAGTCGATCGTCATCGGCCACGCCTGCTGTGCGGCGGCGAGGTTGGCGCCCTTCTGGCCTTCCTGCTGCCGGAGGAACCCATGGCCAGCGCCAGCGAAGGTATGCGGCTCGAAACGCTTGCCAAGAGCCTTCATCGCAGAGTCGGCAGGGGGGACGGTCGCTCCGACGCGTGCATCCTCTCCGCCGTAGAGCCCAAGCACCGGCACTTTGACGCTCGAGAGCGACGCAGTGGCGGGTGACGTGCCGTAGTAGACCACCGCCGCACCCTGGCCCGCCGGGCTCATCACCGCGGAGCTGAATGACGCGCCTCCGCCCCAACAGAATCCGACCACGCCATAGCGTTGCTCGGCGGCGGGCAGGGACACTCCGTACTGCCCGACCGCAGCGAGCTGGCGCTGCACGTCTTCGGGTTTGAGTGATCGGATCGCCGCGGTGGCCGCCTGCGCGGCGACCGTGTCCGTCCCCGGGAGGGACGGGACCTTACCGGTGAGGAGATCGGGCGCGATCGCAATGAAGCCATCGGCCGCGAGCTGATCGGCCACGCCACGCACCCAGGTCGACAGTCCAAAGATCTCATGCACCACGACGACGACCGGCGCCTTGCTCGAGCGCTCCGGATACACGATCCACGCACGGACGCTGTCGGACGGCCCAGTGCGGATCATCTTGTACTCACCGTGGCGCGGCGACTTCGCGAGCCGCTCCGCCACCGTGCTCGCGCTGGCCGGGATCGACGCCACATCGGCGGTTCGAGCAGCGGAGCTCGAGGACGATGATTCGTGGCCAGCGTGCGCGTCGGCCTCCGACGCCCGGTGTGAGCATCCTATCACGACAAAGGCCGCAGCCGCGAGACAGGCTGAGGTGCGAAGGCGAAGGGCGCGGGTGCGCATGAGAGTCGGACCTGGAGACGTCGAGAGCGGAGTGGGCGACATCGGTGGATGAGAAAGGGGGATGTGCTGACGTCACTACATGCGCACGGTATCTGGACAGTATCAAGGCACAAAGACCATCATGCCAATCGGATACTCATGGATGCGAGCGCGGCTTCGAGAAATCCCACGATACGATGCTCTGCGTAGTAGCGAGGTGCCCATGGGGCTCGGCCTGAAATAAACCCCACGTGACCTCCACGTTGGTGAAATTCCACGCTGAGATACCTGTTTCCGCGCGCTAGAGCCTCCACCTCCAGAAGCACTGGCGGTGGCAGAAACGGGTCGTCGTATGCGCTCAGCAGCAGCGTGGGCCGGCGGATCGATGACAGAAAGCCCAGCGAGCTGGAGCGCCGATAGTAGTCCGCTGCATCTGCGAACCCGTGGACTGGCGCCGTCACGACGTCGTCGAAGTCGAACAGGGTGCGTGCACGCTCGAGCGCGGTCGCGTCGAACAGCCCGGGATCCTGCTCCAGCTTCATGCGTGCCTTTGCTCGGAGCGTGCGAAGAAAGTGCTTCCCATATACGCGCGCGAACCCTCGTTCGATGAAGCGTGAACCGCGCTCGAGATCGAATGGCACGGACACAGCGGCCGCCGCACGAACCTCCTGGGGGAGATCGTCAGCGTGCTCGCCAAGCCATTTGAGAAGCACGTTACCTCCGAGCGAGAAACCCGCCAGCGCAAGCGGCTGGCCTGGATGCTCGCGGACCAATCGCCGCACCACTGCATCGAGATCTGTCGTCTCGCCGGAGTGGTAAAGCCGACGCGCTCGGGTCATCTCGCCGTTGCAGGTGCGAAAGATCAAAGCGTCGGCCGCCCAGCCACGGTGGTGCGCGAGCGCGAGCAGCCCACGCAGGTAGTGCGATCCGATCGTGCCCTCCAAGCCATGAAGCACGAGGAGACGGCCGTGATGCGGTGCACCCGCACGAGGCTCGAGGCGATGCAACTCGATCTCGTCGCCGTCATCCATCGCCCAGCGCTCGATGCGTGTGGAGAGCGTTGGCGGACGACGCACGAGCTTTCCCCAGAGGGTCCGGAGGTGCGCGCCCGGTACCCACCACGCGGGGGTGTAGGTATACTCGCTGGGGCGGCTCACGTGACGGATACGGGGTCGAAGCTCGGAACGGGCGACCGTTCTATTATATCGGGCCTGCAGGCATGGACGTTCAGATCTTCGGAGTGAAAAAGAACGCGGATACGAGAAAGGCACTCCGCTTCTTTGCCGAACGTCGGATCAAGACACACTTCGTCGATCTCATGGAGCGAGCCGCGTCGCGGGGTGAGCTCTCGCGCTTCGCGCAGAAGTTCGGTGCGACCACGCTCGTCGACGAGACCGCCCGTCGCTACGGCGAGCTCGGGTTACGCACTGCCCGCTACGGCGACGAGCGATGGTTGGAAATCCTCGTGAGCGAACCCCTGATCCTGAAGATGCCACTGGTCCGGTTCGGAAACGCACTCTCGATCGGCGCCGCGGAGGCAACGTGGAAAGGATGGTTGGCGACGTGAGATCGGCGCAGGTGCGCCGCGGAACATCGTGACGCAGGTCGCCGTGGGCGGTGCGGCAGTCGAGTTCGGTGCCTCGACCCTATTCTCGGACGTCACGTTCACCATCACCGCCGGCGAGCGGTGGGGGGTGGTAGGGCGGAACGGCTCGGGCAAGACCACGCTGTTCAAGCTGTTGACGGGCGCGCTTGCACCCAGCCGCGGCACAGTGTCGCGCCAGACGGGACTCTCGCTGTCACTCCTCGGGCAGCACCGGGACTTCGGTACCGCCACCACCGTCTGGGAAGCAGCCGCTGGCCCCTTTTCCGAGCTCCTGGCGCTTGAGCATTCCCTGGCCGAACAGGCTCATGGTCTGGCAGAAGTAAGCGATGAAGCGGCACTGTCGCGATACGGGCGCGATCTGGAGCGGTTCGAGCGCGAAGGCGGATATACGATCACCCCGCGAGTCGACGCCGTCCTGCAGGGACTGGGATTCGATCCCACAGCGGCGCGCGAGCAACCACTCGACCAACTGAGTGGTGGCGAGCGAGGCAGAGTCGGCCTGGCGCGCCAACTCGTTGCGCCGTCGGACATCCTGCTCCTCGACGAACCGACGAACCACCTGGACCTCGAGACCACGAGGTGGCTCGAGGAATACCTGCGAGAGCTCGATCGCACGCTGGTACTAGTGAGTCACGATCGCGCCTTTCTCGCGGCAGTGGTCGATCACGTGCTGCATTTTGAAGGCGGGACAGCGATCGCGTACGCCGGCGGCTACGCGTCTTTCGTGCAGCAGCGCCAGGAACGGCGCCTCTCGCAGCAACGAGCCTTCGACAAGCAGCAGAGGGTCGTCGCGAGCGAGGCCGATTACATCGCGCGCAACATCGCCGGGCAGAACAGCCGGCAGGCCAAGGGGCGACGTAAGAAATTGGAGCGTCTTCCCCGACTCGGTGCGCCGGTCGGTGAGGAGGGGACAATGACCCTCCGACTCGACATCGCCGAGCGCGGGGGCGACCAGGTCGCTGTCGCCGAGAACATGACGATCAAGGTGGGCGGGCGCACGTTGATCGAGCGGTTCAACGGGCGGGTGATTCGCGGAGACCGGCTCGGCATCATCGGACCGAACGGCGCCGGGAAGTCCACCCTGCTGCGCGCACTGGTCGGGGAGCGCTCGCCGGACGCGGGTGAGCTCAAGGTCGGCAACTCGATCCGGGTGGCCTACTACGACCAGCACCTCGGCCAGGTCCCGCTCGACAAGGCGCTCTACGACGTGATCGCCGAGCTTCGGCCGCAGTGGGAGCGACGGCTCGTCCAGGGGCATCTCGGGCGCTTCGGCTTCTCGGGGGACGAGGTGCAGCGACGCGCGTCGACCCTCTCGGGGGGCGAGCGCGCCCGTGTCGCCCTGGCGATGCTGATGCTGACGCGCGCGAACCTGCTCGTGCTCGACGAGCCGACGAACCATCTCGACGTGGAGACGATCGAGGTGCTCGAGGACGCCATCGAGGGGTATGAGGGCACGGTCATCCTCGTAAGCCACGACCGCGCGATGCTACGCGCGCTGGCGTCGAAAGTCTGGGTGCTCCACGAGCGCCATATCACCGAGTTCGACGGAAGCTTCGCCGAATGGGAGGTAGTGAGCGAGGAGCGGGCGCACGCCGCCTCGGTACGTGCGGCGGAGGAGGTGGCCTTGCGACGCGTGGACGAGAAGAAGCGCACGGCACGGCGTGAGGAGCGTTCCGCACCAACCGACAGTCGGCGGCAGCTGCGTCAGGCGCAGGAGCGTGCGGCGCGTGCCGAACGGGAGGTCGCCGAGCTGGAGCAAGAGGTGATCACGCTCACGACCGCGCTGGACGACCCCGAGCTCTATACGCGCCCCAGCGGGGTAGAAGAGGCCAACCGGCTCGGCGCGCGGCTCGACAAGCTCCGGGCCCGACTCGATGTCGCGCTCGCAACCTGGGAGCAGGAGACCGCCGCGCTCGAATCGCTCGAGCGCGAGACGACCTCTACCCGCTGAAGGAGTACTTCGCGTGACCCCCTGGGTCCTCCGACTGATCATTGCGAACGTCCTCGTGTTCTTCGTGCAGTACTCGACGAGGAGCACGTTCGGGCTCGAATTCGTGCCCTACGCGATCCTGTCGCGGCCCTGGACGGTCGTCACCTACATGTTTCTGCACGGTGGCTTAGGGCATGTCTTTTTCAACATGCTCGGCCTGTTCTTCTTCGGCCCGCGCGTCGAAGCCCGCATGGGCTCGAACCGCTTCATCACGCTGTACCTGGTGAGCGGTGTCTTCGGGGCGCTGCTCTCGACGGTGCTCGCCCCGCGCTACCCGATCATCGGCGCGTCGGGCGCGGTGTTCGGCGTGCTGATGGCGTTCGCACGCTTCTGGCCCCGCGAGCGGCTGTTCATCTGGGGTGTGCTTCCCGTCGAGGCGCGGTGGCTCGTGATCATCTACGCGGCGCTCGATCTGTTCGGCGCGAACGGATACGGCCGTCCCGGCATTGCCAACTTCGCGCACCTCGGCGGCTTCGCTGGCGCGTTGCTGTATCTGCTCTTCCTCGAGCGTCGCCAGGGCGCGCGCCGGTTCAAGCAGACGGCGACGCCGCGCGTCGCGGAGTCGGCGCTGGGCAACTGGCGCAACGTCGACCGCGAGAGCATCCACTCGGTCAACCGCGAGGAGGTGGATCGCATCCTGGACAAGATCAGCGCGTCCGGGCTCGCGAGCCTCACGCCACAGGAGCGCCAGTTCCTGTCGAACTTCGTCCCGCCCGACGACCGGAAGCCGGCCTGACCGAACCGCTCAGAACTCGCCGATGAATCCGATCTCGGGCTCGAGGGTGTGTCCGTGCGCCTCGCGCACGGCGGTCTGTGCGTGGCGGATCAGCGCGATCACGTCGGCTGCCGTGGCGTGACCGAGGTTGACCATGATGTTCGCATGAATGTGCGAGATCTGCGCGTCCCCGACGCGATAGCCTTTGAGCCCGCACTGATCGACGAGACGGCCGGCGCCGATCCCCTCGATCTTCTTGAAGATCGAACCCGCGCTCGGATGCCAGTCGAGCCAGGGATGCCGCGCGCCACGCCAGCTGAGGTTCTCCTGCATGACGCGATGCATTACGTCCGGATCCTTCCGTTCGAGCTGAAAGGTCGCCGACAGCACGACGTCTCGCCGGTGATGCAGGATGGTGTCGTCGTACCCGAACTGCATGTATGCCGCGTCGACGGTTCGGCGCGTGCTCTCTTCGGTGAGGAGGTCGGCGGAGCGGAAGACTTCCGCGATGAACATCGTGCGCTCGCGCTCCGGTGCGGGCGAGAGAAAATGCAGGTTTTGCCAGATCGCCCCGCCAACGGTGCTCGGGATGCCGACGTAGTGCTCGAGCCCGGACCATCCGCGTCGCACCGCTTCGGGTATGATCTTCTGCATCACGGCGCCACTCTCGACCCACAGCAGTCCGTCCTCGCCAAAGGTGAAATGCGACGCGACGTTTCGGATCACGAGGCCGCGCACCCCCTTGTCGGCGACGAGGATGTTGGCTCCGAGTCCGAGGACGAAGTACGGAACCTGCGCCTCGCGCGCGGCCAGGATGGCATCAGCGAGCGCGTCGGCAGTGTCGGCCTCGAAGAAGACATCGGCGGGACCGCCGATTTTGAATGTGGTATACGGTGCCAGCGGCTCGTGCCGCTTCAGGCGAGGGCCGGCGAGCGTGACGGCGACGCGCTCGAGCGCAGCAGGATCGACCGCCGCGGCACGAGTCGCGGACGACACAGAAGGAAGCTTGGACATGGGCCAGAGAAAGAAATCATGAGCGTCGTACCTTCGCCACCGCGGGTCTCCCGCCGTCGAATGCCCCTCGTCACCGTGTTGCTGCTCGCGCTCGTGGCGTGGTGGCCCCTTTCGGCACAGCGCGCCGAGCTCGAGCGCCGGATCCGTCGCGACACGCTGCCCAATGGACTCGAGATCATCGTCGTCGAGAACCACGGGGTGCCGCTCACGACGATCGAAGCGGTCGTGCGGAACGGCTCGTTCACGCAGTCGCCGACGTACGAGGGGCTGTCGCATCTCTACGAGCACATGTTCTTCAAGGCGAACCGCTCGTATCCGGAGCCCGATGCCTTCGTGGCGCGCGCGTCGGAGCTCGGGGCGGTGTTCAACGCACAGACGCGCGAAGAGCTCGTCAACTACTACCTGACAGTCCCCTCGGACAGCACCGAGCCCGCGGTGGTGCTGCTCGCGAGCGCGCTGCGCACGCCGCTCTTCCTGCGCGAAGAGCTCGACCGTGAGCGCGCGGTGGTAATCGGCGAGTACGACCGCATCGAATCGGACCCCTTCTACGCCCTGAACACGGCGACGGGCAAAGCGCTCTGGGGGAGCGCCTGGAGCCGCAAGAATCCGCTCGGCGAACGCGACGTCATTCTGAGGACGACGCCCGAGCAGATGCGCACGATCCAGCGGAAGTACTACGTGCCCAACAACACCGCGCTGATCGTCACGGGCGACATCGATGCGCCGCGCACCTTTGCGATGGTGCGGAAATACTTCTCGGATTGGTCGCGCGCACCGGACCCATTCGCGGCCGATCCGATCCCGCCGGTGCCGCCGCTCACGCAAAACAAGGGCGTCGTGGTCGAGCAGCCGGTCAACACGGTGATCGCGGTGATCCAGTGGGACGGCCCGGGCGCACACGCGGACGTCGCCGCCACGTACGCGGCCGACGTGTTCTCGGACGTGCTCAATCAGCCGGGGTCGCGCTTTCAGCGAAAGCTCGTCGACAGCGGGCTGTGGCAGTCGATGATCGTGAACTACTACACGCTCAACAACGTCGGTCCGATCACGATCAGTGGCGAGGTAGCGCCCGACAAGCTGCGTGCGGCGCTCGCCGCGCTCGAGAGCGAGCTCGCCGAGGTCGTGAAGCCGGGATACATCACGAACGACGCCGTGGAAGGCGTGAAGCGTACGCGAATCGTCGGCTCGATGGAAAGTCTCGAGCGCGCCTCGGGCTTCTCTCATCAACTCGCGTTCTGGTGGGCCGTGACGGGACTCGACTACTTCTTCGGCTACGTGGACACGATGGCTCGTCAGAGGCCCGAGGATCTGCGCGCGTACGCAGCGAAGTACATCGTGGGGAAGCCTCGCGTCACCGGCGTGGTGCTGTCGCCCGAGACGCGGCGAACGCTCAAGCTGACGGAAGCCGAGCTGGCCGCGCCGGGAGCCGTGCAATGAGCACCGCGACCCGGTTCCTGCTCGCCGCGGCGATGCTCTCCGCGACCGCGATGCCTGCCCCGGCCCTCACCCGGCCGGCGAGCGATACGGCGTTCACGGCGGCGGCGCTTCCCGATACCGCGGTGACGACCAAGTTCGACGTCGACGGCGTTACGGTCATCCTGCGCCGCAACACCGCGAACGAAGTGGTCGCCGCGAACCTCTACCTCCTCGGCGGCGCGCGGCAGGTCACGCCGGCGAACGCGGGCATCGAGGCGCTGCTGCTGCTCGCGAGCGAGCGCGGCACACGCAAGTTCCCTGGCGCGACGGTGCGGCAGCGCACCGCCACGCTGGGCAGCACGATCTCCATCGAAGCGAATGACGACTGGAGCGCGATCGGGCTCCATGCGATCCGCGGCACCTTCGACTCCACGTGGGCCATTCTCGCCGATCGCGTGATGGCCCCGATGCTCTCGCCCGGTGAAGTGGAGATCGCGCGCGACCAGCTGATCGCCGGCGCGCGCCAGCGCGCGACGCATCCGGACAACGCCGCCGAGGAGCTCGCGGATAGCCTGCTCTACCAGCAACACCCGTACGCCATCGAGGCGACCGGGACGCCGACGTCGCTTGCGTCGATCACGGTGCCGCAGCTCCGCGCCTATCACGCGCAGCAGTTCGTGACGTCGCGCATGCTGCTCGTCGTCGTCGGCAACGTCGACCGGGCCGACGTCGAGCGATTGGTGCGAGGAACCATCGCGACGCTGCCGCGCGGTTCGTACAAGTGGACGCCACCGCCGCCCACTGCAGCGACCGGACGCGCGCTCGCGATCGAGAACCGCTCGATCCCGACCAACTACGTGCTGGGCTACGTG
>JBJMNN010000238.1:0-12859 GCA_045804245.1 Gemmatimonadaceae bacterium | reverse complement strand
GCGACCCCGGCCGGCGTGCTCCTCGGTAGCGGCAAGCTCGCAACCGAGCTGGACCGGCTGGATCTGATCGACGAGTACAAGTTCCTCGTCCACCCCAGGATCGCCGGCCACGGCCCGACGCTGTACCAGAGTGGGCTGCCCAGCACGCGACGGCTCGAGCTGATCTCGACGGAGCCGCTTCGCAGCGGCGCCGTCGCCATGCACTACCGGCGCGCGCGCTGACTCGGAGATGGGTCATGTCGCCTAACAACGCGCTGCACTCGGACGGGCCTCGCGTTGCTCGGCCCGCCGGTGAGCGCGGGCGTTAGGCCGCAACCGAACTCTTGTCGAGGTGAAATGGGTACAGCAACTGAGGACGGCTCCAGCGGATATGAGGCGGTCGCGAACATCTACATTGCCGGACGAGGTACCCGTTCCCGCGTCGGCGACTCGATCGGTGCCGCGGTCGTCAAGGCCTGGGCAGACGCCTTTCCCCCTGGCGCGACGGTGCTCGACCTCGGCTCGGGTCCCGGTGAACCGAGCACGCGGATCCTCCAAGAGGCCGGTCTCACGACCTACGCAGTCGACGCGTCACCGACGATGGTCGCAGCGTTCCGCGAGCGGTTCCCGGGTGTGCCGATCGAGCGAAATACCGTCGAGGCCTCGGAGTTCTTCAACCGGACCTTTAGTGGCGTGCTTGCCTGGGGTCTATTGTTCTTACTCGACCCGGCAGCGCAAGCGCTCGTCATCGAGAAGGTGGCGCGCGCACTCGAGCCACACGGGCGCTTTCTCTTCACTGCACCCCGGCAGCCCTTGGAATGGTTGGACGGCATGACCGGACGCCGGTCGCAATCCCTCGGCGAGCACACCTATGAGCGATTGCTGCGCGATGCTGGCCTGACGTGGGTCGCCGACGCCCAGGACGAGGGCGAGAACCACTACTACTTTGTCGAGAAGGTGTAGTTCGGATTTCCGCGCTTCCCGGCCCGAGCTCGCCCAGGACACTGCCGTCGTTTACGTGACCATCGGCTACACCCGCCGTGGATCGCGCCGCGGTTTTTTATGAGACTGTGGCAGTGACCCTGCGTCGCGCCGGTTCAACCTGGGCTGTGTCGCGACGGGTGCAGCTCGGTATCAGCTGATGGCAGTTCGCCGACGTTCTGCGCTCTGCCGTCGCCACCTAACGAGGAGTTGAAGCTGGCGGCGATCCCAAGCAGTTTGGTTGTGCAGTTCACAAGCAGCGCCGGCAGCTTATCTCCGGTGCGTTAGGTAGCCAGACTATGCGTCGTCTCGCTGTTCTGCTCGTCGCGCTCGCAGCGATCGCTGGCCCGGTCTCCGCTCAGCGGGCGCCGCGTCAGTGGTTCTTCAACGGCAGTGCGCTCGCCGACTTTGAAGTCGCACGCGACACGACGATCGCTCATTCCGGGCACGTGAGCTTGCGCGTGAGCGCGGCAGCCGATCCCTCCGGCTTCGCCGGCGCGATGACGATGTTTCCCGCTGCACCATATCTCGGTCGCCACGTCAGGTTCTCTGCGTTCCTGCGCACTGCATCGCTCGGTGGACAGGGTGCCGCAGTCTGGGCCCGCGCCGACGGCGCGCGCCCAAGCCTCGCGTTCGTCACCACGCAGGGAAAGCGCCTCGTCGGCGGCACGACCGATTGGACTGCCGTCTCCGTCGAGATGGATGTCCCCACGGACGCGCTCACGTTGTTCTTCGGTGCCTTCGCCACAGCCCGCGGCACGCTCTGGATCGACGACGCATCTGTCGACGCCGGCTCCGCCGACGGCGCATTCGGCGAGGACTTCGAGACGCCACAGAGCGTCGGCGCCCCGACTCAGCCCCGATCAGCCGCCACGGTCGCCGCCCAAGTGGACCGGAATGCCGCGCCCAGCCCCCACGAAGCGCCACGTCCGCTCGCGGCACGCGGGCTCGACAACCTCGTCGCGTTCACACGCCTGGCTGGCTACGTGCGCTTCTTCCATCCGAGCGAGGCGGCGGCGACGACAAACTGGGACGAGCTCACCGTACGGGGCATCCGCCTCGTCGAGCGCGCGCCCAACGCCGACAGTCTCGTCGCGACGCTGCGCGCCATCTTCGCGCCGATCGCGCCGAACGTCGCCGTCTATCGCACCGGGGCACGCCCTCCCGCCCCGGTCGGGGCGCCGAGTGCGGAATCATCGAGCGTCGTCTTCTGGCGCCACTTCGGCTATGGCGTGCCGACGGAGTCGCCAGGCGCGTCGGCGAACAACGTCTATAGAAGTGAGCGCGTCAGTGTCGCTGCGCCCAACGGCCGTCCACTGGCGACCATCACGCTCCCGCTAGGAGAGGCAAACGTGTCGATCCAGGTGCCCGATCCGGCTACCCCATTCCACGCCGACCTCGGTGCCGGCGTGAGCGCGATGGTGCCGCTCGCGGTGTACTCGTCGGCGCGCTCGATCTCCGACTCGCTACGGCGTGCAAAGCCGCGCCCCGCCATGGAGCGTTTCGCCATCGACGACCGCGCGACGCGTCTTGCCGACGTCGCGCTGTTGTGGATGGTGCCCCAGCACTTCTATCCCTATCACGACATCATTCGCACCGACTGGCCAGGCGCGCTCCGCCGCGGGCTCACCGAAGCCGCCGTCGCCGGGGACGACGCGCAGATCGACGCCGCGCTCGAGCATGTCATCGCAGCGCTTCGCGACGGGCACGGTGGCGTCTCTCGTCCTTCTACGGCGCGCGCCATCGTGGACGCCGTGCTGCGCACAGTCGAGGGACGCGTCGTGGTCACCGCGAGAGGCGACTCGGCGGCTGCCGCGGGTCTGCGTCTCGGCGACGAGGTGCTGGCAATCGACGGCACCGCCATCGCTGACGGGTTGCGCGTCGCAGAGTCGCGGGTCTCGGGTGCGACGCCACAGTGGGTGCGCTACGTCGCGCTGCGCACCCTCCTGACCGGAGCGCCAGGGAGTGTGACGCTCCGCGTACGCGATCCGCTTGCGTCCAACGATGCGCCGCGCGACATCGTGGTGCGCCGCCGCCCGACGCCGTCCACGAGAGAGGCACGTCCCGACAAGATCGCCGAAGTGCGGCCCGGGGTGTTCTACGTCGACTTCGACCGTGTGAGCGACGAGGACGTGCGTGTCGCGCTGCCCAGTCTCGAGAAGGCGAAGGGGATCGTCTTCGACATGCGCGGCTACCCACGTCAGGTGAACACCGCGGCGGTGCTCGCGCTCCTCGCCGACTCGACCATCCGCTCGGCGCACTTCGAGGTGCCGATCGTTACGCAGCCCGACCACGCCCACCTCGAATACGTCGACGGGGGCTGGCAGATCACTCCCCGTCAGCCGCGGCTGCGCGCGAAGGTCGCGTTCCTCACCGCCGGAAGTGCGATCAGCTACGCCGAGTCGACGATGGGGGTCGTCGAGGAGAACCACCTCGGCGCCATAGTTGGCGAGACGACCGCGGGAACGAACGGGAACGTCAATCCCTTCACGCTGCCGGGCGGATACACGGTGAGATGGACCGGGATGCGCGTCACGAAGCGCGACGGCTCGCCGCATCATGGCGTGGGCATTCGTCCAACGGTGCCCGTGGCACCCACACTTCGCGGTGTGAAGGAGGGACGCGACGAGGTGCTCGAGAGGGCGATCCAGATAGTGAGCGCGAACCACTGATGGCTTTCGGGTTGTCCCCGCGTGCGGGCTACGTAACGAAGCACTGCAGAGAGGTGCGAATGCGCAGATTGTCAGCCGGGGTCGTGATCGGCGTCGCGGTGCTCGGCTGTGCGAAACCGCCGAGGTTGCGCCAAGCCCAAGGCGAACCAACGTCCGGCCTGCGGGCGGAGATCGCTTCCCGAGTCGCAATGGACCAAGCTGTCCAGCGAGAATTGAGCGATCGGATCCAGGCAGGGCAATCCACCGGTCTCGCTAGTGCGCGGCAAGACTCGGTCTTCAATGCCAACCTCCAATGGATGCGTCTCATTTTGGACCAGTACGGTTGGCCAGGGCGGCGCCTCGTCGGCGACGAGGGGTCGCACGGCGCGTGGCTTCTGTTGCAGCATGCCGATCGCGACACCGCGCTCCAACGCACCGCTTTGCAGCTCCTGGAGAAGGCGGTCGGAGCTGGAGACGCTTCCGGTCGCGATCTCGCCTATCTCACCGATCGCGTTCGCGTGGCAGAGGGACGGCCGCAGATTTACGGAACACAACTACAGTACGACAGTCGCGGGTGCGCGTCGCCCAAGCCGAGTGAGCACCCCGCCCAGCTCGACGCGCGCCGTGCTTCTGTCGGGTTGGAGCCAGTGGCGCAGTATGTCCAGACGGTAATGGCAGCACTTGGCCGGGCGACCCAATGTTCGGCGTCGAAATAGTGCCCAACTGGCGCCCCGAACCTCGGTGTTCGTACTTCGTCTGTGGCTACTCTTCGCGCTCCTGCCGAGCTTCTTCGCATTCGCCTTCGGTACGCTGGCGAGGCTCTGCTGTTGAAGACCGTATATTGAACCGGTCGCTTGCAGCTAAGCTTCAGCGTTAGACCGCGACCCTCTTCGTACCGGAGACGACGTATGGAGCCATCGAGCGGTTACTCTGTGTCGGTGCTACATGTCGCACCCAGAACCATCGCCGCAGTCCACGCACGTCTGCCGTCGAGCCGGGTTCCCGCGGAATTCAAGCGCTATCTGGATCAGGTCTACGCTGCAGGAGCGAGCGGCATGCCGTTGGATGGCCAGAACGTCTTTCTCTATCGCGACGCGGTGGAGGATCCAGGCCAACTCGACGTCGAGTTCGGCGTCGGCATCAGCGCCCCGATTGCCGCGCTCGGAGATGTCCGCCCGGTAGAGCTGCCCAGCGGAGAGGTGGCGATGACGACGCATCGAGGGGCCTACACCGGTCTTGGCGCGGCGCACGCCGCGGTGCTGGCGTGGTGCCAGTCGCATTCGCGCTCGCTGGCAGGTCCGCGATGGGAAGTGTACGGGCATTGGACCGATGGCGAACTGCCTCGGACTGACATTTACTACCTGCTTCGATCGGCCGCGGAGCTGGCCTGCGTGCCACGCGATAGTGATTGACGCTGGCAGGTCGGGCGGTTGCTCGCACGCTTCATGACCTGACGGCACGGCGGCGACGCGAGTCTGAACGGTCAGTCACATCGTCCGCGGAACAGACGGCCTTTCCGAGAACCTGAACATGGTACTCACGATCCTCGAAGCCACGGTGGCGCCGGAGCGTGCCTCGGATCTCGAGATGGCATTCCGGGCCGCTGGCACCGAGACTCCGCCGGGTCTCGTGCGCAGTCTGTTGGTCTGCTCGGCGAGCGACGGAACGCGATGGCGTATCGAGACTCTCTGGACCAGCCGCGATGCACTGGCCGCGATGCGGCAGGCCGGGACCCCTGCGGGTGTCCTGATGTTCCGGGCGGCGGGCGCTGAACCCAGTCTGAGCATCTACGACGTCGTGGCGACGATCGAGGCGTCGCCCGCCCGAGGATGAGAACCGGGAAGCCCCACGGCTCCTCGATGCCACGCATCCGATTCCGAATGGAGCGATCTGGTCGGGAGCCGACTGGAACATCTACCTGCTTTTCTTCTCCGCCTGTGTCGCACTCAACTGGACGGTACTGGGGTTCGCGGCGGACCTGTTCGGGGCGTGAACGGAGCCGGCCGGCCGACGATTCCTTTCATCGCGCCGCCTGACGCGCTACGTTTCCCCCGCGCGTCGAGGACGCCTCCGGTCCGCGGAAAGGGCTGCGCCCACCTGACTCGAAGTTGCCCGATGGTCTCGACCTCTTTCGGGCCGTTGCGCGGACGCCGGCCATAACGAAGGAGGCCGTCCATGATGTTCCCCGCGTTTCGTCGTACCCTTCCCGCACGTCCGGACCTCGACCAACAGAAGAAGCTCGCCAAGGATCTGCTGCGCGCCTTCCGCGCCGGCGACCGTGAGGCGGCCGCGCGCCTGCGCGCCGAGCTGCCCGACAAGGCCGAGCTTTCGCTGACGGATGCGCAGTACGTGCTCGCGCGCGAGTACGGCTTCTCGAGCTGGCGCGAGCTCAAGGATCGGATCGAGCAGCAGACCGTCGCGCAGCTGCCGCCGATCGAGCGGTTCAAGCGCGCGGTGCACGAGGGGGACGCGAAGTCCCTGCGCGCGGTGCTCGAGCGCCACGCCGACGTGCGGGCGCAGATCGACGCGCCGATCTTCTCGTTCGACTCGCCGGCGCTGGTGACGATCTCCGGCGATCACCTCGCCGCGATCGACGTCCTGCTGGAGTTCGGTGCCGACCCGAATCGCCGCAGCGGCTGGTGGGCGGGCGGGTTCCATCCACTATACGTAAAGCGTGGCGCAGCGGCCGAGCGTCTCATCGCCGCGGGCGCCGTTCCCGACGCGTGCGCCGCGGCGAATCTCGATCGGCCCGACCTGCTGACCGCGCTGCTCGCGGAGGATCCCGCGCGGGTGCACGAGCGCGGCGGCGATGGCCAGACGCCACTGCACTTCGCGCGATCGCGCGCCGTCGTCGACCTGCTGCTCGGCGCGGGCGCCGACATCGATGCACGCGACGTCGACCATCGCTCGACGCCGGCGGAATGGATGCTCGGCGCCGACCCCGCGTCGTCGCGCAATGAGCTGGCGGCGTATCTCGTCGAGCGCGGCACATCGGCCGACATCTTCCTCGCCGCCGCGCTCGGGCTCACCGAGCGAGTGCGGGAGATGGTGGAGGCGGATCCGACGCTGCTGGAGCTTCGTACCGGCACGGGCGAGTACGGCGAGAAGCCACCGAGCAGCTACCACATCTATGAGTGGACGATCGGCCATCACCTCTCACCGCTCCAAACGGCCGCGAAGTTCGGCCGCGACGAGACGCTCGCGGCGATGGAGCGCTTCGCATCGCCGACTGATCGGCTGCTGGTCGCGTGTCATCGCGGCGATGGCGACGGCGCTCGCGCGCTCGTCGCCGAGCATCCGGACATCATGGCACGGCTCGGCGTGGAGCGCGGCGCGCTCGCGCACGAAGCCTGGGCGGCGAACGCGCCCGCCGTGGGGCTCATGCTCGAGCTGGGGTTCGACCCCGCAGTACGCGGCCCGAGCGGCGGCAGCGCACTCCACTGCGCGTCGTGGATGGGAGCGAGCGAGTGCGTCGCCATGATCCTGCGTCATGGCGCCAGCCGGACACTGCTCGACGTGCGTGACACGACCTACGGCAGCACTCCGCTGGGCTGGTGCCTGCACGGATCGCGCAACAGCGGACGCCGGGGCGCGGACTACGTCGGCGTGGCGCGGCTGCTGATCGCGGCGGGCGCGCGCGTCGATCCCACGGTGGCGGAAGAAGATCTGTTGGAGGATCTCCACACCGTGATCGACGACGCGCTGCGCGGCGGGCGCCGATGATGCATCCGTGAGATCGCCATGCTGAGCGCACTCGGCCGGTGCGGAGCCGGCGTCATCGTCACGATCGTTCTCGCGTGCGTCGCCTCCACGACGCACGCGCAGACCGACTCGACTCCGCCGCCATTTCCCGCGCCCGGACGGCTCGTCGACGTCGGCGGCTGGCGCCTCCACCTGAACTGCTCGGGCGTGGCGCGTCCGTCGCAGCAGACGGTGATCCTCGAAGCGGGGCTCGGCGACTTCTCCGTCGAGTGGAGCCTCGTCCAGCCGGGCGTGGCCCGGTTCGCCCGCGTGTGCTCGTACGACCGGGCCGGCGACGGCTGGAGCGACATCGGTCCGCACCCGCGCACCTTCCGTCAGATCGTCTACGAGCTGCACACGCTGCTCGAGCGCGCCGGCGAGCGACCTCCATTCGTGCTCGTCGGCCACTCGTATGGCGGATGGCTCGTACGTCAGTATCAGTCGACGTATCCGTCCGAGGTCGCCGGCATGGTGCTCGTGGAGGCGGGTGCCGACAACCCGTGGCGTATGACGGGCGACGGGAAGCTGAAGCGCTCGTCGGAGCTCGCCACGGGCGCACCGATCCCTCCCGTGAAGACGTCGGACCCGCTGCGCGTCGCCGACATTCCGCCGACGATCATGGGGCAGATCCGTGCGGGCATCGCGCAGGTGAGCCGCGATCCGAACGGAGGAGTACGCAGCCGGCTTCCGGCCGATGCGCAGCGCATGCGCGCGTGGACGCTCGCGCGCATCGGACACGTCCTGGCGGGAGTGAATCCCGTCGAGCACGAGGAGCTCGCCGCGCTGCGTGCCGAGCGCACGAAGTCCGAACATCCGCTGGGCGATCTCCCGCTCGTCGTGATCACGCGAGGCGTGCCGGACGAGTCGGGCCCGAACGCCGCCGCGCTGGAGGCGGAGCACCGGAAGGATCACAGCGCGGTCGCCGCGCTCTCGCGGCGCGGGAAGCTCGTCATCGCCGAGCACAGCGGGCATCATGTCCAGCTCGAGGAGCCGGAGCTGGTGGTGTCGACGATTCGGGACGTCGCGGCGGGACGATACTGATCTCGCGTGTTGCGATTGCGATTCGCGACGACGGGAGAGCGAACGTGGAAAGGGGGCGCCTTTCGGCGCCCCCTCGGTCGATCACGAGCTCACCGTCATCGAATCAGACTTACGGCCGCGCGCCCGGTCTCGGCAGCGCCGTCGGCGGGATCATGTTGTTCAGGCGCATGTAGTTCGCGATCTGGCTGTAGTGGTCCGTCATGTCGACGACGTGGCCGAGCACCATCTGCGCGCGCGGCGCGTTCCGGGACTGGCCGCCGAACGTCATCGTGATCTGATCGGCGAGCTTCGCGTCATCGAGCTGTGCGAACGCCTTCTCGCAGAAGTCGAACGACTCCTTCAGCTTCGCGACGAGGTCGGCCTTGGGCCAGGTCGCCTTGACGGAATCAGGTGTCGCGGTGTCCTTCTCGGCCCGCGTCCCCTTCATGTCGCCGAAGTTGTTGCAGAAGAAATAATTGTCGTTCGCGAGGTGCTGGGCGATGTAGCCGATGCTGAGCTGCGCCGGCGTCGGCTTGTAGCTGTACTTGGCCTCGGGGATCGAGTCGAACGCCTGCGCGAGGTTGCGCTGGAGAGCCATCGTCCGGGCGCGGAACACGCCGGTGATGGGGTTGGCCTGCGATCCGGCGGCGGGCTGCTGCGCGGCGAGGCCGATCGGCAGGGCCAGCGCCAGGAATGCGACGCGTGAGATCTTCATAGCGCGCTCGGGTGAGGGGGCTGTTGCGGATCTGGTGATACTGGGCGACGCGATGAGAAGGCGCAACTTGGTGAACTGGTGAGCTGGTTGGCTGGTGAACTGGAAGCGGCCTCAGGAGGTAATCCCTTCCCGAGGTCGTTGCCAGCTCACCAGCTCACCAGCTCACTCAATTGAAGTTCACCACCGCCTCCGCACACCCGACGCCCTGGACCCAGAGTGTCTGGTTGCCAGGAATGTTCGGGGCGAGGTCGGTCTCCGACACGATCATCTGTGCGTGGAACGACTCTTCGTTGCCGTCGCCCGCACGATAGAAGTCGGACTGGAGCACGACGCGCCCCGGACCGGTGACGGCGGTCTTCACGGCATCGGATGCCGAGCACTTGAACGGGGCCGACTCGAGCAGCTGCGCCGTGTCCCACCGCACGCCCTCGTCCTTCAGGCAGTGGTTCAGCGGTCCCTGGCCCACGCCGTCGGCACAGCGGAAGCCGCCGCCCGACTTGACGTCGGTCGTCGTGTCGCCGACCACGTTGGACGCCGTGGCGGGATCGTACGAGCCGCCGCCGGTGAGGAAGACGGCGCCGAGGGGGAAGCCGCTGGCGGTGCCGTTGAAGCCGAAGCCGACGCGTCGAGCGCCGTCGCGGGAATATTGCGGAGCGGGTGCCGTCGTCGTATCGCGCGCGGTCGTGGTCGACGGGTTGGGGTAGGTCGGGTTCTTCGAATAGTCGCTGCAGGCGGCGACCAGCGCGACGACGACGAATAGTGCGCGGGCAATGTGCTGCTTCATGGTCTCCTCGACGTGGATGATGACGGTCGGCGCGGAATGGGTTCATCGTGGAACCAGCTGCGAGCGCCGAACGCATGTCGTCGTGGCGATCATCGAAGCTCGTGCACCTTCCGCTCGAGTAGACTGTGCGAGTGCGGACATCATTCCCGAGTGCGCGTTTCATCTTGACCATCGGACGCGCGGCGGATACGGTTGGCGCGACTTCTTCGCGAGCCGAGATGGACGCACCAGACGATCACCGCACGAGCGACGCATCGGGCGACCGGCTCGGCATGAACGAGCCGATCTCGCGGCGCGACTTCATCAACGGCACGCTGGCCACGAGCGCCGGTCTCTGGCTCGGCGCGCACGCGCCGAACGGAATGCGCGCGCCGTGGCTGACGGACGACTGGACCGGCTACGGCGGCGTCGGCGAGTACGCGCGGTCGAATGGCAACACGTATGAGGTGATGTCGGTCGGGCATGCGATGCGCGACGGAAAGTTCGAGCGCTCGATCGCGCGCGCCGTGGACACGAAGGAGACGTACGACCTCGTCGCTGTCGGTGGTGGGATCAGCGGCCTCGCTGCGGCGGTGTTCTTTCAGAAGCGGAAGGGCGGACGCTGCCTCTTGGTTGACAACCACGCGATCTTCGGCGGCGAGGCGAAGCGCAACGAGTTCCTCGTCGACGGACAGTCGGTCGTCGCCCACCAGGGCTCGGCGATGTTCCCGGTGCCGAAGGCGGGCGGCTACAGCGCGCGCTTCTATGAGATGATCGGGATGGACCGGTCGCACTTCGACTATCAGAAGTGGAGCGGACCGTCGCCGGAGATGCCGCTCGGTCAGACGCCGTACGGCGCGTCGCGGAACTACGGCTTCTACTTCGGATCGAAGTTCGGCCAGCGGCCGGGCGTCTGGGTGATCGACCCGTGGGGCAAGCAGCTCGAGGGCGCGCCGCTGAGCGACGACGTCAAGGCGGAGCTGATGCGGTATCGCACCGTGCGCGACGGCGGGCCGCGTCCCACGAGCGAAGGCGACGCGATCTCGCGCCAGCTCGATACGATCACGCTCGAGGACCACCTGATGGCGCGGCATCACATCACGCGCCAGACCGTGCGCGAGTGGCTGTCGCCGGTGGAGGGAGGCGGATACGGACTCGGGCCCGACGTGCTCTCGGCCTACTGCGCGTACGCGCCCGAGACGGAATATCCGGACGACGGCGACACCACGCTCGGCGACCAGATGTTCCCCGACGGAAACGCCGGCTTCGCGCGGCTGATGGTGAAGACGCTCATCCCCGACGCCTTTCCCGGGCCGCACACGGTCGACGCGGTGTGGCGCAACAACGTGCGCTTCGCGGCGCTCGACCGGCGCGAACAGCCGACGCGCATTCGGTTGAACGCGACGGTGGTGCGCGTCGAGCACGCGGGCGATCCAGCGCGTGCGCCCCACGTCGTGATCACGTACGCGAAGGGCGGTCGGCTGTTCCGCGTGCGGGCGCGAAAGGTCGTGATGGCGGGCGGCAGCTGGACGACGAAGCACATCGTGCGCGATCTACCTGCGTCGCATCGCGAGGCGTACGCGCAGTTCTACCGGTCGCCCTGCCTGATGATGAACGTCGCCGTGCGCAACTGGCGCTTCCTATACAAGCTGGGCATGACCGGATGCCGGTGGTTCGAGGGGATCGGCAACTATCTCTCGTTGCGGAAGCAGGCGGTGATCGGTGGTGTCAGCGAGGGCTTCGGCCCCGACTCTCCGACCGTGCTCACGATCAAGGTGCTGTACGCGCAGCCCGGGTTGCCGATCGGTGAGCAGGGGAGCCGAGGGCGCGCGGAGATGCTGAGCAAATCGTTCGCGCAGTACGAGCGTGCGTTCCGCGAGCAGATGGGCGACATGTTCGCGGCGGGCGGGTTCGATCCGCGGCGCGACATCGCGGGGATCATCCTCAATCGCTGGGGGCACGCGTACGTGAACCCGCAGCCCGGGTTCTTCTTCGGGGTAGACGGGAAGCCTGCGCCGCGGGACGTGCTCCGGCAGCAGGTGCATGGACGGATCGCGTTCGCCAATACGGATCTGTCGGGAGCGATGGATCATCGCAACTCGATCCTCGAAGCGGATCGGGCGGTGGGGCAGGTGGTGGGGTGAGATGACTTCAGACCGCGTCGGTGAGCCGAAATGGGAGTACGTCTGCGCGCGTCGGTCAGAAAGTCGAGCGAGTGGTAGGCGTCGCGGTCGTCGCGTGACTCGCATGCGCTTTTGAGGGGCCTGCGGGCCGAAACGGCAAACGTGCAGAATAGGCTGCCAGCTCTCGCAGCATAACATTCCGCGGCCGACGTGCGCAGCGACGCAGGTAGCGGTAGTGCAAGCACTTGGTATGGTGCGCGTCGTTGTTGCGCGGGGTTATACAACGAGCGCAAGCTGCGTAACACGCGAGTTTGCTGCATGATCTGACGTTGATAAAACGGCCTTTGCTAGATAATTGGCGTTAGATGGCCACGACTTTCGAGGTGCGGATGGCGCTCGACATTCTCGAGATGGTCATGGCCCTTGAGAAGGAGTTTCAGGTCCGGCTGCCCGACGAAGAGCTCCGATCGATTCGGACAGTCGGCGAGGTCTATGAGTGCATCCTGAGGCACCTTTCCCCGGAGCAGGTACCGTCATCGGGCAACGCGTACGAGGGCGCGCTGTGGGCGCGCTACCTCGATGTGATCGAACGAGACACCGGGGTCGATCGGCGTTGGCTGCACCCGACGGCGACGTTTGTGTGGGACTTGGGGCTGGATTGAAGCGTGTCTGGCGCGGGACCACCTAACGGATCGCTGCAACTGACAAGCGCGAGATCAATGGAAGTCATTGCGGTTTTCGCCTTTCAATTTGCTAGTGCATCCGCGCAGGTGGGCCGCATATTGAGTCGGCCGCTTGCAGCTGAGCTTGGGCGTTAGCCAGCTATCAGGATCAATGTGAACGACCAGCTTCGTAGCAACGTGCTTCTCTCGGTGCAGCGGGCGCT
>JBJMNN010000237.1:0-41922 GCA_045804245.1 Gemmatimonadaceae bacterium | reverse complement strand
GCTGCCCACGCCACCACCGCTGCCCGGTCCTGCCCCGGCCGTGCCGTCCCGACCACTGCCGCCGTTCGCGCCGGGAACGGCGGCCGCGACGGTTGTCTGCGGTGCGGGGATCGCCGCCTGCTCGTCAGGCGTCTTCGCCGGCGGCGTGACTGGCTTCGGCACCGGCGGCGCGATCTTCGGCTCGACCGGCGTCGGCGCAGGTGGAACCACCTTCGGCGTCGCCACCGGATCGGGCGCGAGGCGCACGAAGCGCAGCGACTCGCGCGTGTCTCCGCCGGTGCCTCCGCGACCGCCACCGCCGCCGCCCGCGGGTCCCGCACCGCCCGCACCCTGCTGGATGCGCTCGATCACCGGGCCCGGCATCATCAGCGGGATGAGGAGCAGTCCGATGATGAGCGCGTGCACCAGCACGGAAACGACGGCGCCGGCACGGCGACCATCATCGCGAACCGGGAGCCCGATCGGCACGCGGTACGCCGGCCGCGCCGGCACTGGCGAGCGGTCCGGTCGGTCATGGGTCGGTTCGTCGTGGAGATTGGCCATTCGACCTCTGCCAGGATACACGAACGGCCGCGCGAATCTTCGACCGTTCAGGGCTCAACGTTATACGGCGGACGACCCTCGAAAGGTTCGTCCGCCGCACACATCACGCCCAACAAAAACAGCGTTATCGACGGGCTCGTCAGCTACTTCCCCGAGCCGGGCGTGTCCTTCGGCGGAACGCCGATGACCTTCACGCCGGCGCCGCGCGCCACGTCCATCGCGTGCACGACGCGCTCGTACTTCACCTTGGGATCACCCTTCACGAAGATGATCTTCTCCGGGCGAGGATCGTAGATCTCCTTGAGCCGCGGGCCAAGGCGCCCCTCGTCCACCTTCTCCGAGTTGATCGAGTAGCTGCCATCGAGCGCGACTTCCAGCACGATCTGGTTCGACTGCGCGTTCGCCGGCGCGATCGACGGCGTCGGGTCGGGGAGCTGCACGTCGATCGACTTCCGCATGCTCGGGATCGCCGCCATGAAGATGATCAGCAGCACGAGGAGCACGTCGATCATCGGGGTGACGTTGATCTCGTTCGTCAACCCACCGCTTCCACCAGAGGAGAAAGCCATTACGGCGTCCCTCCCGGTGCGGCCGGCGCGGCCGGCGCCTGTCTCGAATCACCGGCCACCGTCGACACTGTCCCGGCCTTCTGATCGCTGATCAGCCCCACGACGCGCACGCCGTTCTTGCTCGCCATGTCCGTCGCGTCGACGACCTTGGAGTACTCGAGATCCTTGTCGGCCTTCAGGTACATGACCTTGTCCACCTGGCGCACATCGTAGATCCGCTTGATCTCGCCCTCGATCGCCTTCGACGAGATCGGCTTCTTGTTCAGGTAATAGTTGCCATCCTTGTCGATGCCGAGCACCTGATCGTTCTCGGTATCCTCCGGATGATCCTTCAGATTCTGCCCCTGCGGCGGCTGGGCGTTGAAGCCCGCGAGAAGCGCGGGCGTCACGACCATGAAGATGATGAGGAGCACGAGCATGACGTCGATCATCGGCGTCACGTTCGGTTCCGCCTTCACCCCGCCGCCACTGCTGCTGCTGGCTGACATTGCCATCGAACTACCTCCTCAGTGAGAAGCCGGAGGTCAGGTGGAGATCGGAGAGTTGCCGCCCGACGACGCGTTGAACTCGCGGGTGAAGCGCGACCGCCCGAACTCGCCCGACACGCCCTTGATGAGATAGTCGATCATCTCCTTGGAGACGTACGTCATCTCGGCCGTGAGGTTGTCGATCTTCGTCTGGAAGTAGTTGTACGCCCACACCGCGGGGATGGCGACGATGAGACCGAACGCCGTCGTGGCGAGAGCCTCGGAGATACCGCCACCGATCGAGGCGAGACCACCACCGCCCGACGCGGCCATGGCCGTGAACGAGTTGATGATACCGACCGTGGTGCCGAGCAGACCGACGAACGGCGCCGTGGCGCCCACCGTCGCGAGCACGGCGAGGCCGCGCTTCAGCTGCGTGATCTCGAGCAGCATGTTGCGCTCGACCGCGCGCTCCGCGGAGTTGATGTCCGACACCGTGACCGAGCCGTCCTGGATGAGGGGCTTCACCTCACCGAGCGCGCCGCCGAGCACGAGCGCGACGTGCGACTTCTTGTAGCTCTCGGCGAGCTTGATCGCCTCGGTGAGGTTGTCCTCCTCGAGGAACTGCGAGAACTCCGGGGCGAACTTGCGGGTCTCGGCCTGCGCGGTGCGCAGGTTCCACCACTTGGAGACCATGATGGTGAGCGAGTAGATCGACATCAACGCCATGACGATGACGATGCCCTTGGCGAAGTTGCCCATCGCGGCCCAAAGGCCAGCTAGCGACAGATCCATAGTCTTCGAGTCTCCGGAAGGTGGTTAGCTCTTTTGGAGCGAGAACGTGAACGGCTGCTGGACCAGCTGCTTCACCTTGCGCCCCCCGACCTCGGCCGGGTAGAAGCGCATGGTCGGCAGCGCGTTCTTGACTGCCGCCGTGAAGAGATCGTGGCTGGACTTGAGGACCTTGAAGGTGCCGCTTTCGTACTTACCCGACGTGTCGACGACGAACTGCGCGAGCACCTCGCCCTCGACGTTGGCCGAGCGTAGCATGTCGGGATAGCGCAGGTTCCCGGAGCCGGGGATCTGCTGCACCTGCTTCTCGACCTGGAACTCGAAGAACGGCTGATCGCTGTTGACCGGCGCGGTTCCGCCGACGACACCCTTGCTCGTTCCGCCGGCGACGCCCTTACCTGAGAAGTCTGCCTCGTCCGTCACCTTCTTGGAGAGGTCGATGTCGGGGAGCACGTCGGGGACCTTCACCGGTGCGGTGAGCACCTGGAAGCCCTTCGGCGGCGGGGGCGCCATCACCACATCCTTGGGCGGCGGTGGCACCTCCTTGGGCGGAGGGGGCTCCTCCTTCTTCTTGATGTCGACGAACTCGACCTTTTCGGCCTTGGGCTTCTCGAGCTGCTCCTTGGCCTGCAGCGTCCCGTAGACGGCGGCCGTGCCCAGAATGGCGTGCAACACGCCACTGAAGATGAGGCCGCCCGTCGTCCGCTGCTTCTTCGGCTTCGACTCGATCAGGTTGTTGAACATGTCCGCGCAAACCTATCTGGTAAGAGGACGGGACACTTCATTGCGTGATCCAACCTATTTCGCGTCACGCGAGGGGGAACTGTTTACGCATTAAGATTTCGTGAATTCAGAATTAGTCTCCGATATCACGAAGCTCGGTCTTGCGGCGCTCGCCGCTCGATCTCGCCGCGGGCTCTGTCGGCGCAGGCGAGATGGCGCGCGCGTCACGCACATCGCGGGCCTCGCGCTCGTCGGAGTCGTCGAGAGCCGGCTCATGGGTCGTGAGCTGGCCCGACGGGACGAGCAACGGAAGCGTGACGGTGAACACGGAGCCGCGACCCAGCCGCGACTGTACAGTGATGCGTCCGCCATGCGCCTGGGCGATCCACTGGCTGATCGCCAGGCCCAATCCAAAACCGCCGCGCTCGCTCGTGCGCGACCGCGCCCGATCGGCGCGCCAGAAGCGCTCGAAGACATGCGACAGGTCCGCCGCGGACATACCGATCCCCGAGTCACGCACGGTGAAGGCGATCTCGTTCGCCAGGCGATGGCTGAGTGAGAGCTCGACGCGACCCCCGCGTGGCGTGTACTTGATGGCGTTGGTGATGAGGTTGAGGAAGAGCTGCCGGAGGCGCCGGGCCTCGCCACTCACCATTCCCTCCTCGAGGACGGACATGGACACCTTCAGCCCGCAGTCCTCGCCGAGGATCACGGCCGTCTCGTAGACGTCGCGGACGAGGGCTCCGAGATCGACTGGCTCGCGATGCAGGTCGAAGCGGCCTTCATCGGCGCGGGCGAGGGTGAGCAGACTGTCGACGAGGTCGGACATGCGCGCCGTCTCCTGGAGCGCCTCTTCGAGCGCCTGCATCGCCTCGCTCCCCTGGGCGCCGGGGTGCATCGCCCGCTCCACGTCGGCGCGCAGCACGGTCAGCGGCGTCTTGAGCTCGTGGGAGGCATCGGCGGTGAAGCGGCGGAGCGCGCCGAACGACGTCTCGAGACGCGCGATCATCGCGTTGAGCGTGTTGCCCAGGCGGGAGAGCTCGTCGCTGCCGAGGTTCGCGGCGAGCCGGCGATGCAGCGATCGTCCGTCGGTGATCGCCTCGACGTCGTAGATGAGCCGCTCGACCGGCTCGAGCGCGTTGCCCGTGATGACGTACGAGACGCCGATGAACCCGAGCAGCACCAGCGGCAGGACGACGAGCATGGTGCCGACGAGCACATCGCCTCCGAGCTCCGCGACGGTGGTCGGGACGCCGGCGACGACGCGCGTGATCGCCGGAAGGAGGGTCGAATCGCGCCGCGCCACGAGGAGCATGTCCCCCTCGAACATCTGGTCCGCCACCGTGACGAGCGCTCCACGCCCGTTCGGCTCGAGCCGCTTCGCCGTCTCGAGGATGGCCGACCGGTCCTCGAGCGTGAGCTGACGCATGCCGATCGACGTATAGAGTCGCTCGCCGTCCCGGTCGTAGATGATGAAGTAGCCGGGAATTCGGCCGACGATGGACTGCGCGCTTCCGGTGAGCGTGCGCACGGTCGCCCCGGTGGAATCGACCTGCTCCTCGACCAGTGGATGGTCGTTGAGCACCCAGGCCCTGAGTGGCTGGAGCACGCGGTCACCCTGGCCGATCGCCGTGGGGCCGAGTGCGTCCACGCCACTGGCGACGCGCACGACGTACAGCGCGACGGCAAAGACGATCAGCCCGCCGATGAGCGCGGCGCCATACGTGACCGTCAGTCGAGTTCGGAGCGTCGCCATCTCACTCCTTCAGCACGTATCCCACTCCACGCACCGTGGTGATCAGCTTTCGTCCGTGGCCCGCGTCGACCTTTTTCCGCAGGTGGTTGATCACCACGTCCACGATGTTGGTGCCTGGATCGAAGTGATACCCCCAAGCATACTCGGTGATCAACGTGCGGCTCATCACGCGTCCGGCGTGGCGCGCGAGATACTCGAGCACCGTGTACTCCTTGGGGGTCACCTCGATGGGGACCCCACCCCGGCGGACCTCGTGCGTCGCCTGATCGATCTCCAGATCCCCGACGCGTAGCACGGGTGAGGCGAGGGCGCGTGGACGTCGCGAGAGCGCCTCGACGCGAGCGAGGAGCTCCTCAAAGGCGAACGGCTTCGTGACGTAGTCGTCGGCGCCGGCGCGCAGGGTCGCCACCTTCGCGTCCACGGCGTCCTGCGCCGTGAGCACGAGCACGGGCCGCTCGAATCCCTTCGCGCGGAGTGCGTGCAGCACCTCGGTTCCGCTCTTGGTCGGCAGGCGCATGTCGAGGATCACGAGGTCGTACGCCTCGGAGCTGGCGCGGCGCTCGCCCTCCTCGCCGTCCGCCACGAGATCCACCGCCCAGCGGTGCTCCTCGAGCCCGCGCTTCACGTACTGTCCGACCGTCGGGTCGTCTTCGATCACGAGGATGCGCATGCGCTAGTCGACGCCGCCCGGCCGACGGAATCCGTACTCGCGGATCTTGCGGTACAGGGTCTTCGAGCTGATGCCGAGCGCGGTGGCGGCGCGCCCCTGGTGCCAGCTCGTCTCGTGCAGCACGGACTCGATGTGCCGGCGCTCGAGCTCCGCCAGCGAGATCGCCGGTGCCGAGGCGCGCTCGACCGCATCGGGCGACGGGATCTGCAAGGTGAGATCGGAGGCACGGATCTGCGAGCCCTTCGCGAGCAGGACGGCGCGCTCGATCACGTTCTTGAGCTCCCGTACGTTGCCGGGCCAGGGATACCGACCGAGCAGGTCGATTGCGTCGGGGGCGAGGGTGGGCGGATTGGCCTTGCCGAACTGCTGGAGGAACCGCCGGGCCAGCAGAGGAATGTCCACCGCGCGGTCGCGCAGCGCGGGGAGCTCGATCGCGATCGTGTTGACGCGATAGAACAGGTCGTCGCGGAAGGTGCCCTCGTTGACGCAGGCGGCGAGGTCGCGGTTGGTCGCAGCGAGAATGCGCACGTCGACTTCGACTTTCTGCGTGCCGCCGACGCGATAGAAGCTGAGCTGGTCGAGCGCGCGAAGGAGCTTGCCCTGGAGCTTCGGTGACAGCTCGGCGATACCGTCGAGGAAGAGCGTGCCGCCCGCCGCGAGCTCCATCAGGCCGAGCTTCCGCTCGTCGGCGCCGGGGAAGGCGCCGCGCTCGTGACCGAACAGCTCACTCTCGAGCATGCCTTCGGAGAGAGCGGCACAGCTGACGTCGACGAAGGGGCCGGTGCGGCCGGAGAGCCGATGCAGCATGTGGGCGACGATCTCTTTTCCCGTCCCCGATTCCCCGGTGATGAGCACTGGCGAATCGCTCGGCGCGACGCGGGCGATCATCTCGAGCACCGCCTGGAGCGGCGCATACTGCGTGTCGATCTCGCTGGCGCCGCCGGCCCGCTCGAGCTGGGACTGCAGCAGCACATTCTCGCGCGCGAGCCGGCGCTTCTCCCAGGCGCGGCGCACGAGGACGTCGATCTCCGCCATCCGGTACGGCTTGGCCATGTAGTCGTAGGCACCGAGCTTCATGGCGCTGATGGCCGTCTCGATCGTGCCGTTGCCGGTGATGATGATGACTTCCGGCGGATCCGCCTCGGCGCGCACCTGCTTGAGCACCTCGAGCCCGTCCAGCTCCGGCATCACGATGTCGAGCAGCGCGACGTCGTACGCTTCGGCACGGAGCGCGTCGAGCGCGGCGCGCCCATCGGCGACGGTGTGGACGGCGCAGCCGCGTCCACCGAGGAAGTTCGACAGAATCTGGCCGAGCTGCACTTCGTCCTCGGCGACGAGCACCTTGATTTTCGAGTCGCTCACGTTCCCTCTCCTCGTTCGTCGGCGCGCGGAAGCGCGATGCGGAAGATGCTCCCCTCGCCAGGCGTGCTGTCCACTTCGATTCGCCCGTCGTGCTCCGCGACGATCGCGTAGCAGACGGAGAGTCCCAATCCCGTGCCTCGGCCGGGCGCCTTCGTCGTGAAGAACGGTTCGAAGATCTTCGGCAGATCGGCGCGGCGGATCCCCTCGCCATGATCGACGACCTCGGCGAGCACCGTGCGCGCGTCCTCGCCCCACCGCGTGCGCAGCTCGACGGTGCCCTGCTCACGCATCGCGTCCATGGCGTTGATCAATAGCGCCATGAAGACCTGCACCAGCTGCTCTTCATTCGCGAGCACGACGGCGCCGAGCGAGCGGTCGAGGTCCAGCGCCACCGTGAGCTTCTTGAACCGGCTGTGATGCTTCAGGATGAACAGCGTTCGCTCGATGACGGCGTTCAGATCGACGAGCGCTTTGTCGCCAATTTTCGGACGGCTGAAGTCGAGCAGCGAGTCCGTGATCCCCTTGCAGCGGCGAACCTCGCTCTGGATGAGCCGCAGTCCGTCGCGGAGCGGCGCCGGCGCCTCGGGCTCCGCGAGCTCGAGGCTCTCGGCGCAGGCGGCGATCGTGGCGAGCGGATTGTTGATCTCGTGCATGATGCCGGCGGCGAGCGTGCCGATCGCTGCGAGCTTCTCGGCCTGGCTGAACCGGTCCTGCGCCTCGCGCCACTCGGTGATGTCCTCGCCGACGGTGATCACGTGCGTCACGGGGCCATCGTCCAGCCGCATGGGAATCTTGGAGATGCGGAAGGTGCGCAGCTCTCCCGACGCGCGGGACTCCATCTGGAAGATCTGCAGGCGTCCGGTGGCGAACACGTCGTCGAACTCGCGGCGGAGGACCGACGCGGGCTGGCGATGGAGTACCTCGAAGATCGTGCGTCCCAGTGCGTCGTCGCGTGATACACCCTGCATCCCGGTCTCGCGCTTCCGGTTCCACACGGAGATGCGATAGTCGCGATCGACGACGTAGAGGCCGACGGGGAGCGAGTCGATGATGCGCTCCGTGATGCGGCGCTCACGGTCGATCTGCCGGGTGCGCTCGATCACCTCGGACTCGAGGCGCTGCGCATACGCGGCCTGCCGCAGCACGGGCGCGAGAATGTCGGCGACCGTCGACAGGAAGGCGTGCTGCTCCGGCGTGAGCGCCGGCGGCGGCGCGAGGACGATCGCACCCAACGGATGGTGCGCGGCGTCGAGCCGGACGAGGAGCATGCTCTCGTCGCCGCGGCCGGCGCGCGTCAGTCGGGCACGCACCTCGGGGACGGACGGCGGCCCGACGCCAACGCGTACTTCGCATCGCAACTCGGCTCCCTCGCTGAGCCAGAGCGAGACGCCCGCTGCACCCACCGCCGTCGCGACGCGTGACAGCACGCCTCCGAGTACTTCGGTTGGCTCCTCTCCGCTGGCAAGCGACGCGGCGATCTGCGCGAGAGCGCTGAGCAGCGTGCCGCGTGCGTCGTTGCCATTCGATCCGGCGGTGGGAAGCGACGGCGCCGGGTCTTCGATCGATCCAGGAGGGACCAGAGTACCGCTCGTGTGGAGGGAGCGGCGAATCTAGACCGGCGCGTGGGAGCGGACAAGATGACCGACACGACGGTCGCGATCGATCACGCGCGCTCGAGTCCCTCCCAGAGTCCCTGAAGATACATGGCGCCGAGGGCGCGGTCGTGCAGGCCGTAACCGGGACGCCCGTGCTCGCCCCAGATCATGCGCCCGTGATCGGGACGCATCGGCCCGGTGAACCCGACCTCGACCAGTGCGGCGAGGACGTCGCGCATCGGCACGTCGCCGAAACGCGACGGGTGCGGCGCCTCGTGGAACTTGCGCTCGCCCGTGATCGCGACGTTGCGGCAGTGCATGAAGTTGATGCGTCCGCGTCCGCCGATGGTGCGCGCGATCGCCGGGAGATCGTTGTGCGGATCGGCGCCGAGGGAGCCGGTGCAGAGCGTGACACCATTCGACGGGCTGTCGACGAGGTCGATGAGCCGCTCGAACGCGGCGCCGCTGGTGATGATCCGTGGAAGCCCGAAGATCGACCAGGGCGGATCGTCCGGGTGGATGCCCATGCGTACGCCGACGCGCTCGGCCTCGGGGACGACGCGCTCGAGGAAGTACGCGAGGTTCTCCCACAGGCGCTCGGCGTCGATCTCCTTGTACGCGGCGAGCAGCGCCTGGAGCGTCTTCGCGTCGTAGGCGGCCGACCATCCAGGAAGGTCGCCCGTGCCGCGCGACAGATCGATGCGCGAGAGCGCGTGGTCGTCGTATGCCAACGCCGTCGACCCGTCGGGCTGCACCTCGGCGAGGTCGGTGCGCGTCCAGTCGAAGATTGGCATGAAGTTGTAGCAGAGCACCGGGATGTCCAGCTCGCCCATGGCGCGCACGCTCTCGCAGTACTGGTCGAGCAGACGATCACGCGTCGGACGCCCCAGCTTGATGTCCTCGTGCACCGCGATGCTCTCGATGACGGAGAGCTTCATGCCATTGTGCTCGACCATCTCGCCGAGCCGCTCCAGCTTGGACTTCGGCCAGACGTCACCGATGGCCACGTCGTAGAGCGCGGAAACGATGCCGGTGACGCCGGGGATCTGTCGGATGTTGGCCAGGGGGATCGGGTCGTCGGGCCCGAACCAGCGGAAGGTCATGTGCATCGATCGAGCGGGCGAGAGGTGTGAATCGGAGAGCGAGATCGTCGCGGCGCGAGTCAGTCGCGCACGACGAAGTGATAGACGGTGCGCGAGCGGTGCTCCGCGCCAGGCCGAAGGATTGTCGACGGGAAGGCGGGCTCGTTCGGCGAGTTCGGGAAGTGCTGCGTCTCGAGCGCGAGCCCGGAGCGGTAGCGGTGCGGCACACCGCCTTTCCCCATGACCGTGCCGTCGAGGAAGTTGCCCGTGTAGAACTGGACACCAGGTTCGGTGGTGCGGATGTCGACGCCGCGCCCGCTGAGGGGATCCGTGAGCCGCGCCGCGAGTGTGGGTTCCGGCGCGCCGGCGCGATCGACGACGAAGTTGTGATCGTAGCCGCCGGCGAGCCGGAGCTGCTCGTCGTCCGCACCGATGCGAGCACCGACGGTCTCCGGCGTGGAGAAATCGAACGGGGTGCCGCGCACGCTGCGCAGCTCTCCGGTGGGGATCAGCATCGCGTCGACCGGCGTGAATCGCGACGCGTTCAGCTCGAGCACGTGATCGAGGATGTCGCCCGATCCGGAGCCGGCGAGGTTGAAGTAGGCGTGCTGCGTGAGGTTCACCGGCGTCGCCGCGTCCGACGTGGCGAGGAAGTCAATCGCGAGCTCGCCGGTCGCGGTGAGCCGATAGGTCACTCGCACACGGAGGGTGCCCGGATAGCCCTCGTCGCCGTCGGGACTCAGGTGCTGGAGCACGAGGCCGACGTCGTCGCCCTTCTCGAACGGCTCCACGGTCCACACGGCCTTGTTGAACCCGCGCCTGCCGCCGTGCAGATGATTGCCGCCGGCGTTCTGGGCGAGCGTGTAGACGCGGCCATCGAGGGAGAAGCGGCCGGCGCGGATGCGATTGGCGTAGCGCCCGACGAGCGCACCGAGGTAGCTCTTGTCCTTCTCGTACTCCGGGAGCGTGTCGTAGCCGAGCGTGACGTCCGCGAGCGCGCCGGTGCGATCGGGTGCGACGATCGATTGGATGACACCGCCGAACGACAGGACGGTGATCGTGATGCCGCTCGTCGAGGTGAGGGTGAATCGCTCGACGGCGTGGCCGTCTGCCGTCGTACCGAACGGTTCGCGACGGACGGCGCTGCGTGAGGCGACGCGACGGGGATCGGGCGATCGAGTGGACATGCGTTCTCCAGAGAGCGTGGCGTCAGGCCGGCTCGCCGATCGCCGTGGCGAGCACGCGCTCCGGCGTCCACTCGGCGATCGGACGCGCGGCGGACAAGCGGCCGCGACACATCACGGCAAGGCGATCGCACAGTCCGAACAGCTCGGGGAGATACGAGCTGACGATTAGAATGGCGCGACCGGCCGCGGCCTGCCGGGCGATGGTCTCGTACACGTCGGCCTTGCTGCCGATGTCGATGCCGCGCGTCGGCTCGTCGAGCAGCAGGATGTCGGCCTCCTGATGCAGGAGCCGACCGAGGGCGACCTTCTGCTGATTGCCGCCGGAGAGGGCGCGCACGGGCTGCGACTCGGAGCGCGCGCGGACGCGTAGTTCGCGGATCCAGTGGCGCGTGCGCTCCGCCTGCCGTGCGAGGTCCAGGATGCCGGCGCGTGAGCGCTGCGGCCGCGTGGCGCAGAGGTTGTCGGCGATCGAGAGCGGCAACGCCAGCCCCTCGCCCTTGCGATCCTCGCTCACGTAGCCGAGGCCCTGGCGCACCCGATCGGCGGCGCTCGCCTGGCGCGCTGGGCGCGATGTGCCGCGCATCTCCACGGTACCCGCGTCTGCCGTGTCGAGTCCGTAGAGCGCGCGAACGAGCTCGGTGCGACCGGAGCCGAGCAGGCCGGCGATGCCGAAGATCTCACTACGGCGGAGCTCGAACGTCGCTTCACGGAGACGCGGTGGCGCGGAGAGTCCGCGAACCGCCAGTACGACTTCCGCGTCGCGCGGCGGATGGCGCGTCGGGAAGAGCCCCTCAGCCGAACGGCCGACCATCATCTGGATAAGCTGGTCGTTGGTCGTGCCGGCGATCGTGCCGCCGCCGACGCTCCGTCCGTCGCGCAGCACGATGTAGTGCTCGGCGATCTGCCGCACCTCCTCGAGGAAGTGGCTGATGTAGACGATCGCGATGCCGCGCGCCGCGAGCCGGCGAATCAGAGCGAACAGCCGATCGACATCCGAGCCCTGAAGACTGCTCGTCGGCTCGTCCATGAGCAGGACGCGCGCGTCACCAGCCAGCGCGCGGCAGATCTCGACGATCTGTCGAGCCGGGAGCGAGAGATCGCTCAGCCGCTTGTCGGGATGGATCTCCGGATGCGGCAGCTCGGCGAGTAGCGCGCGGGCGCGGGCTTTCGCGGCGGTACGGTCGATCCACCCGCGATGCGACACCTCGTTGCCGAGGAGCACGTTGTCGGTGACCGAGAGATGCGGGCAGAGTGACAGCTCCTGGTGGATGAGCGCGACGCCCCGCCGGCGCGCGTCGCTCGGCGCCGAGGGCGCGAACGGCTCACCGTCGAGGTGCATCTCGCCGCGATCGGGCTGCACCTCGCCGGATAGCACGTTCATGAGCGTGCTCTTCCCCGCCCCATTCTCACCGAGCAGCGCCAGCACCTCTCCCGGTCGTACGGCGAGATCGACGCCGTCGAGCGCGACGGTGGCGCCGTAGCGCTTGGCGATTCCGGCGACCTGCAGCCCAGCGCTCACTGTCCGCCCAGATACTTGGCGACCGGGGGACTGGTGAGCTCCTTCATCGCCGGCTCCTCCATGTTCTCGGGCGTGACGAGCGTGACGCCGGTGTCGATGCGCTTCTCCACCCGCTGATTCCGGAGATGCGCGACCATCGTCTTCACACCGAGGTAGCCCATCTTCATCGGATTCTGCACGGCCACGCCGTCGAGCTGCCTCGCGCGCATGGCATCGAGCAATGACTTGCTCGCGTCGAATCCGACGAGCCGAATCTTTCCCGCCTTGGCGATGTCCTGCAGCGCGAGCAGCATCCCGTCCGTCGACGACTCGTTCGGCGTGAAGATCCCGGTGAGCTCGTTGCCGTAGCGATTGAGCAGGTTCTCCGACGTGCGCTTCGCCGTCTCGCGCGTTGCGCCGGCGTACTGGTCCGATGAGACGAGGCTGATGCCCGGATAGGCGGACTTGATTTTGTCCGTGAAGCCCTTCTCGCGCTCGGTCGTGCTCGCGGAGCCCTCCTGATAACGCAGCAGCAGCACCTTCCCCTTGCCGCCCAGCAGCGTACCGAGTCGCTCGGCGCAGAGCTGGCCGCCCTTGTAGTTGTCGGTGGCGACGAAGCTCACGATCTGATCCGACTCGAGCCCGGAGTCGATGATCACCGTCGGGACGCCGGCGGACTTCGCTTCCTCGACCGGACGCACGAGCGCGCGGTTGTCGAGCGGCGCGAGCACGATTCCCGAGACGCCCTGCGAGGTGAAGCCCTCGACGACCTGCACCTGCTGCTCGCGATCGTCCTCGCGCAGCGGGCCTTTCCAGATGATACGGACGGAGTCGCCATTGGCGGTGAGCTCCTGCGCCGCCTGCACCGCACCGGCGTGGATCGCCTTCCAGAACTCGTGCGTCGTGCCTTTCGGGACGACGGCGATGGTGATCGTCTTTCCGGACCCAGTGCTGGCCGGAGTCTGCTTCGAGCCGGCATCGCCCCCACCACGGCACGCAGCGGCAGCGAGCGCAAGTATCAGTGCGGCCGCGGCAGAACGTCGAGTCATAGTCAACGAGAGTCTCCGGCGTGACGAGGTCGGACGTCGTGGATCGGGTCACCAACCGACGGGAATGTACTGGTCGGTCCGAGCAAGGAGCAGAGCTAGAGCACCACGACGCCCTTCACATAGTCGGGGCGCCGATGGTCGCCGGCGAAGGCAGCCGGCACGGCATCGAGCGAGCGATAGCGGTGCGTGATGAGGGATGCGACGTCGATCGTGCCGCGCTCGACGAGCTCGAGCGACTGCGCGTAGGTGAGCGGCCGACCGTCGCGCGCGTGGCCACCGGACGCCCCCGCCGGCGACACGAACGTCGGCTCGAGGAACTGCACGCGGTTGAGCACACCGAGGTCGACGCCGCTGTGGCCGTGCCCATAGAGCAGGATCGTGGCCTGCTTCCGCACGAGCGACGGGATGACGTTGAACAGCGGGCCCGACCCGGTGGCTTCGATGAGGAGCTCTGCCCGCCGTCCGTCCGTGCGTTCCGCGACGGCGTCGACGACGTCGACGCGCGATGGATCGATCGTCTCGGCACCGAAGCGTTCGGCGAGTGCGCGCTTGGCAGGATTCGGCTCGCTGAGCAGCAGCACGCCGTCGTAGCCGAGGACGTTGCGGAGGTACTGGATGAAGAGGAGGCCGGCTGGACCTCCGCCGCAGACGAGGATCGATCGAAGGCCGTGCGACTCATCGCGGCGACCTAGTGGGTAGCGCGCCGCGGCACGAGAGATCATCTCGCTGGAGTGTACGATGCAGCCGAGCGGCTCGGCGAGTGCCGCCTGTTCGGCGGGCAGGCCGGTGGCGACGCGAACCGTGTTCGCGGCGGGAACGGTGACCAGCTCGGCGAATCCACCGGGGAGGCCGGTGATGCCGTGCTCCGCGTAGTGCTCGCACTGATGCGAGTCGCCGGTGCGGCAATACTCGCAGCGCGTGGCGAGGCGCTCGCTGACACAGGTGCGGCCCTGATCGACGATCACGCGGTCGCCCAGCGAGGTGTCGGTCACTGCGCTCCCGACTTCCTCGACCACTCCAGCGATCTCGTGCCCGAGAATCTGCGGCGCGACGGAGAGCGGAAGGACGTGTCCGTGATCGTCGGTGTTGTAGTTCGCGTGGCCGGCCACGATGTGCAGGTCGGTGCCGCACAATCCGACGGCCTCCACACGCACGACGACCTCGTGCGGCGCCGGCCGTTGCACCGGAACGTCGCGGACCTCGATCCGTCCGACGTCGACCAGAACGGCGGCGCGCATCGTGGTCCGAGCCGGCGACGCGGTCGTGGTCATCGGCCAGCGACAAGAGTGGGAGATCGCGCGACCCCCGCCCACGCTGCACCGTCGGGATATACGTACTCCGCGAGACTCTCGGCGCGCATCGTGATGCTGTAGCCGGGCGCCGACGGCGGCATGTAGCGGCCTCCGCGAATGACGACCGGATCGAGGAAGTGCTCGTGCAGGTGATCGACGTACTCCACGATGCGATTCTCCATGGAGCCGCTCACGCACACGAAGTCGAACATCGAGAGATGCTGGACGTACTCGCACAGGCCGACGCCGCCGGCGTGCGGGCAGACCGGGATCCCGAACTTCGCGGCGAGAAGCAGCACGGCGATCACTTCGTTCACGCCGCCGAGCCGGCACGCGTCGATCTGACAGAACGAGATCGCTCCGGCCTGCATCAACTGCTTGAAGACGATGCGGTTCTGGCAGTGCTCACCGGTGGCAACACCGATCGGCGCCACCGCGCGCGCGATCGTCGCATGGCCCAGCACGTCGTCCGGGCTCGTCGGCTCCTCGATCCACCACGGATCGAACCGTGCGAGCTCGCGCATGCTGGCGATCGCCTCGTTCACCTCCCACACCTGGTTGGCGTCGACCATCAGCTTGCGATCGGGGCCGATCTCGTCGCGGATGAGCGCCGCGCGGCGTACGTCGTCCGCCAGATCGCGCCCGACCTTGATCTTGAAGTGCGACCAGCCCTCGGCCATCCCTTCGCGACAGAGGCGGCGAATCTTCTCGTCCGAGTAACCGAGCCAGCCGGCAGAGGTCGTGTACGCCGGGTAGCCGTCGGCGCGCAGCTCTCGCTCGCGCTCCGTGCGCGTCGCCGCCTGCCGACGCAGGATCTGGAGCGCCTCGTCGGGCGTGAGCGCGTCGGTGATGTAGCGGAAGTCGACGCAGCGCACGATCTCCTCGGGCGACATGTCGGCGAGGAGCTTCCAGAGCGGCTTGCGTTCCGACTTCGCCCACAGGTCCCAGACCGCGTTCACGATCGCGGCGGTGGCGAGATGGATCACGCCCTTCTCCGGCCCGACCCACCGGAGCTGGCTGTCGCCGACGACGCGACGCCAGAAAGCGCCCATGTCGACCGCGATCTCGTGGAGCGGGAGCCCGAGGACGAACGGCGTCAGCGCGCGCACCGCCGCGACGCACAGCTCGTTGCCGCGCCCGATCGTAAAGGTGAGCCCGTGACCTTGCAGACCATCCGCCGAGTCGGTGTGCAGGATGACGTAGGTGGCGGAGTAGTCGGGATCGGCGTTCATCGCGTCGGAGCCGTCGAGTCCACGCGACGTCGGAAAGCGGATGTCGCGCACCTCGACCTGCGTGATCGTCGCCGAGCGGCGGGCGGTCACGCGTACGCCCGCAGCCGCTGGCGCGAGGAGCCGAGCCCGTCGATCCCGAGCTCCACGACGTCGCCGGGTTGGAGGAAGCGCACCGGCTTGTGGCCCATCGCCACGCCGGCCGGCGTGCCGGTGGAGATGATGTCGCCGGGCAGCAGCGTCATGAACTGACTGATGTAGCTCACGAGCATCGGCACGCCGAACACCAGATCGCGCGTGGATCCGTCCTGCTTGCGCTCCGCATTCACGGTAAGCCAGAGCTTGAGATCGTGCACGTCGCCGATCTCGTCCGGTGTCGCCACGAAAGGACCGAGTGGCGCGAACGTGTCGCAGCTCTTTCCCTTCACCCACTGGCCGCCGCGCTCGAGCTGGAACACGCGCTCCGAGTAGTCGTTGTGCAGGACGTAGCCGGCGATGTGCTTCGTCGCGTCTGGCTCCGAGACGTAGCTGGCACGCTTTCCGATCACGACCGCGAGCTCGACCTCCCAGTCGGTCTTCGTGCTGCCCTTGGGGATGACCACGTCGTCGTTCGGTCCGACGATCGCCGTCGTCGACTTGAAGAAGATCACCGGCTCGGCGGGAACTGCCATGCCGGATTCCTTGGCGTGATCGCGGTAGTTGAGGCCGACGCAAATGATCTTGCTCGGTCGCAGGATCGGCGGTCCGAGCCGGGCGTCCGCAGCGACGACCGGCGCGCGCGTTCCTTCTCTCGCGACCCAGCGTGCGAGCCGCTCGAGCCCATCGCCGCCGAAGAAGCGCTCGTCGTAGTCCTCGCCGAAGCCGGAGGCGTCGATGCGGCGGCCGTCGGGAAGCTCTACGCCGGGACGCTCAGCGCCCGCGGGACCGAAGCGAATCAGTTTCATCGATCACATCTTGAGGGTGAGGAAGCCGCCGTCGATCGGGTAGTCGGTTCCCGTGATGAACGACGCGGCATCGGAGCAGAGGAACAGCGCGAGCTCGGCGATCTCACTCGGTTTGCCCATCCGTCCGATCGGTTGAGTCTTTGCGAGCTGCTCGAACACCTCCGCCTCGCGGCCGGGATAGTTCCGCGCGAGAAAGCCGTCGACGAAGGGCGTGTGCACTCTCGCCGGCGAGATGCAGTTGCAGCGGATGTTCTGATGGATGTAGTCGCGGGCGACGGAGAGCGTCATCGTGAGTACTGCGCCCTTGCTCATCGAGTACGCGAAGCGGTCCGCGATGCCGGCCGTCGCCGCGACGGACGCAACGTTCAGAATCACCCCGCCCCGCTCCTTCATCGCCACCACGCCGAGCTTGAGGCAGTTGTACACGCCCTTCACGTTGACCGCGTAGATGCGGTCGAGGTCCGCCTCCGTCGTCTGCTCGACGGTGCCGACGTGGGCGACGCCGGCGCTGTTGACGAGGATGTCGAGCGGTCCGAACCGCCCCTGCACCTCGGTGAAGGCGCGCGAGACGTCGTCCTGTCTGGAGACGTCGCACTGCACGTGCGCGGCAGTGCCTCCGGCGTCGGCGATGGCCTGGACGGTCGCATCGGCGGCGGCGAGGTCGAGGATGCCGACGCGCGCGCCACGTGCGCCGAACAGCGTGGCAATGGCCTGGCCGATGCCCGATCCGCCACCGGTGACGATGACGGTGCGGCCGGCGAACGAGGAAGACTCGCGGGACTCAGCCATGGACGGGGACAGAAAGCGAGTAGATGCGCGATGCGTTGTCGGCGAAGAGCGCACGGCGCTCCGCCTCGGCCCACGTCGCGGTGACCGCATCGACGATAGACCGCCAGCGGCCTGCACCACCGCCGAGCGTGCTCACCGGCCAGTCGGAGCCGTAAAGCAGACGGGATGCGCCGAAGCAGTCGTGCGCGTGCTCGATCCAGCGAGTGAGCGAGTCCGCCGACCGCTGGTCCTCGCGCGCCTCCGTGAGCAGACCCGAGATCTTACACGACACCCGGTCGTTCGACGCCAGGCGCTGGAGGTCGCGCGCCCACGCGTCGAATGCGTCGTCACGGATGGCTGGCTTGCCGCAGTGGTCGAGCACGAACGTCACGTTAGGGCAGCGCTGCACGAGCCCGATCACCTCGTCGAGCTGATCGGCGGTGATGCACAGGTCGAATGGCCGACCCGACGCGCCGACCGCCTGAACGCCGCGCACGAAAGCAGGCTGCAACGCGAACCCCGGCGGCTGGTGCTGGATGTTGTGGCGCACGCCCACGACGCGCGGCGTCCGATCCAGCCGCGCGAGCGACGCGTCGCGCTGCGGCTCGTCCAGGAGATCGACGAAGGCCACGATGCCGGCGATGCGCGGGTCCGAGTCGGCCAGGGCGTTCACCCACGTCACCTCGTCGGCCGCCTGCTCCGGCGCGGGATTCGCCTCGACGAAGACGACCGCGTCGACCTCTCCGGAGGTGAGCGGCGCGAAGTCGGACGGCCGGAAGGGCGCAGAGAGCGCCGGCTCTCCCGCCAGCCAGGGATAGCGCAGCACGGACGGATCCCAGAAGTGCACATGCGCGTCGATCACGCGGATGCCCTGCACGCTCACGCGCCCGCCGCGAGCGCAGCCGCCGCCGCGCGTTCCGCCCAGGTCGCACGCGCGCGGTCGAGCGCGACGGCGAGCACGATGATCACGCCGATGATGATCTCCTGGATGTAGTTCGGCCATCCCATCTGCTGACAGCCGTTGCGGAGGAACGCCATGATAAGCGCGCCGATGATCGAGCCGGCGATGCTGCCTTCGCCCCCACTCAAGCTTCCGCCACCGATCACCACCGCGGCGATGATGTCGAGCTCCGCGCCGTTGGCCACCGTCGGGTCGCCCTGGCGCAAGCGCGACATCTGCATCACGCCGGTGAGACCGAACAGGCAGCCGGCGATGCCGTAGATCGCGATGCGCAGTCGTCCCGTGTCGACACCGCAGGCGCGCGCGGCGGCCTCGTTGGAGCCGAGCGCGAACACGCGGCGCCCGAAGACGGTGCGGCTGAGCACGAATGCCGCGACGCCGGCGAGCAGGAGCGTCGCCCACACGCCGATCGGCAGCACGAGCCACGATGGCTTCGGGAAGGTGACGAGCAGATCGTTCACCCACGACGGCGGGGCATTCACCGTCTGCTCGCCCGCCAGCCATTTCGCGACGCCGCGGGCGATGCCGAGCATGCCGAGAGTCACGATGAACGGCACGACGCGCAGCGTCGTGATCATCGCGCCGTTGAACACCCCGATCAAGCCGCCGGTCGCCACCGCCGCGAGGACGGCCAGCCACGGAGGAAATCCCGCGCCGATCCCAAGCGCCGTGATGACGCCGGTGAGCGCGATCACCGCGCCGACCGACAGATCGATCCCGCCGCTGACGATGATCATCGTCATGCCGATGGCGCCGATGGCGGTGATCACTGTCTGCGAGAGGACGATCCGCAGGTTGAACGCCGAGAGATATCGCCCCGGCGCGTCCGTGATCAGCGAGAAGACGAGGACGATCGCGATTAGACCGAGTGCCGGCCCGATCCGTACGAACCAGCGGCGAAGCATCGCGGGCGCCACGAGCGGCCGTTCGCTGGCGAGCAGCGTCGGAGCGCCGGCCTGTTCAGAGCTGGACGACGGCACTGAGGAATGCGGTGTGAGGGACGCCGGACGGCGCGCACCTCACGTGGCGCGCCGAACGCCGGTCGCGCACGCGGCGTGCGCCGGCGGGGAGATAATAGTGCGGCGCACTCCACGACGCGACTGGCGCGAGCTCTAGTGCGGCCGGCCCGCGGTGCTGTCAGGCACCGCGGCCGTGTCCGGGCGCGAGCTCGGCGCGAGGAGCTCGGGATTCTCCTGAGGCGGCCACGACATGACCGCGATCACACCCGCTCCGTGCCCGATCCCCCAACGCGCGGTCGCGTCGATGCCGTTCAGCTTCCGCACGGAGCTGACGTACCGCGTGGAGATCTGCGCCAGCGACTGCACGCCCCCCATGCGCGTGTTGTCGAGATACACCCAGATGTGGCTCGGCGCGGTGAAGCTGTCGGGACCACGATCGTTCAACCAGTTCGAGCGGAGCATCTGCACCGCCTCGAGCAGGTTCTCGTAGTGCCGCTCCGCGAGCTGCTCCTGGGTGAGGACCGAAGGGTCGACTCGAGCTCTCCTGCCCCCAGCCGCGCCGGCACAGGCGAGACAGCCGGCGAGGATCGCAAGGGCGAGCTGCCGTAGGTGCGCGCGCATGACCGCAACCTCGGGTGCGAGTGCCGCCTGCTCATCGCGTCGCGCCGCTCTCCGCAGGCCGGGGAGCGGCCCCTCACTTCACCGGATGGTTCTCCGGGTCCCAGCGTTGAATCGCCGCGTGGACGCTCTCTAGATGCGAGCGCATGCGCTCGACCGCCAATCCTTCGTCGCGCTGCTCGATCGCCTTCAGGATCTGTACGTGATCCTTGTGATCGTCTTCGCGCGAGCCGAAGATGCCAAGGATGAGCCTCTGCTCGTCGGCGAACAGCTCGTGAAGCACGGCGAGCAGCTGTGCCGTCACCGAGTTGCCCGACGTCTCGGCGATCTTGCCGTGGAACTCCATGTTCACCGAGTTCAGCGTCTCGTCGTCTTCGAGGTGCTGACCCGCGCTGGCGAGGATGCGTTTCAGCTCCTGTACCTGCTCCGGTGTCGCGTTCTTCACGCAGTCCGCCACCGATTGGATCTCGATCGGGATGCGCGCCCTGACGAGGTCCAGCAACAGCTTCTTGGTGACCGTGCCCGCGTAGTCGGGGCTCGCGAGCACGAGCACCTCCTCGCTCCGGGTGACGAACACGCCGGCGCCATGCCGGATCTGCACGACGCCCATCGCCTCGAGCTTCTTGAGCGCCTCGCGAATGCTCGGCTGCCCGACCTCGAATCGCTTCGCCATCTCGACGATCGGCGGAAGACGGTCCCCGCGGCGATAGTTGCCGCTCTGAATCGTTCCGCGGATCTGCCGAGCCAGCTTGTCGGGCAAGCTCTGCTTCACGACGGGCTCAAACGAATGCTTCATGCTCTCCACTTGAGGTGAGAGTTCTGCTGCCGGCGATCATCATCGTGCGGCCGTCGTCGCGTACAGGCCCAGCATCGTGCCTACGAAGCCCTTGGCGACGGCGGTGCTCAGGATCCTGCCATCCTGATCCGCCGCGAGCGTCTTCCACGGCCCGTTGCCTTCGGCGTACAGGAAATCATAGCGATCGGCGCGGCCCCTGATCCGGAGGCGGATCGGCCGGCTCGGCTCGATCGGGGCCGAGGCGACGATGGTGTCCGCGGCGCGCGTCTGCGCTCCGGCGTGCTTCTCGAGCTGCACCACGGGGCGACCGGCGACTCTCGCCACCGAGAGAAAATAGTAGAACTCGTCATTCTGAAACGCGATGATCCCCGCCTTCTCTCCGTCGCGCGACGGGGAATATTGGATCGCGGTCGTGGCGGAGAATCGCTGATGCTGCTGCCGGCGTCCGATGAACGACGGGATGCCGGAGGGCTCGAGGCCGACCGGGCGCGCGTAGAGCGTCAGCGCGCCGGGCGAGCTCGTGAGGTCGTAGGTCTTCACGCGAGGCGTCCGGATCACGTGCCAGTACGGTGGCAGCGTCGAGCCGTCGAACTCGTCGCGGATGGTGAAATTGCCGCTCGTCGGAATGGGCGGCGCAGGCTGCCGCGGCAGGTTGGGACGCTTGGCCACGTACGGCACGGTCTGGTCGCCGGTCGTGATGATCGGCCAGCCGTTCTCCCAGCGCACCGGCATGAGAAAAGTCTCGCGCCCGGTGTTGTAGACGTTGTCGACGTAATCGCGGGTGGCGAGGAACACCGCCCACCATTCGCCCGCCGAGGTTTCGACGAAGTCGGCGTGCCCCGCCGTGCCGATCGCGTTCGGTCGATTCTTGTCGAGGCGTCGCTGCGTCAGGATTGGATTGCCGCTGAACGGCACGTACGGTCCCCACACACTGTCGCTGCGGAACACCACCTCGCTGTGCTGGTCAGCTGTGCCGCCTTCGGCGCAGATGAGGTAGTACTTCCCGTCCTTCCGAAAGATGTGCGGCGCCTCGATCCAGATCGGCTGCTTCGAGAGGTCCACGCCCCCGTTCACGATGAGCTTGCGCGGTCCGGCCATGCGCTTGCCGGCGATGTCGAACTCCTGCATCCAGATCGCGCGGTGGCCGTTGTAGAGCGGCCTGCCCTCCGGCGGCCCGTTGTTCACGACGTACGCCTTGCCGTCGTCGTCGAAGAAGAACGACGGATCGATCGCGTCGGCCAGCGGCGGGAGCCAGACGGGTTCGGACCATGGTCCGGCCGGATTCGTGGCGGTGACGAAGAAGTTGCCGCCGCGATCCACGACCGTGGTGATCATGTAGAACGTGCCCTTGTTGTACCGGATCGCCGGAGCAAACACGCCGCGCGAGATTCCCGCGCTGTCGAGGTTGAGCTGCGACGGCCGATCGAGCACGTTGCCGATCTGCGTCCACGCGACGAGGTCGCGGCTGTGGAAGATCGGAACGCCGGGGAAGTAGGCGAAGCTCGATGTGACGAGATAGTAGTCGTCCCCCGCGCGCACGATGCTCGGATCGGGATAGAAACCCGCGAGGATGGGGTTGTGATACTCGCCTGGCCCGACCGGCATCTTCCGATAGATGGAGTCCTCGCCGACGTACTCGAACCAGTCGAAGTGCGGGTCGGCCGCATGCGTCCCGCCCGCGATCGGCGTGCCGACGACGCGCGGCGCGGACGTTCCCGCGCAGCCGGCCGACATCGAGAGCGCGGCGATTGCCACGACGACTCGACGCGTTCTCATCGCGGACGCTGATCGCGCGCGAGCGCCATCACGCGCTGATAGGCGAGCTTCGGCTTGTTCTCCCGATCGAACAGCAGCGGATAGCTCGTACGACCGCGCACCGGCCAGCCATTGAGCCACGAGTCGCGGTCGGCGACCCCCCAGAAGGTGACGCGGTCGATCACGTCCTGGTGCGCGAGGTAGACGCGGAACAGATCCTCGTAACGTCGCGCGAGCGCCTGCTGCACCGAGTCGGGCAGTCCTGCCTTGTACGGATCGAGATTCGGCGCCGCGCCGGCGCGCACGGACACGTCGGCGGTCGCATTCCGCGTCGCCGCAGGCAGGAGATCGATGTCGAGCTCCGTCACGTTCACCTTGACGCCGGTCGCGGCCAGCGCGCGGATGCTGGAGTCGACGAGTGCGACCGATGGCGTCGTCAGCTTGAGGTGCTCCTGCGAGCCCACCGCATGGATCGGCACGCCGGCCGCCTGCAGCGACTTCACGAGGCGCACGGCCCCGTCACGCTTGGCCGGATAATCCAGGTTGTAGTCGTTGTAGTACAACTGCGCGGCGGGGTCCGCCTCGTGCGCGAACTGGAACGCCTTGACGAGGTAGTCCGGCCCGATGATGCGCAGCCAGGGCGACTGGCGCAGCGTGCCGTCCTCGTTCAGCGCCTCGTTCACCACGTCCCACCCCTTGATCCGCCCCCTGTAGCGGCCGACGACGGTCGAGATGTGATCCTTCATCCGCGCGAGCAGCTCGTCGCGCGACAGCGGCTGCCCCTGCGCGTTCTCGAACACCCAGCGCGGCGTCTGGCTGTGCCACACGAGCGTGTGACCGATGACGAACATGCCGTGACGCTCTCCGAACGCGACGTACGCGTCCGCCGGCGCGAACTGGTACCGAGCGGGCTCCGGATGCACGGCTTCCCACTTCAGCACGTTCTCCGGCGTCGTCGCGTTGAACTGCCGCGTGACGAGTGCGACGCTCGCCGTATCGAGCTCGTCGAACTGTCGCGGCGCCAGCGCGGTGCCGATCATGAACGCGTCGCGAAACGCGTCCTTGAGACCGGAGGACGACGCGGTGGCACCGCCCCCGGTGCCGGATGGGCCGGCGTGGCAGGCGACGAGAAGCCCCCCCGCGCACAGGGCGAATCGATGGCGTGTGATCATGGTGCTGAAGGAAGAGGCGTGGGGAGAAACGCGTTGCGCCGGTCGGTGAGCTCGCGCGACATCTCCAGCTCGAGTGTCTTGTCGATGCGATAGAACGTCAGACATACGGCGCAGAGCAGGAACGCGACCGCGGGATAAATGCTCGACATGAGCCGGATGCCGAGCAGCGCATGCTCGGACTGCGCGGCATTCGGCACGTAGCCGTACGCGTCGAGGAGGTAGCCGCCGATCGCACCCCCGATCCCCAGGCCGGCCTTGAGGCCGAAGATGATGGCCGAGAAGATCACCGCGGTCGCGCGCCGGCGATTCTTCCACTCGGAGAAGTCCGCGACGTCGGCCATCATCGCCCACAGGAGCGGAATCGTGAAGCCGTACGCGAACTGCCGCAGCCCTTCGGTCGCGACGATCAACGGCAGCTTGTCCGGCGGCAGCACGATGAACGCGGCCGTGAACAGCACGGTGCCGAGCAGTCCGATGACGAACAGCCGGCGCTTGCCGACCCGCTCCGCCACAGGCTTCGAGAGGAGCACGCCGATGATCGTCGCTCCCGTGCCGATCACGTTGAACAGGCTGAACGCGTCTTCGCGCTTCACGTAGTACTTGAAGAAGTAGACCATCACGCCGCCGCGCAGCGCGAGGGTGACGAACAGGATGATGGTGAGCGCGAACATCGCCTTCCATGGACCGTTGCTCACGAGGTCCGCAAAGTCCTGGCGGATGGAGCTCTTCTGGGCCGGATCAGGCCGGACTCGCTCGCGCGTCGTGGCGAAGGTGATGACGAAGAACACGACGGCGAGCGCGGAGAAGATCCCCATCGTGATCTTGTAACCCAGCGCATCGTTGCCACCACCGAACTGCTTGACCATCGGCAGCGCCAGCCCCTGGATGACGAGCTGCGACGCCATCGCGAAGACCATCCGGTACGACGAGAGACTTGTACGTTGCACGACGTCGCCCGTCATCACGCCGCTCAACGCGGAGTACGGCAGGTTGTTCGCCGAGTACACCATCATGAGCAGGATGTACGTCACGTAGGCGTAGGCCAGCTTGCCCGACGGCGTGAGATCCGGCGTCGTGAAGGCGAGAAAGCCCATGATCCCGAACGGCACCGCCGTCCACAGAATCCACGGGCGGAACTTCCCCCAGCGTGTGTTGGTGCGGTCCGCGATCACGCCCATGAGCGGATCGAACGCCGCGTCGAAGACGCGCACCACGAGGAACAACGTGCCAGCCGCCGCCGCCGTGATCCCGAAGGTGTCGGTGTAGAAGGCGAGCTGGAAGATGATCATCGTCTGGAAGATGAAGTTGGCGGCGGCATCACCGATGCCGTAGCCCGCCTTCTCCTTCACCGACAATCGTTCGTGTTCGAGCGCCATGCGTGGTTTCCTGGTCAGCCGTTGCGGTGGTATTGAGCAGTGAGGCTCGGCGTCGCCGGCCGTCAGCGGATCCGGCGGAACAGCGAGAGATCGATCGCCGCCGCCATCATGCGGTAGCCTGTCTCGTTCGGGTGCAGATGATCGCCGCCGTCGGCGATTGGTGCCAGATGGCTCGGCTGAGCCGGATCCCGCATCGCCGCGTCGAGATCTATCACCGCGTCGAAGGTGCCACTCGTACGAATCCACCGATTGACCGTGGTACGCGCCGCCTCGCGATGGGGCGCATCGTAGAACGATCCGCCGAACGGCAGGATCGTCGCGCCGTACGCCCGCATCCGCTTCGCGTGCGCCCGCGCGACGATCTGGCGATATGCCTCGATGAGACCACGCGCGATGGAGTCCGACTCGGCGGCGCTCTTCGCCTGGCCGAGGTCGTTCACGCCCTCCAGCACGAGGATCCATCGCGCACCGGCCGGCCGAAGGACGTCGCGCTCGAGGCGCGCCAGCGCGGACGGGCCGAGGCAGCTCCGCAGCACACAGTTCCCACCGATCCCCGCATTGAGCACGGCGACATGACGCGTCGCGGGATCTCCCTGCAGCCGGCGTGCGAGCTCGTCGGGCCAGCGATTCTGCCGGTCCGTTCCCGAGCCGCGTCCGTCAGTGATCGAATTGCCGAGTGTCACCACCGCAGCGCTCGGCGCTTCCGGGGAGACGTCGATTCCCGCGGCGAGGTACCAGTGCGCCGTCTTCACCGCGCTCGGCAGCTGGGGAGAGGCGACCGCGTCGCCGGGTTGGATGTAGGAGGTCGTTCGAGACCCGGGATGTCCAGTGACGACGGCGGGGACGGCGCCGAACCGCGTGCTGATCGCGACGTTGGCGAGCGGCTCGAGGTCGAACGCCACAACGTCCGCGACCGTATCGCGCCCGGCGTCGACGACGACCGACGCATGCCCCCCGAAGGTGAGCGGGCGCTGCACTTCCGCATCGATGCGGCTCTCGCCGCGTGAGGGAGCGATCGCGGCGGCGGCGATCGTCAGCGGAGCATCACCGAAGACATTGGAGAATCGCACGCGTAGCCGACGTCCGCCGATCGACGCGTGCACGACCTGCCGCAGCGTGTTGCCCGTCAGCCCTGGTGAGGGGGGCAGGTTCGCCGGTTCGACGATCTGCAGCGCCGTCGCCCAGGTCCCCACCCACGACGAGCTTTCGGGCGATACGCCCGTCTTCGGTGCGCCGGTGCACGCGACGACGGCGAGCAGTATACCGCCCGTTCGGACGCGGCCAACCGTGATGACACGCCGGATGGAAGACGGCCGCCGGCCTCCGTTCGCTCGACACGAACGGAGGCCGGCGCACGATGCCGGAGCGCCCACTCGCGGCACCGTGGTCCTACCCCTCAGTACCCGGGATTTTGCGGATACTTCGGGCCAACGACGACACCGTCGATCTGGGACTGCGGGATGGGCCGGAGCGCATGCTTCGCCTGCACGTTCGGACGCGCCTTTGGGTTCCACTTCTGCACGCGGCTGAGGAAGAACGTGGGGCCGGGCCGCACGAGGTCGTACCAGCGATTGAACTCGCCCGCGAGCTCGCGCTCGCGCTCGTCCATGATGAAGTCGAGGTTGATCTGGGCGGGCGTCACCTGGAACGCCGGATCGGCCTTGTGCGCCGGGCTGGCCGCGCGCGTCCGGAGCACGTTGATGTTGGCCGCGGCCTCGGTGAGGTTGTTGAGCCCGAGCGCCGCCTCCGCCGCGATGAGGTAGACCTCGCCGAGCCGGAAGAGCACCTGCACTTTGCCACCGTTCTGATCGTTGAAGCCGCCGGTGCGCAGGTTGTCCTGGAACTTCTTCAGCACGGGGAAGCGATCCCACCCGATGTAGCCGTTGTTCTCGCTGAAGTTGTCGCCGCAGTACACCGACGGATCGGCGATGCCGGCGGGACAGGTGGTGCGGATGGTGTACTTGCTCGCACGCCGCCGCACCGAGTCGACCGGGAAGGTGGCGTAAAAGATCGTCGTGTCCCCGACGTTCACGACCTGGTTGCTCGTGCACGCCACGAACTGCGGCGACGAGTTGATGGGAAGCGGGCCCGTGGGACACACGCCCACCGGATTGCGCTGCCCGCCCGCCGTGGCGTACCACACCGTCTGGAACGACCCATCGAAGCGCGTGTCGAGGATGTCACTGGCACCGGGCGTGCCGGCGTAGCGCTGCGACCAGAGCGAGAGCTCGTACTGCGTCGGCTTCAGGCGCCGGAACGGACGCCCGTTGTTCAGGTCGCGCGCGATGCCGACGCCGGCGTTGTTGTTGTCGTACTGACTGCCGTACACGAGATGCAGGTAGTTGTACTGTGGCGTGCCGTCGGCGTCGTTGTTCGGCTGGTTGTACGAGAACTGGACGGTGAAGATGAACTCCTTCCGGTTCTGGACGTAGCCCGTGTTGTCGCAGTACCCGCCCCGCCCCGGATCGCCCGCCCGCGCCACGCACCAGAGATCGGCGTACACCGGCTCGAGCGCATACGTCCCGGAGCTGATCACCGCCTTCGCGTCGGTCAGCGCGGCGGTGAAGTCCGCCGCGCCCGCGCCATACGACTTGTACGCGCGGGTCAGGTACACTTTCGACCGCAGCGTCAGCGCCGCGCCGCGCGTCGCGCGCCCATAGTCGTTCGTCGTGGCCGGCAGCTGCGAGATCGCCGTGTCCAGGTCGGCGATGATCGCCTTGTACACGTCGGCCGCCGGCTGGCGCGTCGCCTCGAGCACGACGCCCTGATTCTCGTGCAGCGAGAGCGTCACGTCGCCGAACGCCTGTACCAGCGTGAAATACTGCAGCGCGCGGAGGAAGTGCGCCTCGCCGAGCAGCGCGTTCTTCGTCGCCGGCGCGATGCCGGACGTGTTCGGACCGCGATCGAGCGCCGCGTTCAGCGTGTTGATCATCACGTACGCCGGGTTCCACGTGTTGGCGAGCTCCGCGGCCTGGCTGTTCAGAATGCCGTTGTACGCGTCGAAGTTGATGTTGTTCGAGCCGAGCTGGTCGCCGGCCTGCCAGGTGTCGGTGCCCACTTGGGTGAGCGACAGCAGCTGCTCCTTGCCGTAGAAGCCGCGGAGCTGCGCGTAGCTCGAGATGAGAGCGGAGTTCAGCCCGTCGGGCGTGGCGTAGTACTGGCTGCTCACGCCGGTGACGAGGTTCTCGTCGATGCTGACGCAGCCCGCGATGACGGTGGCCAACGCCATTGCCGCCACTGGAAGTCGATTGCGCTTCATTGGAGTCTCGATCCTCAGGAGGTTGGCGTCTACCAGACGATGTTGGTGCCGAGCAGCAGCGTGCGCACCGTCGGTGCGGAGCCGCCTACCTCCGGATCGTTGCCCGGATAGTCGGTGTGGATGTACGGGTCCTGCGCCGTGAAGTAGACCCGGAGGCTGTTCGCCCCGATCCTGCTCGCGAAGCGCTCACCGGAGGAGTAGCCGAGCGTGACGTTGCGGATCCGCCAGTGCGAGCCGTCGCGGTAGAGCAACGTGTTCTGGTACTGCCACGATCCACCAGAGTTCGGGACCTGCGGCGCCGCGTTCTCGTTCGTCGGGGTCTCCGGCGTCCAGTAGTTCATCACGATGTTGCCGTTGCGGCCGTTCATGCCGCGCGGCGTGCCGTCGACGAAGGTGTACTTCCACTTCGCCGTGACGAGCGCCGAGAGATCCCACCCGGCCCACGAGAGGCGATTGGTGAGGCTGCCCTGCCACTTCGGGTAGCTCGTGCCGATGATGCTGCGATCGTTGACGTCGATCTTGCCGTCGCCGTTGATGTCGAGCACGCGCGGCTGGCCGACCTTGAACGTCGAGCCCGTGCTGTTGAGCTGCTTCATCAGCACCGTGTCCGCGTACTGCCAGACACCGCCCGAGGTGTAGTCGTAGAACACCTGGTGCTGCGCGTCATTCGGGATGTTGATCGGCGAGCCGACGAACCAGGTGTTGAGGAGGTTCTGCGTCGTGCCGCTCTGCAGCGACACGATCTCGTTCTTCTGGTGGTTCCACTGAACCTCGGTGAGCCAGCGCAGCCCGTGCCAGCCGTCGAGGTTTACCGTCGAGAGCCCGAGCTCGACGCCGGTGTTCCGCGTCGAGCCGACGTTGCGCAGCGTCGACGTGAAACCGGAGCTCACGGGGAGCGCCTGGTTCAGCAGCAGGTCGTGCGTGTTCGCCCGGTACGCGTCGATCGTGCCCGAGATGCGGTTCTTCAGCACCGCCCACTCGATGCCGAGATCCGACTGGTCGGTCTTCTCCCAGCCGAGGTCGGGGTTCGGGATCGCGCCCGGCCGGTAGCCGCGCACGGGCGTGTTTCCGAAGCTGTAGATCCTCGGCGTCAGCAGGCCCTGCGTCTGGTAGGGGTTGATCGACGTGTTCCCCGTCGTGCCGTAGCTCGCGCGCACCTTCAGGTTGTTGATCGCCGAGAACCGTTTCATGAACGGCTCGTCGTTGAGCTGCCACGCGAATCCGACCGAGGGGAAGAACGCCCACTTGTGTCCCTCGGCGAGCCGGCTCGACCCATCCGAGCGGCCCGCGGCGGAGATCGTGTATCGGTCGAACAGCGTGTAGACGACGCGTCCCATGAACGAGCGCAGCGCCCACTCCGAGTAGCCGCTCAGCTGCTGCCCTGCCGTCCCCGAGCCGAGGTCGTACCAGAGCTGCGTGTTGTATGGGAGGTTCGACGCGTACAGCGAGTCGCGATTGAACCGGTCGTGCTGGATGCTGTACAGCGCCGTCGCCTGGATGCGCTGCTTCGATGTCAGGTTGCGGTCGACCTGGATCAGGTTGTCGAGCGTGTAGGCGAAGTCGTACGCGTTCCGCTGGAACGCCTGCGGCGGCGCGCCCTGGTTCTGGCTGTTGGCGCCGGGATTCGCGCACGGACCGTGTGTCCAGGGATCGTTGTAGCATCCTTCGAACACGTTCGTGAAATCGGGACCGAAGTTCGAGCGGAGGATCACGCCGTCCATCAGCTTGTACTCGGCGAACGCCGAGCCGAAGATCCGGTTCGTCAACCGCTGGCGCGTGAACGAGCGGTTCTCGAGCAGCGGGTTGATGTTCAGCTGGTCGTCGTCCGGACGCGGATCGTACAGTCCCGCCGAGTCGGGGTTGGTGTAGTTGAACGGCAGGCCGTACGGTGCCATCGCCGCGGTGTAGCCGAACGCCGCGCCGCTCTCACCGATGTCCTGATAGACGCGCGATCCGTTCGCGCTCAGGCCGATGTGCAGGCGGCTCGCGCTGTGATCGACGGACGCGAAGCCGGCGCCGCGCTTGTAGCCCTGCCCCGGGATGAGCCCACCCTGGCCGAAGTAGCCCCCCGACACGGAGTAGCGCGTATCCGCCGTCGCCCCGAGCAGCGAGGCGTTCACGTTCTGCTGATACGAGTCCTGGAGGACGGTGTCGAACCAGTCCGTCTCGAGCCCCTTCTGGAAGGCGTAGAGCTTCTTCGGCACGCCGTTCACGAACGACTGTCCGGCGAGGACCTTCACGAGGCTCGTGTCGCCGTTGAGCGCGCCGTTGTTGTAGCGTGCGCCGTCCTGCAGCATCCTGGTGTACTGCTGCATGTTCATCATCTGCAGCACCTTCACCGCGTCCTGCCGGCCGGTGTACGCGTCGAGCGAGTACTGGGCCTTGGTTCCCCCGTCGGCCGGCGCCTTCTTCGTCGTCACGAGAATGACGCCATTCGCGCCTCGGCTGCCGTAGATCGCCGTCGCCGCCGCGTCTTTCAGGATCTCGACCGACGCGATCACCTGCGGATCGAAGTCCTGGATGCTCCCCGAGATCGGGATGCCGTCGACGACGTAGAGCGGATCGTTGTTCGCGGTGAGCGAACGGACGCCGCGGATGCGGACCTGCATCGGCGCGCCGGGCTCGTTGTTCGACGCCACCACCTCGACCCCCGCGGCGCGGCCCTGAAGCGCCTTGGCGAGATCCGGGGTCGCGATCTCCCTGATCGACGCGGCGGGGATGCTGGCGATCGAGCCGGTGACGGTGCGCGACTCCTGCACGCCGTACCCCACCGTCGTCACCGCCTCGAGCGTGATCGGCGAGGCCTCGAGCGCGAAGGTGAGGGTCGCCGTCTGGCCGGCGACGACCTGCACCGTCTGGTCGATCGAGACGAACCCGATGCGCCGAGCCTGTAGGCGGCGCGCGCCGGCGGGCACGCTGGCGAGGGTGAATCGGCCGGCGCTGTCGCTGACGACGCCGCGCGTGGTGCCGACGAGGCGGATCGCGACTCCGGGAACGGGTGCAGCGCCTTGCGCGGAGATGACGCGCCCCGACACGGTGCCGGTGCCCTGCGCGACGGCCGCCGAGGCCGCGGCGAGGAGAAAGCCCATCGCGAGAACGATCCTGCGTCCCATGAATCGAGCCTCGAGTGGAGGTGAGGTTGGAGCTCCGAGACGATGAACGCTGCGGGGCATCCGAGGGGGCTGTGTGTCGAGACCCTATGATCGGCACACCAAGTCATCGGATGACTCGGCGCGACAAACTACACACCTCGTTGAGGCTGTCAAGATTCCTTCGTCAAATCGACGGGCGAATGTTCGGAGCGATCGCCGATCGCGCGACTCTACCCTCGGTCCGCCGTGGCGGCGGACCCGTTGGCGGGGTCACCGATCCCCGCCATCAACCGAAGCACGGAGTCCTCCGTCGCGTCGCGGCGAGGGAGCTCACCCGCCATGCGGCCGCTCCGCAACACGACGATCCGGTCCGAGAGGCTGATCACCTCCGGGAGCTCGCTCGAGATGACGAGAATCGCCGTCCCCCGCGCGGCGAGCTCGCCGATGAGCGCGTGGATCTCCGCCTTCGCCCCCACGTCGACGCCGCGGGTTGGCTCGTCGAGAATGAGAATCTGTGACCTCGCCGCGAGCCATTTGGCGAGCACGATCTTCTGCTGGTTGCCACCGGAGAGTCCCGCGACGGTCGCGTCCAGGCTCGGTGTGCGCACGCGCAACCGGTCGAAGTACTCGCGCGCCACGCTCCGCTCGCGCGCGCGACGGATCCAGCGGAAGCGCGACAGTCGGTCGAGGATTGGGAGCGAGGTGTTGTGCAACCCGCTCGCGGAGAGCACGAGCCCCTGCCGCTTCCGATCCTCGGGCACGTAGCCGATGCCGAGCGCGATCGCATGTGCCGGGCTTCGCACCTCCACCGGTGTACCGCGCAGCACGATGCGCCCGCGCGACGGCCGGTCGAGCCCAAAGAGTGCGGACGCCACTTCCGATCGGCCGGCGCCCATCAGCCCTGCCAGTCCGACGATCTCCCCCGCGTGCACGGAGAACGACACGTCCTCGAACTTTCCCGGCACCGTGAGGCCTTCGACGCGCAGTACCTCGTCACCGACACCCGCGCTGCTGTGGCGTCCGAAGTACTCCGCGAGCGGACGCCCGATCATCATCTGCACCAGATCCGATTCGGTGAGCGACGCCGTCGGACGCGTGGCGACGTGGCGTCCGTCACGCAGGATCGTGACCGCGTCGCAGAGCTGGAAGATCTCCGGCATGCGGTGCGAGACGTAGATGCACGTCACGCCGCGCGTCTTCAGCCGCTCGATCAGTGCGAAGAGCCGCTCCGCTTCGGCCTGACTCAGGCTGCTCGTCGGTTCATCGAACACGATGATCCGCGCGCCTCCGCCGACCGCCGCCGCGATCTGTACCATCTGGCGCTGGCCGATCGCGAGCTTGCCGAACTCGCGCGTCACGTCGAGCTCCGTGCCCGTCTCGGCGAGCATCGTCTCGGCGCGCCGGCGCATCGCCTCGCGATCGACGATCCCGCCGCGCGCGGGCAGGTGCGACAGCGTGAGATTCTCGGCGACACTGAGGTTGTCGCAGAACGCGAGCTCCTGATGCACCATGCCGACGCCTTCTGCGAGCGCGTCGCGCGGGCTGGTGAAGTGCACCTCGGCGTCGTTGATCAGCAGCCGCCCGCCGTCCGGTTGATGGATCCCGGCGATGATCTTGCCGAGCGTGCTCTTCCCCGCGCCGTTCTCGCCGCACAGAGCGTGGCAGGCGCCCGCCATGATCTCGAACGAGACGTCGGTGAGCGCCTGCGCGCCGGGGAATCGTTTGCTGACCCGTTCGAACCGGACGGCGGCGACGTTCACTGCTTGGCGGCGGGAGCGGTCGCCGGTGCGCCCGACGCTGAGGGGAGCGCGAGATATTTCGGATCGACGTCGGTGAACCCCCACGCCTTCAGCTGCCGCGCCCAGTCGCCGAGGTTCTCCTTCGAAACGCGCACCAACTCCATCGGCATGACGGGGTTCGCCGGCGACTTGTTGTCGTGGATCTTGTCGAAGATCGTGCGGACGCCGACGTCGCCCCACAGATAGACCGACTGCGCGAGCAGCACGGGGACGACTCCCTTCTCGACGTACGGCAGCTCGACGGGGATCGCGTCGACCGACGCGACCTTCTGCTTCGCGGGATTGAGCTCGGAGAGCAGCGACGTCGCGAACAGCGGCCATCCGCCGATGAATGCCCAGCCGGTGATCTCGGGATACGCGTTGTTCACGCGGATCACCTCGGCCGACGCGTCCTGCGGAGTCTCCACGTGATTGAACACGCCGACGACCTTGATGCCGGGATACTTCGCCGCTTCGGTCTTCGCGCCCTGCACGCGCTTCTGAAGGTTCGGCGCGTTCTGATTGCCCGCGAGAATCGCGACGTTGCCCTTGCCATTGAGGAGCTTCGCGAGCTCGGCCATCGTCTGCTGGCCCGCCTTCGCGTCGTCGACGCCGTAGAACGCGAAGCGCTTGGATTGGGGTGCGTCGCTGTCGAACGTCATCACGGTCACGCCGCGGTCTACCGCGTCATTGATCGCCCCCGTGACCTTTCCGGCGTCGGAGCACGAGATCAGGATTGCGTCGACGCCCTCGTTGACGGCCTGGCGCACGCGCTGCGCCTGAACCGCGCCGTCTTCCTGGGGCGGCGTGAGCCACTCGACCTGCACGGTGGTCCCGCTCTTCGCCGACAGATCCTTCGCCGCCGCCTCGGCGCCGGTGCGCGCCGCGAGGAAGACGGGATTGTCCGAGCTCTTGGCGATCATCGCGATCTTGATCGACTTGCCCGCGCCGCCGGCAGCGCCTGCCTTCGCGGAGTCCCCCGTCGCGGCGGTCTTGTTCTCGCCTCCGCCACTACAGGCGAGCGCGGCGAAGCACAGGGCCGACAGCACGACACTGCTCCACCTTCCACGCCTTGCGCGCATGTCCTTCTCCCGTTGGTGAGGTTGTTGGTGCCGTTGTCATGCCGCGGCACGCGCGGATTCGGCGGCCTTCGTCAACCGGCGCGCCGCCATGCGCGTGCTCCACTGATCGATGACGACGGCGATGATGATCGCGCAGCCGATCACGATCCACTCGTAGTTCTGATCGAAGTGCAGCGTGCGGATCGACTGCCGGATCAGCACGATCAGCAGCGCGCCGAGCGTCGCGCCCACCGCGCTGCCCTTGCCACCGATCAGGCTCGCCCCGCCGACGACGGCCGAGGCGATCACATACAGCTCGTAGCCCTGCGCGTCCCCCGACGAGGCCGAGCCGTAGAAGCTCGCGCCGAGGAAGGCCGAGATCCCCGCCGTGAGCCCCGACACGGCGAACACACCGATCTGGATCAGCCCGAGCGACAGCCCGGCGAACCGGCTCGCCTCGAGATTTCCACCGAACGCGAAGATGTGTCGTCCCATCACCGTGCGCGTGAGATAGATCGCGCCCAGGATGGTGAGCACGATCATGACGAGCATCGGCACCGGATACAGCCCGCCGCCGAGGCCGAGCGGCGCCTTGGCGACGTCGGTGAGCGACGGCGGCACGAGGATGCTCTCGGCCTTCGAGATCACGAAGGCGAACCCGCGCAGCACCCACATCGAGCCGAGGGTGATGATGAACGGATGCACGCGCAGCCCGACGACGAGGATGCCGTTGATCAGCCCGCAGAGGAGACCGATCCCCACACACACGACTATGCCGACGAAGGCGGTCGCGCCGGCCCCCATGGGTCCCATCGCGCGGAGCACGAGCGCCATCGTCACGCCGGCCAGCGCATAGATCGATCCGACGGAGAGGTCGATCCCGCCGCTGATGATCACCATCGTCGCGCCGATCGCCATGATGGCGAAGAAGCTCGCGTCGGTGAGCGTCTGCACCAGCGTGTTCGGGTTCCAGAAGTTGTTGACCTCCAGCCCGGTGCGCCGATCGACGTGCGCGCCGGCGAGTGCGATGAGGGTGATCGTCAGCAGGGTCACGACGATTACGAGACCCGTCTCCTGCGACGCGAGCAGCCGGCGCACGATGGTCGGCCCGCGCGGTGCGGCACGTTCGGCGGTGAGGTCAGCCATGGGCGAGGAGATCCGGACGTGCGGCGAGGAATGCCTGACGGAAGCGCACGTACGGCTGCGCGTAATCGAGGTGAGCGTTCGGGTCCGGGACTTCCAGCGGTGCGCGCGAGATCGTCGTGCGCACTGCCGCCGCGAGATCGGGGAACGCACCGGCACCGACCGCCGCGAGCAGCGCCGCGCCATAGGCCGGCCCTTCCTCGCGATTCACCGTCGTCACCGGCAGGCCGAAAATCTCGCTCTGCAGCCGCCGCAGCAGTGCACTCTTCGCGCCCCCCCCGGTGAGCAGCAGGTGGTTCGGCGAGAGACCGACCGACTGCAGAATCGTCAGCGAGTCGCGCAGGGCGAAGCAGATCCCCTCGAGCACCGCGCGCGTGAGATGCGCGCGCGTGTGCGCCAGGCTGAGCCCGAGCATGGCACCACGAGCGGCGGCGTCACGGTGCGGCGTCCGCTCCCCCTGCAGATACGGAAGGAATGTCACGCCCTCCGAACCACGCGGCACCCCCGCCGCCTCGGCATCGAGACGAGCCGCTGCGTCCCTCACCCCCGCGAGCTCCCGCGCGAGCTGCTCCTGATACCAGGTGAACGCGCCGCCTGCCGTCAACACGACGCCCATCAGATACCAGCTATCGGGCACGACGTGGCAGAAGGTGTGCGCCCGCAGCCGCGGGTCGACAAGAGGCATCGCCGTCGGCGCCAGCACCGTACCCGACGTTCCCCAGCTCGTCACCACCTCGCCCGGCGCGACCACGCCGACGCCCGCCGCACCGCACGCGTTGTCCGCGCCTCCGCCGACGACGGGTGCGCCGGCGTCGATACCGGTGAGGCTCGCCGCGTCGGTGCTCACTCGTCCCAGCACTCCCGCCGAGGGCCCGACGTCGGGGAGGAGGCTCATCGGCAGCTCGAAGGCGCGCATGATCTCGTCGCTCCAGCGCAGGTGCGCCGTGTCGTACATCAGCGTCGCCGACGCGTCCGACGGCTCGGTCGCGAGCGCGCCCGTGAGGCGGTACCGGATGTAGTCCTTCGGCAGCAGCACCGTGGCGAGCCGCGCGAACGCGGCCGGCTCGTGCCGGCGCAGCCACAGCACCTTCGGCAGCGTGAATCCCTCGAGCGCTGGATTCGACGCCAGATCGCGCAGCCGCTCCTCGCCACCGACGCGCGTAGTGATCTCGGCGCATTCCGTCGTCGTGCGCCCATCGCACCAGAGCAGCGCCGGACGGATCACCCCGCCCTCGTGATCGAGAAACACCGACGAGTGCATCTGACCCGAGATGCCGATCGCGGCGATCGGTGTGTCGGCTCGCTTGCTCCGGGCCGCCGCGATCGACGCGAGCGTCGCCTGCCACCACGCCTCCGGATCCTGCTCGGCCCACCCCGGCTGCGGGGTGGCCATCGTCAGTGGCGACGTCGCCGATGCGACGACCTCGCCCGACGGCGCGACGAGGATCGCCTTCACCCCGCTCGTGCCGACATCGAGGCCGAGGAAGACGGGCTCCGCCACGTCAGCGCACTCCGAGCAGGATCTCCATCGTCAGCTGGTCGAGCCGCTCGTACGCGTAGCCCTGGTTGCGCATCGCGGGCAGATCGAACTGCTCGTCCCGAATCGAGGACGCGAGCTCCTTCGAGTAGCTGAACCGCGCGCCCGCCTTCGAGCCGCGCCGTCCGAGGTCGCCGAGTAGCGCCTGGATCTCCGGGTCCGCATTGAACTGCGCGACCTTCTCCTCGAGGATGAGGTAGGTGCGCATGCTCCCCGCGGCGAAGTCCCACACACCCTGCTGATCCTCGGTACGGTAGGCGTGGCTGTCGAAGTGCCGCATCCCGGGCCACTTCGAGTCCTCGAGCAGCTTCACGAGGAAGAACGCGGCCTTGGGATCTTCGCTGCCGAAGCGGTGGTCCTGGTCGTAGCGGCCGGGCTTCTGCGAGTTCAGGTCGATGTGGAACAGCTTCCCCGCTTCGAGCGCCTGCGCGACGCCGTGGGAGAAGTCGAGTCCCGCCATCGTGTCGTGCGCCACCTCGGGATTGAGGCCGACCATGTCGGGGTGGTCGAGCGTGTAGATCAACGCGAGCGCGTGGCCGATCGTCGGGAGGAAGATGTCGCCGCGGGGCTCGTTCGGCTTCGGCTCCAGCGCGAACTTGTAGTCGTACCCCTGAGCGATCGAGTACTCGCACAGGAAGTTGAGCGCGTCGCGGAACCACTTCATCGCCTCCTGTGGATCCTTCGACGCGTTCGTCTCGGTGCCCTCGCGACCGCCCCAGAAGACGTAGGTCGATGCGCCCAGCTCCTTGCCGAGGTCCATCGACCGCATCGTCTTCTGCAGCGCGTGCCGCCGCACCTTCGCGTCGACGCTCGTGAAGGCGCCGTCGCGGAACACGGGATCGCCGAACAGGTTCGTCGTCGCCATCGGGACCTTGAGCCCGGTGGCCTGCAGCGCCGCCTTGAAGTCCTTCACGATCCGGTCCCGCTCCGCCGGCGACGCGTCGCGCGGAATGAGATCGTTGTCGTGAAGATTCACCCCATACGCACCGAGCTCGGCGAGCTTGTGCACGATCTCCACGGCGCCGATCTGCGGCCGCGTCGCCTCGCCGAAGGGATCGCGTCCGGGGTTGCCCACCGTCCACAGTCCGAAGGTGAAGTGGTGCTCCGGCTTCGGTGCGTAGGCATCCTGGGTCGCTGAGCGAGGCATCGTCTGGCTATCCGCGTGCGAAAGGTGAGCGTGAGTGCATCACGCTCCGCAGAGGTGATGCACGTGTGGATCAGGGAACCGCGTCGCAGCGAGGCTTGTTCCGATTGGCCGGACAGCGGATTTGCTGATAATACGCGAGCGGATGCGCCGGCTGCTCGTATTTCGCCGGAATCGGCATCCGGGAAAACTGCTGGAAGTACGCCAACGCCGCATCTCGCCACCAGCGTGCCTCCCGCTCCTGAATATCCAGGAATTGCGACACCTCGGCGAACCGCTCCTCGTCGACCGCTTCGTTCACGGTTGCCCACTCCTTCTGCATCGCACGCACCGTATCGATTCCCGCGTTGTAACGGAAGACGAGCTCGTCCCACACGGTGCGGCCGGAATGGGTGCGATAGCTCCACGGCACGCGGTGGAACCAGAGCAGCACTGAGTCCGGGACGGTAGCGAGATTCGCGTAGCGGTCGCGCACGGGAGGAGCGTACTGCGCCACGGCGTTGCTTCCGGTCACCGTGCGATCGAACCCGACACCGAGCGTATCGGCGCGGTGGTAGTACACTGGCGATTGGTCGGGGCGCGCGAGGCGCGCCCACGGCGCGGGCCCATAGTGGTGCCCGGTCGCCATGATGTGCGCCAGTCCGAGCGGCGTCATGTAATTGACGACTGCCTCGCGCGACTTCACGAGCATCGAGTCGATCGTGGAGACGGACCGCGGCTCGTTCGTGAAGGTCATCCGCGTCCACTCGTCGGCGATCTCGCGCGCCGAGCCCTCCGGGTTCCAGGCCAGCCGCCCGAACGCGTACCAGTTCACCTGGTTGAATTGCGAACCGGTCCAGTTGCGGTCGCTGCCGACGTTGGCGACGCCGGCGATGCCCGTGCGCCCGTAGTGATGCACACGCCCCTCGACGACCTTCGCGACCGTCGAGCCCTTCCCCGCCGCGTACGTGTCAGCCTTGAGCACCTCCTCCCAGTAGGAGCCCATGTACACGAGGTGCGTGTCCTGGCCGAGATATTCCTTGGTGATCTGGAATTCCATCATCAACGGCGTCTTCGGCATCGCGCCGAAGAGCGGATGGAACGGCTCGCGCGGCTGGAAGTCGAGCGGGCCGCTCTTGACCTGCACCATCACGTTCTCGCGGAACGATCCGTCGAGTGGCTTGAACTCGTCGTACGCCTGCTTCACGCGATCGGTCGGCACCGCGCTGCTGTAGACGAACGCGCGCCACATCACCACGCCGCCGTGCGGCGCCAGGGCGTCGGCGAACATGTTCGCGCCGTCGGCGTGCGTACGCCTGTAGTCCTGCGGGCCCGGCTGCCCCTCGGAGTTGGCTTTGACGACGAACCCGCCGAAATCGGGCACGCGCGCGTAGATCTCGTCCACCTTCGCCTTCCACCACTGGCGTACGCCGGGATCGAGCGGATCCGCCGTCATGAGCCCACCGATCTCGATCGGCGCGCTGAATCGCGCCGTGAGATACACGCGGACGCCGTACGGTCGCAGCACGTTGGCTACCGCCGCGACCTTGTCGAAGAACTCCGGCGTGAGCACGCGAGCGTTCGCGTTGACGTTCGTCAGCACCGCGCCGTTGATCCCGATCGAGGCGTTGGCGCGCGCATAATCGCGGTAGCGCGGCGACACGCCGCTCGGCAGGCTGTCCCACCGCCAGATCGAGCGTCCGGCGTAGCCGCGCTCCACGCTCCCGTCGAGGTTGTCCCAGTGATCGAGGACCCGAAGCGCGACTCTCGGCGCGTCACGCAGTGAAAGCGCGCGCACGGACTGGTGCGTCTGCATTCGGCGAAGCAGAGCGAACGTGCCGTAGAGCGCGCCGACCTCCTCGTTCGCCGCGACGACGATGACGCGTTTCCCCGCAATGCGCGTCGTCCGGATGACGTACCCTTCCCGTCCGAGGCCTCGCAGCTCGGCCGCGATCGGGAGAGAACGGATCAATGCGGAGGAACGCGGCGTGCCGACGACGATCGCGCCGTCGCTGGAGACGTTGCTGGGGACCGGCGGGGCGGCGCCAAGCATCCCCATCAGACCCGTCACGAGCTCGTCGCGCGCCGCGTTCAGCGTCGGACTCTCGCTGCCGACCACGACTTGCGTCGCGGCGGCGCGATACTCGGCCAGCAGCGCCGGATCGCTCACCCGCGGGTATCGCAGCCAGAGATCGTAGCCGTCCTCGGCGCGTGCCGTGCCGCCGGCGAGCGCGAACATCGCGCCCGCGAGAAGCAGGACGCGTCTCATCGCGTCATTCGAGGCGTGCGTCCGTCGAGCGGATCGGCCCAGCGCGAGTTCGGCACGGTCGGTGTCCAGTCGGGGCGAAGCGGATCACGGTCGTACGGGTACGTTCCGAGCTCGTTGAACAGCTCGTGATACTCGCCGAGCTTGTCGCGGTCGAGCCGCACACCCAGCCCCGGCGCGGTCGGCACCGCGATCGATCCGTTCTTGTAGCACAGCTTCCCGCCGACGATCACGTCGTCGCGCAGATGGTGGTAGTGCGCATCCGCCGAGAAGGTGAGGTTCGGGATCACCGCGCCGAGATGGAGCATCGTCGCGAGCTGGATGCCCAGCTCCCCCGACGAGTGCACGGCGACGCCGAGCTGGAAGGTCTCGCAGATCGCCGCCGCTTTCACGCACGGTCGGATGCCGCCCCAGAACGTCGTGTCGAGCAGCACGACGTCGACGGCGGTGTTCAGGATGTTCGCGGCGAGCTGCTCGAAGCCGACGACGACGGTGTTCGTCGCGAGCGGCATCCGCACCTTCTCGCGCGTGCGCCGCATCCCGTGCAGACCGAACACGGGATCTTCGAGATAGTCGTTGTTCAGGTCTTCGATCTGCTGGCCGAACCAGATCGCCTGCTCGGTCGACCAGACGCCATTCGGGTCGAAGCGGAAGCTGTCGCCTGGCAGTGATCCGGCGAGCGCGCGATAGCATTCGAGCTCATACGCCGGCGGGAAGACCCCGCCCTTCAGCTTGTGCGACGTGAAGCCGTGCGCGCTCTTGAGCGCTCGCGCCTCGGCGACGAGCTGGTCCACGGTGCGAACCTCGCCCGTGTCGTCGCCATTCGGATAGCGGAAGAACAGATACGACGCGAAGGGCACGCGGTCGCGCATCGCGCCGCCGAGGATCGCGTGTACCGGCACGCCCCACTTCTGCCCGAGGATGTCGAGACACGCGAACTCCAGCGCGGCGAGGATCTGCGTCCGGTTGTTGTAGAGGGACGCGGTCGGATTGGCGATGACGAACCGCATCTCCTCGAGCCGCGTCGGGTCGTGGCCGATGAGGTAGGACTTGAGGCCGTGGAACGCGGCGACGGCGCTCTCGCCGCCGCCGCCCATCTCACCGAGACCGATGATTCCCTCGTCGGTCTCGACCTCGACGATGGTGCGCACGAAGCGACCCCAGTGCGAGCCGTTCGCGTGCCGCAGCGGCGCGGCGAGCGGCACGGTCACCGGCGTGGCGCGGATGTCGATGATCTTCATCTCGCGTCCGGCGAGAAGGAGACGCACGCCGTGCAGGTCGCGAAGAGGGTACCGAGTGGGAGTGTCATACGCCGCTGTAGATGCTGAAGCCACCGTCGACGGGGATCACCGTGCCGGTGACGAAGGAGGCGGAATCGCTGCAGAGAAACCGGACAACGCCAAGCAGCTCCTCGGGCCGGCCGAAGCGTCCCATCGGCGTCTGCGCGATGATGCGCTTCGAGCGGTCCGTGTAGCCACCGTCGGGGGTCAGCAGCACGTC
>JBJMNN010000236.1:0-20250 GCA_045804245.1 Gemmatimonadaceae bacterium | reverse complement strand
TTGCACGCCATTCCCGTGCGGCGCAACTGGGTCACGCTCGATGCATTGCTCTCGCTCGCGACGAATCGGAACCGACTCGTCTCATTCGGCGACGACCGTGCGCCGATCATCTTCGGATTCAACGCCCCATCCCAGCGTTTTCAGGAGGGGTACCCACTGGGCGGCATGTGGGCGCAGCGCGTGCGCTACGCCGCGGACGGCACACTGCTGAAGGTGAATGGCCAACCCGTGCCCGACAGCGCGAGCGTGTATATGGGCCCGTCGGTGCCGACGCGCGAGATGTCACTTGCGGGAGGGCTGCTGTTGCTCCGAAGGCTTCAGATGCATGCGCTCGCCGACTACAAGGGCGGACACTACCAGTTCAACGTGAAGGACCGTCGGCGCGATCGGGATGGCCTCTCGTGGGAGACGGCGAATCCCGCCGCCGACCCCGACGACGTCCTGGTGCGCCAGAACCAGTTCCAGACGCTCCTGTTCATCCAGCGCGCGGACTTCATCAAGCTGCGCGACGTCTCGGTGAGCTACGACGTCCCGTCTAGAAAGCTGTTCGGCGCGGCGCGGCGCGCGACCGTCACGCTCGCCGGGCACAACCTCAAGATCTGGACGAAGTACGGAGGCGCCGACCCCGAGGTGAACTACAGCGGCGCTGGCCGGTTCAATCGCGACGACTCGTGGGGGGTGCCACAGACCCGGAGATACTCCGCCGCCCTCTCGCTGACGTTCTGACGATGCGACGATCGACCTTCTCGCACCGGCTGACGGCGACGCGCCGAGCGACGCTCGTCACCGCGATCGTGCTCGGGATCATCGGTTGCGGCGGCCTCCTGGACGTGAGCAACCCGGGCGCGTTGCAGGAAGGCCAGCTCGATGACCCGGCGCTCGAGCAATTCATGATCAATGGGGTCATCGCTGAGTTTCAGTTCGCGTATGGCAGCTACGCGCTCTGGTCGGGGGTGCTGGCCGACGAGACGTTCTCGGACCATTCGAACATTGCCTTCCGCGACTTCGCGCTGCACAGCTTCGACGACGGCAGTGTGCCCGATTCGAACGTCTACGCCAGCCTGCAGCGGGCAAGGCAAGCGGCGGACGACGCGGCGGAACGCATCAAGAAGATGCGGGGCGACAAGGCGGCATCGAACCTGAACGAGGCGCGCGCGCTGATCTACGGCGGGTACGCCTACCTGCTGCTCGGCGAGGGATTCTGCGACGCGCCGGTGAATCTGAGCGCACCGCTTTCGCCGAGCGAGCTGCTCGGCCGCGCCATCGCACGGTTCGCGGAGGGAGGCGCCGTTGCGGCCGCGGCCGACGCGAACGTGACCGAGGCGAAAGACCTCCGCTTCCTGGCCGCGGTCGGCGCCGCGCGAGCGTCGCTGAAGCGCGGCGACCTGGCGAAGGCGCGCACCTTTGCTGCCCTGGTGACGGACGGGTACGAGCGCTGGGCCTACTACTCGGCAAACTCGTCGCGGGAGTACAACGCGTTCCAACTCGGCGTGCGATCGGGCCTGCCGTTCATTGGAATGCAGCCCGCGTTCCAGAATCTCAACGATCCGCGGGTGCCACAGCCGGCCGCGCCGCGGCCATCGCTCCGATCCAACCCCATCCTCCCGCCCCTCAAGCCATACAGCTTCAGCGGGTGGAGCGCATCCGCGCCCGCAGTCATCGAGGTCGGAACGCACATCCGATTCGCGAGTGGGCTCGAGGCACGCTACATCGGCATCGAAGTGGATGGACCGGGCGCCGCGATGCTCGCCTTCGTCAACACGCGTCGCAGCATCGGAGGTAAACCGCCCGTCGACGTGAGCGGGGCCGCGCTGATGGCGGAGTTCCGGAGACAGCGTGCGCTCGACTTCTATCTGACGGGGCAGCGGCTCGGCGATCTTCGGCGATACGCGGCGGCGGGGATCGATCTGTTTCCCGTCGGGAAGTATCCCACGCTGCCCGAGTCGTACGGCATCATGCACTGCTTCATCGTCCCCCGTAGCGAGAGAGCAACGAACCCGAACTATTAGCGCGTCGACGCCGCCGACTTAGCCCGGTCCCACGACTCGGAGATACGCGGCAGGCTCGTCTCGATCCAGTCCGCGAGGCGCTTCTGCTCTTCCCCGGCCTCGCCTCCCTGCGTCGTCGCCGAGGATTCGCAGGCGCGTAGCCGAATCCGGCACGTCCCCTGCCGTTGCCCGCAGGATGCTCTTCGGACGTCTCCTGATCCTTCTGCTCTCGGTCCTGCCGAAGCACGGCATGAGCCGCGTCGCCGGCGGCGTCGCCAACCTGCCGGTGCCGAGGCCGCTGCGTGCGTCCGTGTATCGCGCCTTCGCGAGAGTCTTCGGCGCGAGACTCGAGGAGGTCGAGCTTCCGCTCCCGGAGTACGGAAGCATCAACGCGTTCTTCACCCGGCAGCTCAAGCCCGGGCTGCGCCCCGTCGCGGCGGAGGCGATCGTCTCGCCGGTGGACGGTGCAGTCGGTGCGTACGGCCCGGTCGCCGGCGACGTGCTGGTGCAGGCGAAGGGACGCGACTATTCCCTCGCCACGCTGGTGGGAGACCCTGCGCTGGCCCACACGATGAATGGCGGCACCTTCGCCACGCTCTATCTCGCGCCGAAGGACTACCACCGCATTCACGTCCCGCTCGACGGCGACATCGTTGCGGCCACGTACATCCCCGGCGAGCTGTGGCCGGTGAACGTGCACGCGGTGACGCACGTGGCCGATCTGTTCGCCGTGAACGAGCGGATCGTGATCACGATCCGTGGACGCGCTGGAGGCGCAATGGTCGTCGTGCTCGTCGGCGCGACGATGGTGGGCACGACACGCGTCGCGTTCGACGATCTGCACACGAACGCGCGCCGTCGCGACGTGCAGCGGCGCCTCTACGATCCGCCGATCCCCGTGCGCGCGGGCGGACCGCTCGGCCACTTCGAGTTCGGCTCGACGGTGATCGTCGTCTGCTCGCCCGACGTGGGTGCGCTCGATCCGCTCGCGGTGGGCGAGACGGTGCGGATGGGGCAGCGACTGGGACGGCTCGGCGTAGCGCTGCCCCGTGGCAGCTAGGCGAGGGCACTGCGGCCCCGTCTACGTATAAATCGCGGCCCCTCTACGTACTCTGGCGGATCGTACCGGGAGCCCAGCACCGCGAGATTCGGCGCACCACTCTTCCTCAGGTGACGCCATGTCTCGACTGATCGCAGCCCTCCTCCTCGTCCTGTTCGCCCACCCAGAAACACTGGTTGGCCAAGCCGCCACCCGCGCGGCGTCTCTCCCCCCGGGTGCCCGAGTGCGCATCACGCACGCCGGCGAGAAGCCACGCGTCGCCACCGTGGTCGCCCACACCGCCGACACACTGCTCGTGCGGTGGCCGGAGTTCGCCAACACCGTCGCCGTGCCGCTCTCCGAAATCTCGCGGCTCGAAGTCAGCACCGGGCGGCACCGGAACGTGGTCAAGGGGATGGTGCTGGGGACTGTCGGCGTTGGCACGGCGGGAGCTCTCTTAGGGGCGATTTCCTACAAACCGTGCACGAGCAACTGCTTCCTCGCTCCCTCGGACCGGGGAGAGTCGGCCGCGGTTGGGGGCATCGTCGGTGGGACGCTCGGACTCGTGATCGGCACCCTGGCGGGCCTCGTGAGCCACGATACGTGGCAGCGGGTGCCGCTCGACGGAAGACGCGTCGCCGTCACGGTCCGGCCGAGGGCGCAGGGCGCGGGCCTCGGCGTCGCGCTGGAGTTCTAGCCATGTCGATCCTTCTCCACGTGATCGTGGCGAGCGCGCTGATCGCCCGTCCGGCGCTCGCCCAGGAGCTCGGGCGTGTCGCGCCAACCACGCAGTCTTCCGAGCGCGTCACGACGCTAGCCGTCGGCGAGCGCCTCGAGTACGACGTCAACTTCGGCAAGCTCCGCGTGGGAAGGGGATCGATGGAGATCCGGGAGACCACCGACGTGCGCGGCCGTGAAGCGTGGCACACGGTGTTCGCCATCCGCGGAGGCATTCCGTTCTTTCGTGTCGACGACCGGCTCGAGAGCTGGATCGACACTCGAAGCTTCACGTCACTGCGTCTCTCGCAACACACGAACGAAGGTCGCTACCATCGCGAACGCCACATCGAATTTTTCCCCGAGCGGAGGTCGATGCTGGAGAGTGGCGACGGTGCACAGGAGGAACCGACCGTCGACGAACCGCTGGACGAAGGCGCCCTGCTGTACTTCCTCCGCACGCTTCCATTGAACGTCGGCGACCGCTACGCGCTGGATCGATACTTCCGACCGGATCGCAATCCGGTTCGGCTGGAGGTGCTCAGGCGCGAGCGCATCGACGTGCCCGCGGGCACGTTCGAGACGATCGTGATCCGTCCAACGATCAGGAGCTCGGGAATCTTCGCCGAGAACGGACAGGCCGAGGTCTGGGTGACCGACGACGACCGTCACCTCATGGTCCGCATGACGGCGAAGCTGTCGTTCGGAACGCTCAGCCTCTCGCTGCGGGAGATCACGAACTCGGCCGGTTCGGCGCGTGTTCTCACGCTCCGGTGACGCGCCGCTACCGATTCATCGCTTCTCCCAGCGCTCCGCGATCTCGGGCAGGCTCGTCTCGATCCAGTCGGCGAGCGTGCGCACGCGCGCCGCGGCCTCCACGCCGAGCGATGAGAGGCTGTACTCCACGTGCGGCGGCACGACCGGATAGGCGACACGGTCGACGAGCCCGTCTCCCTCGAGCCACTGCAGCGTCTGCGCGAGCATGCGCTCGCTGACGCCGCCGATCATGCGCCGCAGCTCGCTGAACCGGCGCGTCTTGCCCTCGAGCGCCATCAGCACGAGCACGCCCCACCGGCTCGTGACGTGCTTCAACACTTCGCGCGACGGGCAGTCGGCGGCGAGGAGATTGCCCCGCTGGAGCTGCTCGGAGATCGGCAGCGGAATGCTGGGAATGGCCGCGCGCGGCCGGGCTCGTTTTGTCGTCATACTTACAGAAATGTACGTACTTACTCTTAGTAAGCAAGGCGCCTAGACTGGTCTCCGAGCCGCTTCACCACATTCGACCAGGACAGAAAAGATGACCATCGCCATCACCGCCGCCTCGGGGCAGCTCGGACGTCTCGTCGTCCAATCCCTGAAGACCAGAGTGCCGCACGAGGAGGTCGTCGCCCTCGTCCGCTCACCCGAGAGAGCCGGCGACCTCGGCGTCCCTGCGCGCGAGGCCGACTACGACCGGCCGGAGACGTTCGACCGCGCGCTCGCCGGTGTCGACACCCTGCTGCTGATCTCGGGACCCGACGTCGGCCGGCGCGTGGCCCAGCATCGCCGCGTGATCGACGCCGCGAGGCGCGCGGGGGTGAAGCGCATCGTCTACACGAGTGCGATCCACGCCGACGTCTCGGCGCTCGACATCGCCGCTGACCATCGGGCGACGGAAGCAGATGTTCGCGCGTCGGGCCTCGCGTACACGATCGTCCGGAACGGCTGGTACACCGAGAACTACGCCGGCGCGATCTCCGGTGCGCTCGCCGGCGGCGCCGTGCTCGGCAGCGCCGACGGCGCGCGGATCTCGTCGGCGACGCGCGCCGATTACGCCGAGGGGATCGCCGTGGTGCTCGCGGGCGCCGGACATGAAGGCAAGATCTACGAGCTCGCGGGCGACGACGCGTGGACGATGAGCGATCTCGCCGCGGAGATCTCGCGACAGTCCGGTCGCGCGATCGTGTACCGCGATCTGCCGGCGACGGACTATGCCGCCATCCTCGCGGGCTTCGGCATTCCGGAGGGTGTGGCGAAGGCGATCGCGGGGTGGGACGTCGCCGCAGCGCAGGGCGCGCTGTTCGACGATTCGCGCACGCTCTCGCGGCTGATCGGCCGTCCGACGACGCCCCTGTCCGTCGCCGTCGCGGAGATGCTGAGGGCGCACGCGGTGCCGCAGAACGCGTGATTCCTGGGACGATTTGCACCGTTCGGTGACGGCGCGCACACGCTCGCAGCGGACAGGCGCACATCCGCCGAATGGTGCGTGACTGTGGTGGTGACGTCGCCGTCTGAGTAACGGAGTCCCGACGTCGGGAAACTCGATGCGCGTCCGTCGACTCGGATGGACCGCGACAAAGGCAAAGCCGGTGAAAGCCGGCGACGCAAAGCTACGAGGCTACCGTGGGCATCTCTGCCCATCATGCCAGTCGAGCCGCCACAAGATCCCAGGAGCATTCGTGTTTCGCTTTCTCTCGGTCACGCGCCGCACGCGGCGCACGTCCCTGAATGTCCTTGCCGCCGTCGGTCTCGCCCTCACCGGTGCGGCGTGCGCCGATTCGGGGACGGGGAACGCGGTCAACGGCAAGATCACCGTTCTGCTCACCGACGCGCCGGGCGACGTCAAGTCGGCCGTCGTCACCATCTCGCAGATCTATCTCCAGGGCAGCTCGGAGGGTGACGACGCGAGCAGCCGCGTGATTCTGCGCGACACGCCCATCACGACCGACCTGCTGACGCTCGCGAACTCGACCGCCGAGCTCGTGAAGGACGGCACGGTCCCGGCGGGCACGTACGGCCAGCTCCGCTTCGTGATCACCGGCGGCTACATCGAAGTCGAGAATGCGGACGGCACGACGAGCATCTTCGCGTCGTCGCCGAACTACGCGGGGCTGCCGTCGGGCGCCACCGTGGCCGGTTCGCTCCAGATGCCGAGCTACGCGACGAGCGGGTTGAAGGTCAAGCTGCCGGGTGGCGCCGTGACGCTCGACGCCGAGCAGACGGTGGTGCTCGTGGACTTCGACGTCTCGCAGAGCTTCGGCAAGGAAGCAGGCGGTTCGAGCAAGTGGGTGATGACGCCGGTGGTGACCGCGACGGAGCTCGAGTTCACGGGCGGTCTCAAGGTCACGCTCACCAAGGATGCGGCGCTGACGTTGCCTTCGGTGAACGGCACGCCGATCACGTTGGGTGACTTCAAGGCGAAGCTCACGAAGACGGGCGGCACGCCCGAGGAGCTCCCGCTCACCGACGCGGACAACGACGGCACCTTCGAGGCGAGCTTCAAGTACGCCACGGCGGGTGACTACAGCCTCGACTTCGTCCCGCCGGCGGGGATAACGCAGTTCACGACGAACCCGGTCAGCCCCGCGACGGTGACCATCACGTCCGGCAGCTCGGCGACACACGCGGTGACATTGCTGACCGCGGCGCCGTAAGTCTCGAGCAGGCGATCGTGACGACTGAGGCCGTCGCTCCCCGGTGAGCGGCGGCCTCAGTCGCATCTCGATCTTCCCGGACGCGCTCAGCGACCGACGTCGCTCGCCGCCGCTTCCTCCGCGATCGTGTTCAGCGCCTGGAGGAACAGCGCCGTCGGCTGCGCGCCCTCGACGATGTACCTGTCGTCGAACACGTACGTCGGCACCGCGCCGACGCCGAGCCGCTGCGCCGCGGCGATCTCCTCCTGCACCTCGCCCGTGCCCTCGTCGGTCTCGAGGTAGTTGCGCACCGCGTCGGGCTCCATCCCCGCCTCACCCGCCAGCTCCGCGAGGACACGAGGATCGCCGACGTCCTTCCCCTCGGCGAAGTGCGCGTCGAACAGCCGGCGCATCAGCGCGCGCTGCATCGCCGCGCCGTACTCGCGATCGGCCAGCATCAGCAACCGCTGCGCGTTCAGCGTGTTCACGGAGAGGCCGCGGTCGTAGTCCATCACGAGCCCTTCGCCGCGCGCGATGCCGATGACGTGCGCAGCCATGCCCCGCCCACGCGCGCCGAAGCGGCGCTCGAGATAGTCGTACATCGGCTCGGCGCTCATCGGGGCGCGCGGATCGAGCTGATACGGGCGATAGCGCACCTCGATGTGCTCCGCGCCGGCGAACTCGTCGAGCGCGCGCTCGAATCGCGCCTGGCCGATGTAGCACCAGGGGCAGGCCACGTCCGAATAGATGTCCACTTTCATCGCCTCGTCTCCTTTGCTCGCTGCGGTGCTTCATCTGCACGACGAAGGCCGGGATGCCGTGACACGTTCGCCGGCCACCGTCGCAGAGGCCGCCAGGCTGCCGTGGATCATCCCGAGAGGCCCGGGGGTAGCACCGGTCTCACCCTGCGCAGGCGGCGCCCGGAGTGCCGCGAGGAGCTGTCATGTCGTCTCGGTTCGCATTCGCTGCGGGCGTCCTGCTCGCGTCGCTCGCCGCTGCCCCGCTCTCGGCCCAACAGTCCGCGAGCGGCACGCAGCGCGACACGACGGCCGCGAAGTCGCCCACCGCACAGAGCGCATCCACCGACTCGGCGCTCGTCGACCTCGGTCGCGCGATCACCCAGCTCGCGGTGAGCGTGCAGAAGATCGTCGATCAGGCGAAGAACGATCCCGAAGTCCGGCGCGCCGCGCTGCAGACGGCGAGCACGGCGGTCTCCGTCGCGCAGAAGACGCTCGAGCAGAACAAGAGCGAGATCGAGCGACTGCTCGACGAGGCGAGCCGCAAGATCTCGGCGATGAACGAGGATGTGAAGGCGAAGCAGGCGCCGAAGACGTCGGAGCCGAAGACGCATTGATAGGGTCAGGGGCACAGATTCAAGTCACTGCCACTACCAGTACCGGGTACGACGGACGTAGCGCGTACCCGGTACCAGTCTTCTCCCGGAATGCCCTCGGGCTCTCTACTCGGAGAGAGCGTCACGGCTGAGCGCTCGCCACCTTCCGGGAGCTTCTCACCGGTACTGCGTACCTGCTACGTCCGTCGTACCAAGTACGGCAGTGGCAGTTCAGCCACGAGACCTCGATGCCGTCCCCGCAACACGCTCGGCCGGCCTCACCACGAACCCGTACACCATCGCCGACGCGATTGCCGTAAGTGCCATCATCGACGTCACGGAGATCGCCGACCGTCCGTCGAACCACGCGGCGACGATGGCGCTCGAGAGGCCGCCGACGAGCATCTGCAGTCCGCTCACGACGGCGCTCGCCACGCCGGCGCTCTCCGGCACCGGTTCCAGCGCGCCCTGCACCGCGTTGGGCCGCACGATCCCCTGCCCCACGAAGCTGACGACGGCGAGCGAGACGAGCACCGGCACCGAGATCGCACCGGCGAGCGTCAGGGCGAACAGGAGCAGCGACGTGGCGACGATGATGCCCATTCCCCACGAGATGAGCCGTGCATGCGAGACGCCGCGCCGGCTCAACCGTGCGTTGCTCAGCGCGCCGGTCATGAGCCCGAACGACGTGACGGCGAAGAGGAGACCATACACGCGCCGCGACACGCCGAGGATGCCGATCAGCACGAGCGACGAGCCGGACACGTACGCGAACAGGCTGCCGAAGTTGAGCGCGATGACCGCCGCGTAACCGAGGCTGACGCGATTTCTGAGCACGCGCGCGTAGCCCTCGAGCGCGCGTCGGACCTCGAACGAGTCGTGCGTCGTCGGCGGCAGCGATTCGCCGAGCTTGAGCGCGGCGACGGTCAGCAGCACCATGCCTCCGGCCGCCAGCGCACCGTAGATCGCCCGCCAGCCGCCGAGCGTGGCCACGGCGACGCCGAGCGTGGGCGCGATGATCGGCGCGATCCCCGCCGCGAGGTTGACGTACGACTGCCGGACGCGCGCGTCGACGCCGGTGAAGTGATCGCGCACCATCGCGACGACGAGCACCTGGCAGCTTCCCGCGCCGATCCCCAACAGGCATCGCCAGAGCAGCACCGCGCCGAGCGTTCGCGAGAACGCGCCGAGTGCACCGAACACGGCGAACGCCGCGACTCCGGTGAGGAGCACGGGCCGGCGGCCGACGTGATCGGAGATCGGCCCGAACACGAGCGGCCCGAGCGCGAAGCCCGCCATGAACACGCTGAGCGACAGCGCCGCACGACCGGGCGCAACGCCGAGCGACCCGGCCATCTCGCCGAGCACCGGCAGTCCCATGTCCGTGGCGAACGACGCCAGCGTGGCGAGCGCGCCGAGCAGGAATGTGAACGCGACGGTGTGCGGACGAAGACGGCGCATCACCCGCACTCGGGGCGCGAGCGCTCAGCCTTTTGGTTCACGCGGAGGCGCGGAGCCGCGGATACCTGCTTTCGACGGAGAGATAAGTGCGCCGCAGCCAAATAAAAGACTGTTGGGGGTCGTGGATGAAGCGGAGCGCTGCGCCGATCTGAGCACGTCGACCCCGAGAGTAGTTCTCCGCGCCTCTGCGCACCTCTGCGCCTCTGCGTGAAAACCCATGGCGCGACGGTCCGTCCCGCCCGAGTTTCACGCAGAGGCGCAGAGCCGTGCGCCTTGACCGGCCACTCCCGCCGCGGTCCGCAGAGGCGCAGAGAACGGCTCGTCGCGGAGAGATCTCTCCCCCGGATCCTCAAAGACTTGGTGATTGTGGATGGAGAGGAGCGCTACACCGAGCATCGAGCTCGACCCCGAGCGCGGGTGCAGATTCCTCGACTCTCTGCGCTCGCTCGGAATGACCTATCCGTGTCGTCATTCCGAGCGCAGTCGAGGAATCCCCGCAGTTCGCTCGGAATGACACCGAGGCCATCTCCGCGCCTCCGCGCCTCCGCGTGAAATACGGTGCCGTCGTCGTCACGACGCATCTTAACGCGTCGGCAGCTTCAGCACCCGCTCCGCGTTCGCATGGGCGAACTTCTCCAGCACGTCGCGCGGCAATGCGAGACCCTGCACCGTGCGGTGCCAGCCGCGCGGGCTGCCGAGCGTGACCGTGTCGGCGCCGGCGTAGTACCGCCAGTGCTGCGTGAACGACGATTCGAGTCCGGCGCGGCTGGTGGAGCCCTCACCGAAGTCGGTGCCCCACATGACGCGATCCTGGTAGCGGATCATGAACCGACGCACCGCGTCGCTCGGCTGCATCGCCAGGTCGTTGATGCGCGCCGCGGTCTCGACATAGAGGTTCGGATAGGCGTCGAGCCGCTTCGCCACCTCGCTCACGTCGTGCTCGAGGCTGGCGAGGTGCATCGCGATGACCGTGAGCCGCGGGTTGCGCGCGACCCAGCGATCGCGCGCGGCGATGATCGTCTCGTGGCGCGGGATCTCGGGATGCTGGAAGGCGTGATACCGCGGATTGTTGCCGTAGTACCAGAAGTGGGGACTCTCCGCGCTCAGCGGCTGCCACGCCGCGAGCGGCTCGGCGATGTGCGCGAGCACGGGCACGTTCTGCTCGACGAGGAAATCCCAGATCGGCTGGAATCGCGCGTCGTCGATCTGGACGTATCGGCCCTGCGCGTCCTTCAGCTCCATGCCGATGTCCTTCCACACCTTCACCCCCTTCGCGCCCGCGGCGATCTGCTCGCGGAGCTGCGCGATGGTCTTCGGGATGAAGTCGGGCTCCTCGAGGCGAAAGGGGTCGAACGTCGCGACGAGGAAGAAGCGGTCCGGATGCGCGGCGCGGAGGGCGAGGAAATCACGCCACTTCTCGTCGATGCGACGGTCGGCGCCGGTGACGTTCACGAGCACGGCACGTGCGTGCCATGCCTCGAGCGCGGACACGAGCTCCGGATTGTCGGTGCGGTAGTGCGCGTGGACGTCGATCTTGGGAATGGCGTGGATGTCCACGACGTCCGTCGTGCTCTCCCGCACCCGGGCACTCGCGCACCCGCCGAGCATCACGAGTGACGCGGCAAGCGCGATCGCCGGTCCGACGGTGATGCGCATCACCTCAGATCCTGATGAAGATCTTCCGCCGGTACATCCAGTACAGCATGAGCCAGAAGATCAGTAGCGATGCGCCCCCCACGAGGATCGGCTCGTACGAGGCGCCGAATGCCTGGAAGGTGCCCTTGCCGAGGTGCGTCCGCAGCGCGGCCGCGGTGTAGCCTTCAGCGACGTGCACGATGACGTACATCGCGATGGAGTTCATGCCGACGACGAGAAAGGGGAGCGTCCAGCGGCGCCAGCCCCGCACGTCGACCATCCAGTAGAAGAGCGCGAGGAAGATGGCCGCCCAGCCCGCGCTGAAGATCGCCCACGACGGCGTCCAGATCCGCTTCACGAGCGGAGAGACGCCGGCGAAGTGCAGCACGGCACCGAGCGCGATCCCAGCCGCTCCGTACGTGACGAGCGCGCGCAGCTTCTCGCGATCGCTCGCCGCACTGCGGAGCAGACCGCCGGCGAGCAAGCCGAAGATCATCGTCGCCAGCGAGGGGACGAAGTTCAGCGTCGTGTAGCCGCCGCGGTTGTAGACGAATGGACTCTCGCGCGGGAAGAGGTTGAGGAACCACTGATCGACCCGGTTCGCCAGGTTGGTGTTCTTGTCCCAGTGCGCGGCGAAGCCGGTCAGGTGATGCGGCCAGTCCGCGGGCACTCCGACGAGCGCGGTGTCGAAGCCGGCCGCCGGCAACGGGTAGAGCACGAAGGCGAGCCAGGTCGCGAACAACACCGCGGCCGCCGCCGCCCACTGCGTGCGCGGGCGCGCATGCGCGAGCAGGAAGAGGAAGACGTAGCCGAGCCCGATCTGAGTGAGCACGTCCTCGAACGTCCAGTACGTGAGCGGCCGCCCCTGCGACCGCAGAAAGACGCCGAGCAGGATCAGGATGAGCGCGCGCCGCACCGCATGGCCGAGCTGCCTGGCGAACGGCTCGCCCCGGGCTCGGCGGCTGGCCACCGAGAACGGGAGCGCCACGCCGACCATGAACATGAACGACGGCTGAATCAGATCCCATGGGGCGAACCCCGTCCACGGAACGTGATCGAGCCCGAAGGCGAGCCATCCCGCAAGCCGACTGTCGGTGAACTGGCTGGCGACCGCGGGGATGCGCATGATCTCCGACGCCATGAACAGCATCGTGAGGCCGCGGAAGACATCGAGCGACGCGAGCCGCCGGGCGGGCTCGAGCGGAGGTGTGATCGGCGCGCGTGGCTCGGTGACGAGCCATTCGACCCGCGGACTGGTGAGCTCCATGCGACCTTTCTTGGCGAAAGAGGTTGGTGAGCAGGTGAGATGGTGACTGGTGAGCTGGTGGGTCGACCAGCTTACGGCCAGCTCACCAGTTCACCATCGCACTGTTTCACTGCTATCATCGCTCTCATACAGTCGCCCCGAAAGTCTGGCGTGAAGGGTGCTACGGCCCAGTTCGAATACGCCGATGGCACGCGATCGCGCGGTCATCTCCCCTCTCTCGATCCTCATCCCGAATGAACGTAGTGCTGGAGCGCGGACGTTCGCTGTTCGCACGACCGCAGCCCTCGCAGGATTTCCTGGCCGGACCGATCCGCGGCGAGCTGCTCGGCCCCGACGGTCTCGCCGAGCGGGCGAGAACGCTGGCGCGCGCCCAGGTGGTGCGCCCGTTCGCCGAAGGAACGCGGCGGACGCTTCTGCTGAGCCGGCTCGACGTCAGCCGGCGGGTCGTGTCCGAGGCGCATGCACGGCTCGTCGCCGCATCGGGTGCCGGCAGCGACGTGGGGCCGGCCGGCGACTGGCTCCTCGACAACTATCACGTCGTCGAAGAGCACATCCGCGAAGTGCGCGAGAGTTTGCCGCGGAGCTACTACGGCGAGCTGCCCGAGCTCGCGCGCGGCCCGCTGGCGGGCTACCCGCGCGTCTACGAGATCGCGATCACGCTCATCAGCCATACCGAGGCGCGTGTCGACAGCGCGAACGTGGAGCTGTTCGTCGCCGCGTTCCAGGAGGTCGCGCAGCTCACGATCGGCGAGCTCTGGGCGGTGCCGGCGATGCTCCGCATCGCGCTCATCGAGAGCGTGCGGCGCATGGCGCTGCGCACGACGCAGCGCCTCGACGACGTGGAGGAGGCGGACCGCTGGGCCGCGCGCGTGCTCGAGAGCACGACGACGAGCAGCTCGAACGCGCTGAACGAGTTCCTCACCTCGCATCCGCCGCTCACGCCGGGTTTCGTGTCGCGCTTCCTGCGGCAGATCCGGATCTCGGAGCACTCGGCGCCCCTCGCGTGGCTCGAGCCCTGGATGACCGAGGAGGGTGTCAGCACCGAGGACGCCGCGGCTCGCGCGAACGAACGGCTGGCGCTGACGCAGGTGATCACGGCCAACAGCATCACGAGCCTGCGCGCGATCGGCCGTCTCGACTGGAAGTCGTTCGTCGAGCGGCAGAGCGCCCTCGAGCGGACGCTGCGCCAGGATCCAGCGGGAGTGTACGAGGCGATGACGTTCGCGACGCGCGATTCGTATCGCCACGTCGTCGAGCGGCTCGCCAAGCACACGAAGTACACGGAGGTCGAGATCGCCGACATGGCGATCAGGCTCGCCGCCGTGGGCGGGCTGGAGTGGCCGACGGACCCCGCACGCGGCCACGTCGGCTACTATCTGGTCGACGCGGGGTCGACGTCGCTCGAGGAGGAGACCGGCTATCAGCCGCGACGCCGCGAGGCGCTGCATCGCTGGACGCTCCGGCACCCGAACGTCGTGTTCATCGGCGGCATCGTCTTCTGCACGGTCGCCGCGCTCGCCGCGGTGTTCTGGCTCGCCGACGTCGGCATCGACGCGGGATGGCGCAGCTGGCTGCTCGTGCTGCTGTTCTCGTTCATCCCGGCGAACTCGATCGCCATCGGCGCAGTGCACCAGTTCATCACGTCATTCCTTCCGCCGCGGATCCTGCCCAAGCTCGAGCTGCACGGGCGCGCCGGCATCCCGCCGGAGTTCCGCACGGTCGTCGTGGTGCCCACGCTGTTCGGCAGCGTCGACGCCGTGCACGAGACGCTCGAGCGCATCGAGGTCCGCTTTCTCGCCAACCGGGAGGCGAACCTGCACTTCGCCGTGCTGAGCGACTTCACCGACGCCGACACGGAGACGCGGCCGGAAGACGAGGCGATCGTCGAGGCGGCGGTCGAGGGAGTCCGCACGCTCAACGCGCGATACTCCCACGTGGGTGAGGACGAGTTCTTCCTCTTCCATCGGCCGCGGCGGTGGAATCCGCGCGAGGGCGTGTGGATGGGTTGGGAGCGCAAGCGCGGCAAGCTGGCCGAGTTCAACCGGTTCGTGCGCGGCGGCGCGGCGGACGCGTTCTCCACCATCGTCGGCGACGTCGACGTCCTGCGTACGGCGAAGTACGCCATCACGCTCGACGACGACACGGTGCTTCCTCCCGACTCGGCACCGCTGCTCGTGGGCGCGATCGCGCATCCGCTGAACCGCGCCGTGTACGATCCGGCGCGCGGCCGCGTCGTGCGCGGCTTCGGTATCGTGCAGCCGCGCGTCGGCGTCTCGCTGCCGAGCGCGTACCGGTCGCGATTCGCCGCGATCCACTCGGGGCACCCGGGCGTGGACCCGTACACCACGGCGGTGTCCGACTTGTACCAGGACCTCTACGGGGAGGGGAGCTTCACCGGCAAGGGGATCTACGACATCGACGCGTTCGAGGAGGCGACGCACGGCCGCTTCCCGGAAGACACGCTGCTGTCGCATGACCTCATCGAGGGGAACTACGCGCGCGCCGCGCTCGCCACCGACATCGAGGTCTTCGACGACTATCCCACGCGCTACCTGACGTACGCGCAGCGCAAGCACCGCTGGATCCGCGGCGACTGGCAGCTGCTGCCCTGGCTGGGACGTGTCGTGGCGGGGCCGGACGGTTTCGAGCGCAACCGACTGTCGGTGCTCTCCCGCTGGAAGCTGTTCGACAACCTGCGCCGCAGCGTCGTCGAGATCGCGATGCTGCTCTTCCTCGTCGCGGGGTGGACGGTGTTGCCGGGCTCACCGCTCCGCTGGACGGTGCTCGGTCTCCTGGCGCTCGCGGCGCCGTGGATCATCGCCCTGCTGCACGCGGCGCTTCGTCCTCCGCTCGACAAGTCGTGGCGTGCCTACTACGTGACGGTGGGCCACGACGCGGGCACGAGCATCCGCCAGCTCGGCGTGGCGATCACGGTGCTGGCGAACGAGGCCTGGCTGTCGGCCGACGCCATCGTGCGTACGCTGTGGCGCATGTTCGTCTCGGGGCGGCATCTGCTGCAGTGGCGCTCCGCGCGGCAGGTGGAGCGCGCGGCGACGGGACGCGCGGCGGATGTCTGGCGCGGCATGTGGCCCTCCGTGGCGATCGGCGTCGTCGGCCTCCTCATCGCGTGGATGCGCATGAGCGGCACGCCGCCGCAGGGCGAGTGGCCGCTCGTGCTGGCGATCGTCCCGCTCGCCGGACTCTGGATCGTCGCGCCGGCGATCGCGCATGCGCTCGGCGCGCCGGTCGCGCGACCCGAACGGCGCCTGCCGACCGCGCGCCGCGCCGACGCGGCACGATTCGCCCGCGCGCACTGGCAGTTCTTCGAGCGGTTCGTCAGCGAGGCGACGAACTGGCTCGCGCCGGACAACTTCCAGGAGGAACCGGCGCCGATCGTGGCGATGCGGACCTCGCCGACGAACATCGGCCTGCAGCTGCTCGCGACGGTGAGCGCGCACGATCTCGGCTTCATCACGCTCGAGGCGATGACCGAGCGGCTCGAGCGCGTGTTCCGGTCGCTCGAGAAGATGCGCCGCTTCCGCGGCCACTTCTACAACTGGTACGACCTGCATGACCTGCGCGTGCTCGATCCGGCGTACATCTCGACAGTGGACAGCGGCAACCTCGCGGGCCACCTCATCGCGCTGCGCCAGGCGTGCGCCGGCTTTCGCGAGCAGGCGCGCGATCGGCCCGAGCTCGCATCACGATTGGAGGCGATCGGGCATCTGGCGGGACGCTACGCCGAGGCAATGGACTTCCTCTTCCTGTTCGACCGCGATCGCGAGCTGTTCTCGATCGGCTACTCGGTGGCGTCGCGCACGCTCGATCCGTCATCGTACGATCTGCTCGCCTCCGAGGCGCGGCTCGCGAGCTTCATCGCGATCGCGCTGAAGCAGGTACCGGTCGAGCACTGGTTCCGGCTGGGCCGCAACCTCACCCACGTGGGCGGCGAGACGGCGCTCGTGTCGTGGAGCGGCAGCATGTTCGAGTACCTCATGCCGGCGCTCGTGATGCGTGCCTTCCCGCAGACGGTGATCGACCAGACGTATCGCGCCTCGCTGCAGCGACAGATCGCGTACGCGTCGGCGTTCGACGTGCCGTGGGGAGTGAGCGAGAGCGCGTACAACCTCCGCGACCGCCATCTGACCTACCAGTACCGCGCCTTCGGCGTGCCCGATCTGGCGCTCAAGCGCGGTCTGGCGCGCGACCTCGTGATCGCGCCGTACGCGACGATGCTCGCAGCGATGATCGATCCGGGCGCCGCGATCGAGAACCTCGTCGCGCTCGAGCGGCTCGGTGCGTTCGGCCCGTTCGGTTTCCACGACGCGCTGGACTACACGCGCCCCGATCCGGGCTCGCGGTACTCGGTGGTGAAGAACTACATGGCGCACCACATTGGCATGGGTCTCGTCGCGCTCGCGAACGTGCTCGCCGCCGACGTGTGGCAGCGCCGCTTCCACGCCGATCCGCTCGTCCGCGCGGTCGAGCTGCTGCTCCACGAGCGGATCCCGCGACGGCTCGTCTTCCAGCCGACTCAGCTCGACGACACGGAGCTGCCGCTGCCGGCGCCCGAGGTCGAGCGGCCGGCCGTGCGCGAGTACGACACCCCGGACACCGCGCAGCCGCGCGTTGCGCTGCTCGGCTACCTGCCCTACACCATCATGGTGGACAACCGCGGCGCGGGGTACAGCCGCTACGAGTCGCTCGCCGTCACGCGCTGGCGCGCCGATTCGACGACGGACGACACGGGGCAGTTCTGCTACGTGAAGGACATGACGAACGGGCGGACGTGGAGTGTCGCATACCAGCCCGTGTGCGCGCCCGCCGACGCGTACCGCGTGCACTTCGCGACGGACCGGGTCACGTTCCATCGTCTCGACGGCGCGATCGAGACGCGCACGGAGATCACCGTCGTCCCCGCCGATGCGGCCGAGGTGCGGCGCATCACGCTCACGAACCACGATTCGTTCGCGCGGGAGGTGGAAGTCACGAGCTACGCCGAGGTCGTGCTCACCACCCCCGACGCGGACCGCGCGCATCCGGCGTTCGCCAACCTGTTCGTCGAGACGGAATGGCACGACTGGTGTCACGCGCTGTTCGCCGCGCGACGCCCACGCTCGGCCACCGAGCCGCGCGTGTGGGGCGCGCACGTCGCCGCGGTCGACGGCACGCTCGTCGGCCCATTGAGCTACGAGACCGACCGCGCACGGTTCATCGGCCGCGGGCGATCGGTGCGGCGGCCCGCCGCCCTGAGCCGGCGCGCCGACGGACCGCTGTCGGATACGATCGGCGCGGTGCTCGACCCGATCTTCTCACTGCGCGCGCGGCTGCGCCTCGAGCCCGGGGCGTCGGCGACGATCGCGTTCACCACGTTCGTGTCCGCCACACGCGACCGTGCGTTCGAGCTGGCGGACCGGTACGACGATCCGCACGCGGCGCAGCGCGCCCTCGAGCTCGCGTGGACGACGGCGCAGGTCGAGCTGCGCGAGCTGAACATCACGCCATCCGACGCGGCGGTGTTCCAGGATGTCGCCGGCCATCTCTTCCACGCGGAGCGTTCGCTCGGCCCGAGCCAGGAGGACCGACTGCAGAATCGCGGGTCGCAGCCCCTGCTCTGGTCGATCGGCATCTCGGGCGACTGGCCCATCCTGCTCGCGAGCATCGACTCGGTTGACGGGCTGCCGACGCTGCGCCAGCTCCTCTCGGCGCACCGGTACTGGCGGCGGCGCGGGATGCTGGTGGACCTCGTGGTGCTCGACACGCACCCGCCGAGCTACAACCAGCAGACGAGCGACCGCATCATGGCCGCCGTGCTCGACTCGGGCGAAGCGGGAGTGCGCGATCAGCCCGGCGGCATCTTCGTGCGCCGCGCCGAGATCCTGCCGCCCGACGCGCTGCTGATGCTGCGCGCGACCGCGCGCGTGCACGTGCAGTGCGACGGCCAGTCGCTCGGCCGGACGCTGGAGCCCGTGCCGGAGAGTGAGGAGGAGTCGGAGACCGCTGGCGCAGCGACGCTTCGCCTGTCCGAGCGCAGCACGCCGCAGGTCGTGCGAGCGCTCCAGCGCATCACCTCGAGGATCCTCGAGCAGGTGCCGTCGCTGGCGGGCGATGGCATCGGCCCGAAGCCGGCCGACGCGTCCGCGGTCGTGACGAGCGACGCGACGGACGACGACCCTCCGACGGCGGCGGCGAACACGTCGTCGCTCCTGCTCGGCAACGGGCTCGGAGGGCTGACCGAGGACGGCAAGTACGAGATCCGCCTGCTCGGCGCCGACCTGCCGCCCGCGCCGTGGGCGAACGTCGTCGCGAATCCGCGCGGCGGCTTCGTCGTGTCGGAGCGCGGCGCCGGATTCACGTGGGCGGAAAACAGCTTCTTCTACCGGCTCACGCCGTGGCACAACGATCCGGTGGGCGATCCGGTGAGCGACGTCCTCTATCTCCGCGACGAGGAGACCGGCGAGCTGTGGAGCGCGACGCCGGCGCCGATCCGCCACGCGACGCCGTACACCGTGCGCCACGGCGCGGGGACCTCGACGTTCGAGCACGAGCACCGCGGCATCGCGACGGAGCTCACGTGCGGCATCGCACCGGAGGATCCGGTGAAGCTGTCGCTGCTGCGCATCACGAACCGCGAGTCGCGATCGCGCCGGATCACGGTGACGGCGTACGTCGAGTGGACGCTCGGCGTGCAGCGCGAGCACACGCGCCACTACGTGCAGACGACGTTCGACGGCGCGCGGCGGTCGATCCTGGCGCGCAACACGTTCGAGCCGACGTTCGCGGAACGGGTAGCCTTCTGCGCCGTGAGCGAGCCGGTGAGTGGTCACACCGGCGATCGGCGCGAGTTCCTCGGCCGGAACGGCACGACGAGCGCGCCGGTCGCGCTGCGGCCGCGTGAGCCGCTATCGGGGCGCATGGGCGCCGGGCTGGATCCGTGCGCCGCCCTGCAGTGCGTGATCGAGCTCGCGCCCGGCGAGACGCGCGACCTCGCCGTGGCGCTCGGCGCCGGTGCGAACGACGACGACGCACGCCGGCTCGCCGAGCTGTACGGCGACGCGGAGCGCGCGCGGGCGTCGGTGGAGCAGACGGCGGATGCGTGGCGGAAGCGACTGTCGGTCATTCGCGTGCGCACGCCGGAGCCGTCGTTCGACGCGATGGTCAATCAGTGGTCGCTGTATCAGGCGCTCGCCTGCCGGATGTGGGCGCGCTCGGCGCTCTACCAGTCGAGCGGCGCGTACGGCTTCCGCGATCAGCTGCAGGACGTCATGGCGTTCGTGTATGCGGAGCCCGCGGTGGCGCGCGAGCACATTCTGCGCGCCACGTCGCGCCAGTTCGTCGAGGGCGACGTCCAGCACTGGTGGCATCCGCACAGCGGTCGCGGCGTGCGCACGAAGTTCTCCGACGATCTGGCGTGGCTG
>JBJMNN010000235.1:0-11503 GCA_045804245.1 Gemmatimonadaceae bacterium | reverse complement strand
TCGAGACGCTCCGGCGACGCGGACGAGACCGTGCGCCTCTCGGGGGACGAGTTTCGTGCCGCTCTCACCGAGCCGGCGCGCGGCTAGCGCGACACGCGCTACATGTCCGACCCAGCCTCGCTCGGCCTCGCGCTCGCCTTCACCGCGGGGCTGCTGAGCTTCGTCTCCCCCTGCGTACTGCCGCTCATCCCGAGCTATCTGACCTTCGTTACGGGAGTGGGCTTCGACGAGTTGGGCAACGCCCGACGCGCGGCGCTCGTGCACGCGCTGCTCTTCGTCGTTGGCTTCACCCTGATCTTCGTCGCGCTCGGCGCCTCGGCGACGGTGCTCGGCCGGCTGCTCGGCGCGTACCGGATCTGGATCACGCGCTTCGGCGGCGCGCTCGTCGTGCTGTTCGGCCTCTACCTGCTCGGTGCGGTGCGGGTCGCCGCCTTCGACCGCGAGCGACGCGTGCACTTGGCGAACAAGCCCGTCGGGTACCTCGGCACGACGTTGGTCGGCGTCGCGTTCGGCGCGGGATGGACGCCGTGTCTCGGTCCGATCCTCGGCGCGATCCTCACGTACACCGCGGCGACGGCGGATCTCGCGCGGGGGCTGCCGCTGCTCCTCGCCTACTCGTTCGGGCTCGCGCTCCCCTTCCTACTGGCGGCGGTGGCGGTCGAGCGGTTCCTTTCCGCCCTCGCGCGGCTGCGCCCCTATCTCGCGTTCGTATCGCGCATCAGCGGCGTGCTCCTCGTCCTTGTCGGCCTCCTGATGATGTTCGACTACTTCACGACGATGAGCGCCTACCTCCAGTCGATCACGCCTGCGTCGCTGCGAAGTCGATTATGACCGACGTCGGCGCCGCCGGGCGCCGCCGGCCGTCACCCACGGTGATGGCGCTGGTGGCGCTCGCGTCGGGGCTCGCGCTCGGCGTGCTCGCCTCGCGCACCGGTGGTGTGCTGCGAACCGTCGTCGGGGTCATCGAGCCAGTCGGCGCTCTGTGGGTGAATGCGATCCGGATGACGCTCGTGCCGCTCGTCGTGGCGCTCCTCGTGACGAGCGTCACGGGATTCGCCGACGTCCGCGCGCTCGGACGGCTGGGTGTGCGAGTGGTGTTTCTGTTCGTCGTGCTGCTCTCGGGCACGGCGCTCTTCGCCGCGCTCACGGCGCCGGCGCTGATCGCGCGCACGCCGATCGATCCAGCCACCGTGGCCGCGCTGCACGCGCACCAGACCGCGTCGACCGAGCCGGTGCTCGAGCTGCCGACCCTGCGCGGATTCGTCGTCGGGCTGGTGCCGACGAATCCCATCCGGGCGGCGGCGGAGGGCGCGATGCTGCCGCTCATCGTGTTCACCCTGCTGTTCGCCATCGCCGTGACGCAGCTGCCGACGGAACGGCGCGCGCTGATCGCCGAGTTCTTCCGAGGCGTCAGCGAGGTGATGCTGACCGTGGTGCGGTGGATCCTCCGCGCCACGCCATTCGGCGTGTTCGCTCTGTCCGCGTCGATGGGCGCGGAACTGGGACTCGGCGTTCTCGGGCCGGTCGCGTACTACATCGTCGTGCTGTGCGGACTCGTCGTCGCAGTCGGACTCGTGCTGTATCCCGTCGCGGCGATCGTCGGCCGGATCTCGCTCCGGCGATTTGCGCTCGCCGCGGCGCCGGCGCAGGCGATGGCGGTCGCCACGCGGTCGTCGATCGCGTCGCTGCCGGCGCTCATCGAGGGCGCGCGGCGCGAGCTGGGCGACCGGCCAGGGGTGACCGGGTTCGTGCTGCCGCTCGCCGTGTCGACGTTCAAGATCAACACGCCGATCTCGGATCTCGTGGGTCCGTTGTTCCTCGCGCACCTCTACGGCGTGCCGCTGTCACCTGCACAGGTGGCGACGATGACCGTCGTCACGATCGCGATGAGCTTCAGCAACCCCGGCATTCCGAGCGGCGGGCTGTTCGTCGTAACGGCGCCGGTGATGATGAGCGTCGGCCTGCCGCTCGACGGGATCGCGCTGCTCGTCGCAGCCGACACGATCCCGGACATCTTCAATACGGTCATCAACGTCACGGGCGATTCGGCGGTCGCGTCCATGGTCGCGCGGGACGCGGCTTCGGGTTAGCGCTGGGCTCCGGTCAGTGCGTTTGGCGAGTTTGGCTTCTTTGCGCCGTTAGCCGTTCGTCAGCTGCGGCGCGTCCTTGGCGGCGGGCATTCTCGCGCCCTTGGCTTTCGTTGGGCATGGTTGCGCCCTTGTCATGCACGAGGGCATGAAGCGGATGCTCGCGACCGAACGCGGCGCAACGATCCCCGACCGACGTCAGCGCGCGTCCACCTCGTCGAGCCACGCGCGCGACCGACGCAGCAGCTCCCCGACCGGCACGGGCTTGAGCAGCACGTCGCGACAGCCAGCCGCACGACACCGCGCGATCACTTCCGGCTCGTCGCGACCCGTGAGCGCCACGATCACTCTCGGCAGCGCGCCGCGCGCGCGTAGCTGATCGAGTGCGTCCAGCCCGTCGCCGTCCGAAAGTCCGAGATCCAGCAGCAGGAGATCGACCGGATCGCTCGATGCCGCGCGAACGACGTCGACGATCGTTCCCGCCGTCGTCACGCGGTGGCCCGTCTCTTCGTACAGGAGCCGCATCGCGTCGGCCACCAGCGTGTTGTCTTCGGCGACGAGCACGTGCGGCAGCGGCGGCGCCACGCGTCAGTCGGTGACGTACGGGATGGTGAAGTAGAACCGGCTCCCCCGTCCCAGCTCGCTCTCGAGCCAGATGCGCCCGCCGTGCAGCTCGACAAGCTTGCGCGCGATCGTGAGGCCGAGCCCCGTGCCGTGGTGCTGGCGCGACGCGCTCGCGTCCACCTGGGCGAACTCGCGGAACACGAGATCGTGATGTTCCGACGAGATGCCGATGCCGGTGTCGCCCACCTCGACGACGCACTGCTCCACGCCGTCGGACTCTATGGCGAAGGCGCGCACCCACACGCGTCCGCCCGCCGGCGTGAACTCGATCGCATTGCCGAGCAGGTTGCTCACGACGTGCGTGATCTTCTCGCGGTCGGCGTGCAGTGGCGCGAGATCCGCCGGCACCTCGGTCGCCAGCGTGAGTCCCTTCTTGCTCACCAGCGCGTCGTTCAACGCGCTGAGCTGCGCGAGCACGTCCGAGAACTCGAAGGTCGTGCGCGTGAGCGTCAACTGATTCGCCGAGCCGCGCGCATAGGTCAGGATCTCGCCCACCTGTTCGAGCAGCTGGCGGCCACCGTTGATGATCCCCAGGATACTCTCGAGCTGCCGTTCACTCAGCGAACCGAGGATGCCGTCGCGCAGGATCTCCGCGTGCGTGATCACGGCGGTGAGCGGCGTGCGCAGATCGTGCGAGATGTTCGCGAGGAATTGCGTCTTCAACGCATCGCGCGCCTCGAGATCCGCGATATGCTGAAGAGCCTGCTTTAGCTGCGCCTCGAGCGCCATCACGCGACCTTCGCTCATCGGTTGCGTGAGTGGCTGAGGCGCGGATGCATCCGCGCGAGTCATGACGCAGAAGTCTACGTCAGTGCGCCGCCACTTCCAGTGCTGGCTGTCACACCAGGCATATCGAGCAAAGCGTCGTCCTCTTCGATCGACTCCTCGAGCTGCTGGCGCTGCAGCAGCGCCGAATAGCGGCCACCGGCGGAGATGAGCGTCGCGTGGGTCCCGCGCTCCACGACGCGTCCCTCGTCCAGCACGATCACGTGATTCGCGTCGCGCACGGCGCTCACGCGATGCGATGCAATCACCGCCGTGCGCCCGGCGAGTGCGCCGCGCAGTCCGTGCAGGATCTCCGCTTCGGTGTGCGTGTCGACCGCGGAGAGCGCGTCGTCGAGAAGCACGAGCCGCGGACGACGCGCCAGCGCGCGGGCCAGCGCAAGGCGCTGCTTCTGTCCTCCGGACAGATTGATCCCGCGTTCACCAAGTACGGTACCATACCCATTGGGAAATTCGCGCACGGTCTCGTCGAGCTGCGCGACTTCCGCCGCCCAGCGATGCGGCGCGGCTTCACGCTCGCCACGCTCGCGCGACTCCTCGCGCGGACCTTCATCGCTCGCCCTACCCCCGGCGCTCGGGCCGCCGTCGCGTACGCGCGCACCCGCGAACCCGTGAACCCGCGCATCGTCGTGCTCGACGAGCGGATGCGCCGCGTCGCCGTAGGCGAGGTTCGCGGCGATCGTGTCGCTGAACAGGAAGCTCTCCTGCGGCACGTAGCCGATCTCGGCGCGCAGCGTGTCGAGCCAGATCGATCGCAGCGGTACGCCGTCGAGCAGGATCTCTCCTTCCTGCGGATCGGCGAGACGGGGGATGAGATCGATCAGCGCGCTCTTCCCGCTTCCCGTCGCGCCGACCACGGCGAGAGTCTCCCCCGCCGACACGGTGAAGGAGACGTGCCGCAGCACCCAGCGCGGCTCGTGCCCCTCCGCGGCGGGAAAGTGAAAGCCGACGTCGCGGAACTCGAGCGTGCGTCCGCCGCTCGCCGGCGGCAACGGCACCGGCATCGATGGCGAGCTAATCTCCGGCCTCGCGTCGAGCACGTCGAGCAGTCGCGTCATCGACGCCGCGCCGCGCTGAAAGAGGTTCACCACCCAGCCGAGTGCGATCAGCGGCCAGGTGAGCATGCCGAGGTACAGTCCGAACGCGACGAACGCACCGACCGTGATCGTGCCGCGCACGGCGAGACTGCCGCCGAGGCCGAGCACCATCACGCCGCTCAGCCCCGCGAGCAGTCCGAACATCGGATGCATGACGCCGTAGAGTCGTGCGAGGCGCATGTTCTTCTCGAGGTAGCTCGCGTTGAGCGTCGAGAAGCGCCCGATCTCGGCGCGCTCCTGGCGATACGCGCGCACGACGCGCACGCCGGCGAAGTTCTCCTGAGCGAGCGTCGTGAGCGCGCTGAACTCCTCCTGCACGGCCTCGAACCGGCGGTGGATCGCGGTGCCGAGCTTGATCGTGGCGATCGGCAGCAGCACCATCGGCACGAGCGCGAGCAGCGTCAGCTTCACGTCGATGCGCAGCATGAAGACGAGCGCGAACGCGGCGCCGAAGATCGTGTTGGTGAGGTACATGACCGCCGGTCCGGCCGCCATGCGGACGGCGCTCAGGTCGTTCGTCAGGCGTGCCATGAGGTCGCCGGTCCGCATCCGGCCGAAGTAGGCACCATCGAGCCGCGTCAGGTGTATGAACAAGGCCTGCCGGAGATCGTACTCGACGTAGCGGCTCAGCCCGTTCAGCATCTCGCGCATCCAGTAGCGAAGCGCGCCACCGAACAGGGCGACGGCGACGATGCCGGCCGCGATGGACCAGACTTCACGAAGTGGCGTCCCGGGGCGAAGATCGTCGATACCGATGCGGAGCAGCCACGGCACGACCGCGCCGAGCGCGGAGGAGATCACCACCAGCGCGAGGCCTCCGAACAGAAGCCTCGGATACGGCCGATAATAAGGAACGAGGCGCCGCAGAGCGGACGCGGCCGGCATGTGGCTTGCCACGCGAGCTTTTAGTACCTAATCGTTAAGTCGTTGAACTGCCGCAGCTTCGTCGGCACGCCCGACCGCAGCCGCACTCCCTCAAGAGAGGTCCCGCATGTCCAAGTATATCCGCCGTCTGGGCGCGCCGTTCGTGATGGTCGCCGCGCTGGCGTTCAGTGCCTGCACGGTGTCCGACAGCAAGAGCGACACCTCGCTCGCGCGCGACACGGCCCTGAACCGCGACCTCGCACTGGCGAACCGCGACAGCGCGGTGCAGCCGCAGCTCAAAGACGTGCCGGCGACGCCCGCGGCGGAGACGCCCGCACCCGCGCCGGCCCCGGCGCGCACCACACCGAAGCCTGCAGCCACCCGGCCGGTAACCCGTCCGGCGCGCCCCGCGACCACGACGCCTCCTGCGCCGACGACCCGCACGACGGCGTCGGGCAACACCGAGACGCGCAACGCGGCCGGCACGGCCGCGTCGAGCGGCGGTGGCGCGGTCGGCACGATCGCCTCGGGGACGTCACTCAGCCTTCGTTCCAACTCGCGCGTCTGCACCAACACCTACACCGTCGGCCAGACCTTCTCGGCCACGGTGGCGGACGCGGTGAGCGGCTCGAACGGCGCGTCGATCCCGTCGGGTGCCACCGTCACGCTCGAGGTCACGCAGCTCAAGCGCAGTGAGAACGCGAACGACAAGATCATCATGGAGTTCGCCGTGCGCTCGGTGTCGTTCGGCGGACGCACCTACCCGGTGACCGGTACGGTAGCCAACGCCGACGTCGAGCGCGTGCGCAACCAGCCGAGGAACAAGGACATCCAGAAGGTCGCGACGGGCACCGCCATCGGCGCCATCGCCGGCCAGATCCTCGGAAAGAACACGAAGTCGACGATCATCGGCGCGGCGGCAGGTGCGGCGGCAGGTGCCGGCGCCGCGGCGGCGACGGCCAACTACGAGGGCTGCGTCCCGGACGGCGGCTCGATCGCGGTGAACCTCACGGCGCCTTTGCAGGTGCGGGTTACTTCCTGAGTGAGTTGGTTGGTGGGATCGTGGGTTGGTGAGTTGAACGGCCTCGGGAAGCAGGAGCTTCCCGAGGCCGTTTCGCACGAACCCACGATCCAACCAACCAACTCACCCAGCCGACCCCCGGACCGCCTGTCCGCCAAAGGGGTACTTTTCCGCACCCGTTGCGTCTCTCCCCCGAGACCCAACACTTTGACCCGCCCGGGTGCATCCGTGGTGACGGCTCGCCGTTGCCCACCCGGCCGTTTCCATCGCTCGTGGAGAGCTTCATCATGCCCCGCTCGAACTTGAGTGCCACCGTCGCCACGCTCGCGCTCGTTCTGCTGCCGTCGCTCGCGATGGCGCAGATGCCGATTCGTCGCGACAACAACCCGTTCTCGGGGAAGCCTGCGCCGATCGTGCCCGTGAACGTGGCGCGGACGGTGATCGAGCACGAGCAGGACATGGCGCTCACCGACAGCCAGCGCACGCAGATCGTCCTGATCCAGCGCCGACTCGACTCTGCGGCGGCGCCGCTGCTCAAGAAGATCGACTCGCTGCGGCCGACCTGGCGCCCCGCCGGCGGCATCAACGACCTCAGCCCGGAGCAGCGTGAGCAGCTCGTCACCCTGCGCAAGGCGCAGTTCGCCGTGATCGACTCGCTCACGCCGGTGTTCACCAGGGCGCGCGAGCAGGTGATGACGCTGCTCAATCCCGAGCAGCGCGAGCGCGCCACGAAGCTCGAGAAGAGCGAGCGGAAGCGCGCCGAGGAGATGGCCAGGAAGGAGCTCGAGGGTCCGCGTCAGATGGAGGACTATGGCCGGCGCAGGGGAGAGATTCGGGATGCCACAGGCCGCGCGCCGCTGGGCTGAGCCCCGCACCCGTCCGAACGTCACGCTCACCGTGAGCGCGAGCGTTCCGGCCGAGCGATCGCAATCGCCCGAGCGGGTGGCCGCGGCGGAGCGTGATGGCGCGCTTGTGGCCCGCGCCCGCGCCGGAGACGCCTCCGCGTTCGACACGCTCGTCCGCACGTACATGGAGCAGGCGTTCCGCGTCGCCTATCGCGTCGTCGGCCACCGCGAGGACGCCGAGGATCTGGTGCAGGAAGCCTTTCTCGCGGCGTATCGGTACCTCGATTCGTTCGAGGTCGGTCGACCATTCGGCCCCTGGCTGATTCGCATCGTCCTCAACCGCGGCGCGAACCTTCGCCGGTCGCGCGCGCGGCGCAGCACGGAGCCGGAGACGGAAGGGGTGAGCGACGCGCCGTCCGCGCTCGACGAGAGCGAGCGGAGCGACATGGGTCGCGTCCTGCAGGACGCGCTGGCCACGCTCTCCGATCGCCAGCGACTCATCGTGACGATGTTCGACGTCGACGGGATGACGAGCGCGGAGATCGGTGAGATGATGCAGCTCGCGCCGGGCACGGTGCGATGGCACCTTCACGAGGCGCGGCGGCATCTGCGCGGAGTCCTCGGACGCTTCCTGGGTCGCGACGATGCGGAGGGACGATTCGATGCGTGACGACCGCACTCCCCCGTTCAATCCGTTCGCGCCCGGCGAGCCGCCGCGCGACGAGGAGCTCGCCGGCCTGCTTCGCCACGCCGTGGGCGACGTCCCCGGCACGGTGGACTGGGATGCGCTCGCGACGCGCATCGCGCGCGCGCTACCCGCGCGCACGAGCGTCGCATGGTGGAGCTACGCCGAGAGCTGGTCTCGGCGGATCCTGCCCATCGCGCTCGCGGCGAGCCTCGTCGGCGCCGCGATGCTGTGGAACGCCGACGACGCCTCGGCGGTCGCGGTGGCACAGGCGCCGACGGATGTCGTCGCCGATGTCGTCCAGGGCGTGCCGATCGAGGACGCCGCGCGCACCTTCTCCCGCACGGTGACCGCCGAGGGCAATCTGATCGCGCCGGAGTCGGAGTGATCACGCCGACGCTGCGCGCAGGGTTGGTGATCGGTGCCCTGGTGATCGCCAGCGCGATCGCCGGCGCGGCGATCGACCGCTCGCTCCTCGCACGCAGGATGCCGCAGCGTGCCGAGGCCGGGCGTCGCTCCTTTCAGGAACAGGAAGACCACCGGCGTACCGCCATGCTCGACAAGATGGCAAGGGACCTGTCGCTCACGCCGGCGCAGCGCGCGGGGCTCGACTCGATCTTCCAGCGCACCGACTCGTCGCTGCGCGCGATCCGCCGCGAGATGCAGCCGCGCATCCAGCAGGTGTTCGAGCGCTCGAAGGACGAGGTGAACGCGCGGCTCGATCCGGCGCAGCGCGAGAAGTTCGCAAAGATGCGTCCGGGCCGTCTGCCGCGCGACGGTCATCCGGGCGGCGGCGGTCGGCAGATGCGGGGCGACTCGGCCCCTCAGTAGCCGACCGGGCGTCCGCTCCCGCGCGGGTCGGCCACGCCCTCGAAGCCGCCGCGAACGCGCATGATCGCGTTCACGTTTCCTACTCCGCTGCCGGATACGGTCGAGTAGCCCATCGCCGTCAGCGAATCGTTCACCGCCGGCGTGATCCCGTTCGCCTCGATTCGCAGCGAGTCGGGCAGCGCCTGATGGTGGAGCCGCGGCGCGCTCATCGCGTCGGCGAGCGTCATCCGGTAGTCGAGGACGTTGAGCACCACTTGCGTGGTGCTCGTGATGATGCGCGGACCGCCGCGACTCCCGGCGACGAGCAGCACTCGGCCGCGCGCATCGAGCACGATCGTCGGCGACATGGCGCTCAGCATCCGCTTCCCGGGCTGGATGGCGTTCGCCTCGCCCTGGACCAGACCGTACATGTTCGGCACGCCCGGCCGCGACGTGAAGTCGTCCATCTCGTCGTTGAGGAAGAACCCCGCCGATGTGACGTAGACGCCCGAGCCGTACAACTCGTTCAGCGTCGTCGTCATCGCGACGGCATTGCCGCGGGCGTCGGCGACAGAGACGTGCGTCGTCTGCGTGCTTTCCTTCATCGTGCTGAGCGACGACGTCGGCGTGGCGCGCGTCGCGCCGATCGTCGCCCTCAGCGTCGCGGCGTACCGCTTGTCGGTGAGCTGCGCGAGCGGAACGGTCACGAAGGCCGGATCGCCGAGCTTCGAGTTTCGGTCGACGAAGGCGCGCTGGAACGCCGAGCCGACGAGATGCGCCCACCGCGTGCTGCCGAAGGGCGGCAACGTGTCGAACCCCTCGAGGATGTTGAGCGTTTCGGTCATCGTCACGCCGCCGGACGACGAGGGCGGCATCGTCAGCAGCGTACGTCCGCGATACGTCGAGCGGATCGGCGTGCGCCATTCGGGTGTGTAGCGACGCAGGTCCTCAATGGTGATGATGCCGCCCGCCTGCGCGAGCTCGTTCACCCAAGCCTCGGCGATCGGTCCGTCGTAGAACGCCTTGCGGCCACCGCTGGCGATCGCGCGCAGCGTGCGTGCGAGCGCCGGCTGCTTGAGCACCGTGCCCACCGGCAGCGGCTGACCGTTCGGCGCGAACACGGCACCCCCGGCGAACTTGTCGAGCAGCGCGTGATACTCGCTCAGTCGCCGCGCGAACGCGCTGTCGACGACGAAGCCTTCCTCGGCGAGCCGGATCGCGGGAGCTATCACGCGCGCGAGCGACATCGTGCCGTGGCGCGCGAGCGCCGCGGTCAAACCAGCGACCGAACCCGGCACCCCCGAGGCGATCGGGCCGACGATGCTGCGGTCGGTCGTCTTCCCGTCGGGGCCGACGTACATGTCGCGCGTCGCGGCGAGCGGCGCGATCTCGCGAAAGTCGAGCGCGGCGTTGCGGCCGTTGGCGAGATGGATCACCAGGAAGCCGCCGCCGCCGAGGTTGCCCGCCTCGGGGTAGACCACGGCGAGCGCGAACGCCGTCGCGACCGCGGCGTCCACCGCGTTGCCGCCGCGCCGCATGATCTCGGCGCCGACGGCGCTCGCGATCGGTGCATCGCTCACGACCATCGCGTGCTGCGCGACCACGGGCGCGCGTCCGGCGGGGAAGCGCCAGGCGTCGGGGAAGTGCGCCGGCCGCCGGTCGGCGGCCGGCACGTAGCGCGTGCTCGTCGGCAGCGACTGCGACGCGCCCGCGTCGGTGGCGCCGCGCGGCGTGCGCTGTGCCTCCGCGCGATGCGTTGCCGCGACGGCGAGAAATCCGAGCAGCGCGATGCGACGAGCGTTCATGCGAATGCCGATGAAGTGTGAGTCAAACGCGCGTCAGCCGCCGAAGCCGTATCGCGCGACGAGTCGCGTGGTGGAGATGCGCGCGCTCGTCGCCTCACCCGCCGTCAGCCCGGTCTTCTGGTGCAGCGAGGTGCCGAGGTCCTGCACGACGTCGACGTGGAAGTTGCGCGAGACGGAGTAGCCCAGGCCGTAGGTGAAGACGAAGGTGAAGTCGGCGTCGGTCTTCTCTGGGCCGAGGCGGGCGTTCGTGCCGCGCTCGCGGAAGTCGGAGTAGATCGTCGTGCCGAGGCCGAGCTCGAACACGGAGCGGAAACCGCGTCCCGTCGTGACGTGCAGGACGCCGAGCGCCTGCGTCACGCGCATGTCGGCCTCGCGTGCGCCGAACGCGTCGGCGGTCGTGTAGAGCACCGATGGCGTCGACGTGCTCGCGCGCACGCCGACCGTCACCCCGCCCGCCACGGCATGCTCGATCGACGCGCCGTACGCCTGCGTGTCGCCCAGATCCCAGCGCGAGCCGGTGCCGCCGTCGTATACCGTCCAGTCGCTCTGCCATCCCAGCGTCGCCGACACCCACGTCTGCGGATCGCGCAGCCCGAAGCGTCCGCCACGAATGATCTGCGCATCAGCACCGGTCGGCGGCAGCGCCACGAGGCTCGTCAACAGCGCGAGTGTGAATCGACGCACGTCAGCTCCTGATGGCTTGCCAGTATCGAACGGCGGCCGGTAAGTTAGCCCACGCACCCGGGGGTCGATAGCAAATACCCGGGAAGGCCGCTCCGAGTTTCTCTCGCCCCACGCCGTGACCTCCAGAGTCGTCGATCCGCGCGTCACCGAGCAGCGCAACCCGCGTACGCAGCAGATCGACCTGGCAGATCCTCTGGG
>JBJMNN010000234.1:0-39966 GCA_045804245.1 Gemmatimonadaceae bacterium | reverse complement strand
AGCCTTTCGGCCATTGCGCAAGATTCCCCACTGCTGCCTCCCGTAGGAGTCTGGGCCGTCTCTCAGTCCCAATGTGGCTGGCCATCCTCTCAGACCAGCTACCCGTCGTCGCCTTGGTGGGCCATTACCCCGCCAACAAGCTGATAGGCCGCGAGCCCCTCTGAGTGCCCCGGAGGTTTCCTTTCCCAAGGATGCCCTCGAAAAAGCGTATGCGGTATTACCCGGCCGTTGGGCCGGCTATCCCCCGCACTCAGGCAGGTCGCTCACGTGTTACGCACCCGTTCGCCGGTTGCCCCTTGCGGAGCCCCCGTGACTTGCATGTGTTAAGCACGCCGCCAGCGTTCGTCCTGAGCCAGGATCAAACTCTCCAAGAGGTTTGACATAGCTCGATCATCGAACCGCTGTCATCACGCTGTCGCGCTAGACAGCGTGTCCGAATCACTGAATTGTTCGGGTCAAGCTCTCCCCGACGTCCCGAACAGACATCGGCTCAACGAGCTCACCTCGCACATTCAGATTCCCAAATCGATTGTCAAATAGCAGTTTGTCGCACTAAGCGACAGCCTTCAATTGTACCCTGATACTGGCGATTCGTCAACCCTACCAGCCAAACCCAGCCACAACCGCGAAACGACGAACCCGCCATCCTCCACTGCGACACGACCACATGCAAGACTCGACTAGTCAACAACTTGGCTCAGTCTCCACAGGCAGCCGGCATCGAAGAGATTGAAGAGTAGCCGGTATTACCATACTGACGCAAGGGCACTTAATACCCATGGAATCCGCTGTCACAGCGGCGCCCAACAGCCACCGACGCGGAGAGGGCCCACCCATAGGGGGAGCCCTCTCGCACGGCAGAAATGGGCCGTGTAGGAATCGAACCTACAACCTAGCGATTAAGAGTCGCTTGCTCTGCCAATTGAGCTAACGGCCCAAGCAAAATCTCGAGTGGCGCGCCAGGAGGGAATCGAACCCCCGACCCACAGCTTAGAAGGCTGTTGCTCTATCCAACTGAGCTACTGGCGCTCTATCTCAGCGGAGGCGAACTGCTGCAACACTTCTCCAAGCCCACCAGGTCGGGGCGCCCGGATTTGAACCGGGGACCTCCTGCTCCCAAAGCAGGCGCGATACCAGGCTACGCTACGCCCCGCATGAGTCCCAAACATTAGCGGGTCCCTCGGCGAGGGTCAACTCCCGGACAGCACACACGTTACGCGGTCCTTCCGCGAGTCGCGAGCACTCCGCGCGCCCGCAGCGTCTCCAACAGGGCGTCGAACGCGCGACCACGATGGCTCACGCCACGCTTCTGCTCGGTCGTCGCGTCGGCCAGCGTCATCCCGAGCTCGTCCGCGAAGAAGTACGGATCATAGCCGAACCCATGCGTGCCCGACGCCTGCTCCATAATGCGGCCGCGGACTTCCCCGCGCCCCACCGCTTCACCGTGACTGCCGCGCCAAGCAGCGGCGCATACAAAGCGGGCACGGCGATCCTTCAATCCACGCATCGTCGCCATCAATCGTTCGTTGTTGGCCGCGTCGAGAAGCGGACCGCTCAGGTCGGCACGTTCGCTCCAGCGCTTGCTTCGCACCCCTGGCTCGCCACCGAGCGCGTCGACCGCGAGACCGGAATCGTCGGCGACGACGTCGAGGCCGCCGCATCGCTCGAAGAAGTAGCGCGCCTTCGCCAGCGCGTTCTCCTCGAACGTATCGAATGACTCGATCGCGTCCTCCGCCGGAGTCTCATCAACTCCGGCCTCGGCGAGATCCAACACGCCAACGCCCACGGCCGCGAAGATTGGGCGAAGCTCGCGCAGCTTGCCGGCGCTGCGCGTCGCCAGCACCACCGACCGCACGATGCTCAGTCGCCCAACGCGCTCCGTTGGCGCGCATCGAGCTCCGACAGACCCTGAACGGCCAGGTCGAGCAGGCGATCGAGCTCGGCACGATCGAAGGTGCCGTGCTCGCCCGTGCCCTGCACCTCGACGAAGCGCCCTTCGCTGCTCATCACGACGTTCATGTCGACGTCGGCGACCACATCTTCCGAGTAATCGAGATCGAGTCGAACCTCACCACGGATCACGCCGACGCTCACACCTGCGACGCGCCGCCGCACCGGAGATCGCTTGAGCTTACCCTTCGACACCATCCACTCGAAGGCGTCGACGAGCGCGACGCTGGCGCCGGTGATCGCGGCTGTCCGCGTGCCGCCGTCGGCCTGAAGCACGTCGCAGTCGACCTTCAAGGTGTACTCACCCCACGCGAAATCATCGAGCATCGCACGCAGGCTCCGGCCGATCAGACGTTGAATCTCTTGGGTCCGCCCTCCGACCTGGCCTCGCTCGCGCGACGTACGCGTGGACGTCGCACGCGGAAGCATCGCGTACTCCGCGGTGAGCCATCCCTCACCGCGACCCCGTCGCCAACCAGGAACACCGTCTTCGACGGACACCGCGCACAGGACGCGAGTGCGCCCGAATGACACGAGACACGAACCTTCCGCGTTCGGCGCCGCGCCACGCTCGAGGGAGACGGCGCGCAACGCTTCTGCGGTTCGCTCGATGCGTAGCGGAGTTTCAGTGTTCGCCACGAAGTGTCCGGATGATGTTGGTGGTGGACTGTCCCGGCGTCAGTGGGATCATGACAACAGTACCACCCCACGAGCGAACCTGCGACGCGCCGACGATGGTGTCCTCGCTGTAGTCCCCGCCCTTCACGAGGACATCAGGACGCAGTCGCTCGATCAGCTCGAGCGGCGTATCCTGATCGAACACCACGACGCAGTCCACCATCTCGAAGGCCGCGAGGACGTAGGCGCGCTCTGCCTCGCCGCGAACCGGTCGAGCGGGCCCCTTGAGGCGCCGCACCGAATCATCGCTGTTGACGGCGACGATCAACGCATCGCCCTGCCGGCGTGCGCCGAGGAGCACGTCGACGTGTCCGGGATGGAGGAGATCGAACACGCCGTTGGTGAACACGACGCGTCCCTGCTGGGACGCACGCCAGCGCGCCGCGTCGGACCAATCGTGGACCTTACCGGCAGGATCACGCGGCGAAGCCGCGCCGCTCAAAAGATGCCTTCGGCGTGCGGGTTGAAGCGTACCTCACGCACGAGGAGCGGCAGCTCGATGTGCTCGTAGTACTCGGACTCGATCTCGATGTGTCGGCCGTCGCGCTGCAGGGTGACCTCACCCGCCGCTTCGGGCAGCCCGAGGGAATCCGCCTGGGCGCGCAGATGGCGGAGGATCACCTGATCCGAGTTGTGCGACGCGAAGCGCACTTCCTGCCGCATGCCATCCTGGAATTGATAGAAGCGGAAGTAGACCTCGCCGACGTTCACGGCGAAGTATCCCGCCGCCGACAGCAGCAGCAGGATGAAGAGACATCCGAGCGTCGAGCTCCCCGTACGGGGCCTCACCATTGAGACTGCGCTCCCTCTACGATGTCGTTCACGATCTTCTTGAGTGCTTCGCGACGCCCGGTCGGCTCGTCCCGCTCAGCGTACTCGCCCTCGGCACTCAGGCCTTGTTTCTCCCAGATCGTCTTGTTGGTCGTTAGATCGACGATTTGGACGTCCATAGTGATACGGAGCCGCCGCCGGGCGGTCACGGCCTGGGCGGGATCGGCGCTGTAGGCCACGGGGACCTCGGCGTCGTAGGAGCGGATGACTCCCTTGACGACCGCGTCGGAACGGGATTCGGGGGCGTCCCGAACCCCCAGCCGGCTCTGGAGATCGCGGCGCATGACGTCCAGCAGCTCCCGCTGGATCTCAGGCGTCGGCGTCTCGTTGTCGAACGGCTGGATGGCCATCGTGCGGACGTGCGACGGGAGACCACCGCCCGCGAAGCCGTACTTCGTGATGCAGCCGGAGGCCGCGAGCAGAAGCACGAGCAGGCTATAGGTGCCAGATCGACGGATCGAACGCTGAAACGGCATCGGACCTTTGGATGACGAGGGAGAGGGTGCGACCGGAGCTCTCGTGACGGTACTGAATGTGTTGATCGGACCCGCGTTCGATCCATTCATGGATGCGGCCTCCATTCACGCGCTCGAGCCGCGACAGCGAGTCGGCCCGGAAGCTCACCCGCCAGTGCACCGGGGATCCAATGTCGGCGCGCACGATCGGACCGTCAACGCGGACGACCGTGTCGCGCTCCGCCGGAACGTCGAGACGACCGAGCGCCGCCCACAGTAGCGCGCGCGGAGGTACCAGGCGACGAATGACGTCCGGGCCAGGAACCTGGAGCGAGTCCCCGATCAGGACCGCGGCACCCCCGGCGTACGACCCGCCGAGGAAGAAATCGAGCCGGACGCTGTCCGGATAGGCGATTCTAGCCACGCCGTCACCGCGCGCGGTCATGTCCTGATCCTTGAGTTCCCACTGGAAGACGACTTTGCGGTGCCCCGTCGGTACCGGCGACGGCGGCAGGCGACGACTCGGCGCGGGGGCGCCCGGCAGCGTCTCGATGCGAGGCCGCGCACACGCGACGGCCATCACGATGATGGCGGTGATCCGGCTAGTGAATCGTGATCCGAACAATGCGATCTCCTTGAACGATGCGATCGAGCACGTCGCCTCCGGTGCGGAGCTGCCCAAATACGGTATACCCTCCATCGAGGTGTGGTTGCGGCGCGTGCGTCACGAAGAACTGGCTCCCGCCGGTATTCGGTCCGGAGAGCGCCATGCCGAGCGTGCCGCGCACGTATCGGTGCGGGTTGAGCTCGTCACGGATAGCATACCCCGGTCCGCCATTCCCGTCGCCACGCGGATCGCCTGCCTGGATCACGAAGTTCGGCACCACGCGATGGAACAGCTGTCCGTCGAAGTAGTGGCGATTTGCCAACGACGCGAAGTTGTGTACGGTGACGGGAGCCTCGCCGGGGAACAGTACTAGCTCGATCGTGCCCCGTTCCGTGTCGATTCGCGCAATCGGCTCGCGCGGCGCCAAGGCTTCTCGCGCGCGGGCGCGATACCATGCGTCCTCACGCGCTTCTCCCGCGCTGTCGCGCCACGCAGCGAAACGCGGAATGCTCGCCGCACGTGCGCGCTCGAGAGGATCGGCGGGACGCGGGATCGCCGCGAGCGTTCGCGCGACGCTGTCAGGAAGCGTCGAGCCATGAGCGCGGAGCGCCGAGTCGGCCAGCGTCCAGAAGGCGAGTCGCGCGTCCAGATCGGCATCACGACGCGCGATCGCATACGCGCGCAGCGCCGCCGCGAGATCATCGATCGCCGCACCTTTCGCAAGCGCATCGAGCGCCGTGGCGCGCGTCACGAAGTCGGAATCCGCCAGCGCGGCACGCAAGCGACGACGAGCCGGGTCCTTCACGGTCGTACTGTCAGCGAGCGCGGCGAGCGCCTCGGCCGCTGCCGCACGGACACGGCCGTCCGCGTCACGCAGGCTCGTGTCGAGACGCTCCACCGCTGCGCTCGCGGGCCCGAGACCATCGAGCGTCGCGACGGCGGCACGATATTGCCAGCGTGGATCCGCGCGCCAACCCCGCCAGGCATCGCGCAGCATGCCGCGTCGTGCGCCCGCTTCCGCGAGTGCGCGGCGGAAGACGAAGCTGGTATCCGAACGCCAGGTTGCGTCCCATGCGCGCGCGGACGTGTCGAGCGCGAGGTGCGCGAAGGGGGCAGCGGTGACACGCACCGCGGCGTCAGCGTCCCGCAGCGCCGTCGCGATCGATGTTCCAGCCGAATCGCCGTACGCGCCGAGCACGCGGATGGCCGTGACCCGTACGCGAGCATCGGGATCGACTACGAGTCGACGGAGCGCGTCCAGCGCGAGGGCAGCGAGCGAGTCACCCGCGAGCGAGCGGGCGAGTCCGCGCGCCGCGTAGTCGCGCACCTGCGGAGCCGGCGACGCGGTCGCGGCGATCATCGCACGGACGGCGCCCGCACTGCGCGCGCGCGCCATCACATACGCCGCGCGCCAGGCGATCGCCGTGTCCGCATCGGCGAGCAGAGGAAGCAACGGCGCGACCGGCGGTGGCCGCAACCGCGCCAGCGCAAGCAGCGCTGGTCCACGCCGATTGGTGCCGAGCGCAGAATCCTTCGCGACCGCCAGCAGTGGTGCGCGGCCGGCCTCACCGATCTCACCGAGCAACCAGGCTGCCTCCGATACGACATCCGCTGCACCGCGGAGGCCAGTGCTCGCGAGCGCGACCGCGGCAGTGTCCTTCATGAGCCCGAGCGCGTAGAACGCCGCACCGGCCACTCGCGCGTCGGGTTCCGTGGTGAGCATGCGAAGCGCCGTGAGCTGTCCTCGCGCACCGACGCGACCCGCCGCGAGGGCGGCTGCGCGCCGCAACGAGCCGTCCGGTGAGCGCAGAGCGGAGTCGAGGAAGGGCGCGTCGATTCGGCGCGTGTCTTCGATGCGGATGATTCGCGCGCGCTCCGCGACGCCGACGTCCAGAGTCGCGACGGCCGCCGTGCGACAACCCGCGGCGAGCGCGACTACGAGAATGAGCGTCGCGCTACACCGCCTCTTCCAGCAACGCACGAAACTCCGATGGTAGCGCGGTGGGGCGACCACTCGAGTCGACGGAAACGAGCGCGGTGTGTGCCGTGGCGAGCCGGGTGCCTGTCTCGGCATGCGAGATCACGTAGTCGAAGGTGACGGCGCGTGAGCGAACGCCGACGAGAGAAGTCTCGATGCGCACCGGATCGTCGAACCGCGCCGGCGCGAGATAGCGCACGGTCGCTTCGGCGACGGCCAGACCATATCCCTGTGCCTCGAGCTCGGCATAGCTTCCACCGCGAGCGCGCATGAACTCGACGCGCCCGACCTCGCACCAGACGAGGTAGTTCGCATAGTACACGATCCCCATGCGGTCGGTCTCCGCGTAGCGAACGCGCAGCTCGGTGGTGTGCGTCAGCGGCATGTGTGCTCCGGCGAGCGCGAAGACGCGTCGCGGCGCTCGCCGCATGGCATCGGTTTGTGGTTGCGATGAAGGCCGTATAGACTCACTGCGTGCTCGCCCCGCCCTGCTACGTCATCTCCGACATACACCTCGGTCACGCGCCGTCGGACACCGAGCGACTGCTCGTCTCGTTTCTTCGCGCCCTCCCGGGACGTGCGACGTCGCTGCTGATCAACGGCGATCTGTTCGAGTTCTGGTTCGAGTGGAAGAGCGTCGTGCATCGCTCGGGAGTCCGCGTCCTCGCTGCCCTGATGGATCTGCGCGATGCCGGCGTTCCCGTGACGATGCTCGCCGGCAACCACGACTGCTGGGGAGGCGACATACTGCGCGACGCTGGCGTGGACTTCCAGCTCGGTCCGTGGACGGGGAGCCTCGGCGGCTGGCGTGCGCGCGTCGAGCACGGCGACGGCCTCCGAGCGGTGGAAGACCGCGGCTATCGTGCGCTGCGTCGCGTGCTGCGCAACCGCCTCGCGATCCGCGCATTCGGCGCGCTGCATCCCGACCTCGCCTCGAAGCTGGCGATGGGCAGCTCCCACGCCAGCCGGACGTACCAGCCGAAGGATCTCGGCCGAGGGCTTCGAGCCGTTGCAGAAGCCAGCTTGGCGGCCGATCCGGCGCTGGAGCTGCTCGTGTATGGTCATTCGCACGTCTCGGCGCTGGAGCGCATGCCCTCTGGGAACGTGTACGCGAACGCGGGGAGTTGGCTCGACGCGCCGACGTTCCTGGCCGTGACGCCCGATCGCATCGCGCTCAGAAGCTGGCTCGGCTCAACCGAAGGTCCTGACCTCCACGCGCTCGATCGCCGAGCCGAGGAAGCGACGCCCTAGCGTCAGGAACTGCTGCGGATCGTCGGAGGCGATGAACCGATACGCGCCCTCGCCATCGGCCGCCGTCAGATCGTTCGCGGCGAGCATGCGACGCGCGTCCAGCGCCGTTTCCTCGGCGCTGTCGATCAATCGGACGGATCGTCCAACGATCTCGCCGATCACCGGCTTGAGGAGTGGATAGTGCGTGCAGCCGAGGACCAGCGTGTCGATCGGGTCCTTCACGAAGGGTGCGAGATACTCCTCCGCGATGAGATGTGTCGCCTCGTGATTGATCCATCCCTCTTCGACGATGGGCACGAAGAGCGGGCAGGCGAGGGCCGTGACGCGAGCTTCCGGATTCTCGGCGTGGATGGCACGCACGTACGCCTGCGAGCGGATCGTTCCCGCCGTACCAATGACGCCGATGTGTCCCGTGCGCGTCGCACGCACCGCGGCCCGCGCACCCGGCTCGACGACGCCGATCACCGGCACGTCGAGCTCGTCGCGGAGCGTCGGCAGTGCGTGGGCCGTCGCGGTGTTGCACGCGACGACGATCGCCTTGACGCCCTGCTCGATGAGGAACGTGCTGATCTCGCGACTGTACCGCCGGACGGTGTCGGGTGACTTCGGGCCGTATGGCACGCGCGCGGTGTCGCCGAAATAGATCAGACTCTCGGCGGGGAGCTGGCGCATGATCGCGTGCGCGACGGTGAGCCCGCCCAACCCGGAATCGAACACGCCGATCGGCGCCGACGAGCGTTCGTTCGTCGCTCGAGGCTCCGCGACCGACGCGCTGAGGACGGCGTCGCTCACCAGCTCACCTTCGCGGCGAGCACGGCACCGTCGCGACTCGACCCTACGGAGATCTGCGTCGGCAGATCCCAGAGATGTGCGGCGACGTATGCGTCCGCGGCGGCGAACAGGTGGTTGGCGACAATGAAGGCGATCCAGTCCTCGACGTGCCCGCGACGGATGTCGATGAGCCGGTCGTTGTACGCCGACACCTGCGTGATCGGCGTACCGGCAGGATCCTCGTATCCGATCACGACGAGTGAGTCGGTGCGAAACCGGCGTGCCTGCCGCAGGTCGGCGGCCGATTCGCGCAGCATCACCAGCGCGATGGACTCCGTGAGCACGAACAGCGCGCCGGCGGTCGGACGGCCGAGGACGGACTGGGAGTAGCCGGGCAGCGCGAGCGAGTAGAGGAACGCGCGGCGCGGGGAGAGCGGCGGCTTCGGCAGCTTCGCGCGGCCGGAGTCGGCGGCGCTGCGACGGACGCCAGCTTGTGCGCTGTCGGCGCGCTGCCCACGGAGCGGCCGCGTTGCGCCAAGCGACATCGCCAGGATCGCCGCGAGCACGGCAGCGCGCCGCGAGCGGAGTGCGATGCGTGTACAGCCGGAGCTCTGAAGTCGTCGCACGCGTTCGGGCCGATGGTGGCGGGAGTGCATGGGAATCGAACCCACCAGACCCGACGTGGTCAGGTCACAGTCGTTTTGAAGACGACGGAAGCCACCAGGCCCCATCCACTCCCAACGATCGATCACCCCAGGATGATCTGCTGGTTCCCGGCGGCCTCGACGACGCCGATGTCGAGGGCTTCCGGGACGGCGGAAAGATAGCCCGCCAGCGCTCCGGGCGGCACGGCCAGGAGCAGACCGCCCGATGTCTGCGGGTCGAGCGCCAGCGCCAGATCGGAGGGGTCAGCGCTCGCCGAGCCGACCTGCGATGCGAGGTAAGCCTCGTTACGTTCGGAGCCGCCCGTCCGCGTCCCGGTACGCCAGAGGTCCCGCGCGCCTGGAAGCTCGGGCAACTTCCGACCATCAATTCTAAGCGTCACGCCACTGCCGCGCGCGATGTTCAGTGCATGGCCGAGCAATCCGAAGCCGGTGACATCAGTGGCGCAGGTGACGCCAAGCGCGAGCGCCGCGCGACTCGCCGCGGCGTTCAACGCGCTCATCGAGGCATGCAGCGCCACAAGGGCCTCGGCCGGCAGTCGGCCTTCCTTCGCTGCCGTAGCGAGTAGTCCCGTCCCGAGCGGCTTCGTGAGGACCAGGCGGTCGCCGGGACGCGCCGTCGCGTTCGTGAGCAGGCGCGCCGGGTGCGCTTGGCCGGTGACGCTGAGGCCGAATTTGAGCTCCTCGTCGATGATCGAGTGTCCGCCGATGAGCACCGCGCCCGCTTCGCGCAGCTTGTCCTGGCCGCCGCGGAGAATCTCCGAGAGCACCGATGGCGGCAGCTTGCCGGCCGGGAAGCCGACGATCGCGAGCGCGGTCAGTGGCTCGCCGCCCATGGCGAAGACATCGGACAGCGCGTTCGCGGCGGCGATCTGGCCGAAGGTGTAGGGGTCGTCGACGATCGGCGCGAAGAAGTCGACCGTTTGCACGAGGGCGAGATCGTCGCGCAGCACGAAGACCCCCGCGTCGTCGAAGGTCTCGCGACCCACGAGGACTCGGCGGTCGGCGTGCGTCGGCACGCCGCTCAGCGCCTCGGCCAGGTCACCCGGACCCAGCTTGGCGGCTCAACCGGCGCAGCGCGCGAAGCTCGTGAGGCGAAAGAGCTCGGCGCGTGACTTGTTCGTCGACATGGTGTGGGTGAGTGGATGTGGACTACGACGAGGTCGGGAGCGCCGCGATCAGATCGATCTCGACGAGCACGCCGCGCGGCAGGCCGGAGACCTGCACGGTGGATCGTGCCGGACGTGCATCGCCCATCGCGCGGGCGTAGACCTCGTTCATGCGCGGGAAGTCGCGCATGTCGGTAAGAAACACGGTGGTCTTCACGACGTCGGTCCACGACGCACCGGCCGATGCGAGCACGGCGTCGAGGTTTCGCAGCACCTGCTCCGTCTGCGCGACGACGTCGCCTTCGACGATCTGCATCGACGCGGGATCGAGTGCGACCTGGCCCGCCGTGAACAGAAATCCATTCGCGATGACGGCCTGCGAATACGGTCCGATGGCTGCAGGTGCCTTGTCCGAGTGCGTCGTCCTGATCGGCACGAGACGTCTCCGTGGGAATGAGTGGACCTCGGCGCGTGGCCGCGTCGCGCGGATACTAGCGCTCGAGCAGTGCTACGCCAGCCCGAACAACCGTCGCGCATTGCTCGCCGTGGCCGCGCCGATCTGCGAGGGATCGACGCCGCGCACCGCGGCGACGCGTGCGGCGGTCAGACTGACCCACGCCGGCTCGTTGCGCTTGCCGCGATGTGGCACCGGCGCGAGATACGGCGCATCGGATTCGACGAGCAGGCGATCATCGGGCAGCACGCGAATGACGTCGTCCCCGGTCCACCGCTTGAAGGTCACGATGCCGCTGAACGATACGAACCAGCCCACTGCGAGGGCGGCTTCGGCGAGCGCAAGCGAGCCGGTGTAGCAGTGCAGCACACCGACGACGCCGCCTCGTCCCGCCTCCTCCACCATGACGCGCGTGTCGTGCTCGGCCTCGCGCGTGTGCACCACGACCGGTCGCCGGAGCTCGGCCGCGAGTGCGAGCTGGTGGCCGAACGTCGCGCGCTGGCGCTCGCGCGGCGAGTGATCGTAGTGGTAGTCGAGCCCGCACTCCCCGATGGCGACGGCGCCGCTCGCGACCTCGGCACGGATGGCATCGAGGTCACGCGCCGGATCAAAGGTCGCCGCATCGTGGGGATGTACGCCGGCGGTGTGATAACAGACGCCGGGGAAGCGTTCCGCGAGTTCGCGCGAGCGGCGCGCCGCGTCGAGCGACTCGCCGATGCAGACGAGCGCGGAAGCGCCGGTCCGGCGCGCGCGCTCGACCACCGCATCACGGTCGGCGTCGAACGCGGGGTCGGCGAGGTGGACGTGGCTGTCGATGAACTCCATCACGCATGCACGAACCGCCGCGCGAGGCGGCGGTTCGCAGGACACATCGGGTGACGGGTCGGTCTACCGGGCACCAACGGGAGCTCGTGGCGTCGACGGACGTGGGGGCGGCGCGCTCGCGCTGCGCGGACTCGGGCCCTGCTTGCCGCCGTGCGATCGTGGCCAGCGCTGCTCGACCCAGAGCAGGACCGGAGCGGCGATGTAGATCGAGCTGAACGTCCCGGTGACGATACCGAACAGCATGATCCACGAGAATGGCCTGATGACCTCACCCGCGAAGAGAAGCAGCGAGAACGTCGCGGTCGCGACCGTGACGTGGGTGAGCACCGAGCGCGGCAACGTCTCGTTGATCGAGCGATTGAGCACGGCGTAGAGGGGCTCCGGACGGGCCTTCTTCATGTTCTCGCGCACACGATCGAAGATGATGATCGTGTCGTTGAGCGAGTACCCGATGACGGTGAGGAGCGCCGCGACGACGGTGAGCGAGACCTCGAGCCGCATGATCGCGAGGAACGCGAGCGTGCTGAGCAGGTCGTGCACGGTCGCGATGACGGCAGCCACGCCGAACCGCCACTCGAAGCGGATCGCGAGATAGACCAGAGTGATGCCGAGCGAGATGAGGATCGCGATCATCGCGTTGCGACTGAACTCGTCACCAACGCGCGGGCTGACGATCTCCTCGCGCGCAACGCGGACGTTGGCCGCGCCGAACTTGCGCTGGAGCGCCGCCTTGATCTCGGAGGCCGCGTTCTGCACCTGGGTGCCGGACGACGCCGCGTGGCCGGCGGCCCGGACGGTGAACTCCCGCGTCGTACCGAACTGTTGGATCTCCGAGCCCGGGTAGCCTGCCGCATCCACCGTCGAGCGGATGTCGGCGACGTTCGGCGGCTGGGCGAACTCGAGCTGCATCAGCGTGCCGCCGGTGAACTCGACGCTCCGGTTGAGTCCACCGTGCAGCACGAGGGCGATCAGTCCGATCGCGATGAAGGCCGCCGTGATGCCCACCGCCAGACGCCAGGACTTGATGAAGTCGATCTTCGTATCGTGCAGGATGCGCAGCATGAGAGGCCTTTAGATGCTCAGCGTCTGGGCGCCGCGGGAGCGGTTCAGCCACAGGAGATAGAACGTCTTCACGACGAAGATCGACGTGAGCATCGACGCGACGATGCCGGCGATGAGGGTGACGGCGAAGCCCTTGACCGGGCCGGTTCCGAACTGATACAGCACCATGGCCGTGAGCACGGTCGTGACGTTCGAGTCCACGATGGCGCTCATCGCGTGACGGAATCCCTCGTCGATCGAGGTTCGCACCGTCTTGCCGCGATCGAGCTCCTCCCGGATGCGTTCGAAGATCAGCACGTTCGCGTCGACCGCGATGCCGATGGAGAGAATGAATCCCGCCATCCCGGGGAGCGTGAGCACCGCGTCGAACCCGGCGAGCGCCGCGAGCGTGTAGAGCACGTAGAGGGCGAGCCCACCGACCGCGAGCAGTCCCGAGAAGCGGTAGTAGACGAGCATGATGCCGACGATCAGCACGAGCGCGATCCCGCCGGCGAGCAGCGCCTTGTTGATCGAGTCGCGACCGAGGCCAGGACCGATCGTGCGCGTGTCAGCGACGCGGAGCGGCACCGGAAGCGCACCCGCCTTGAGCACGAGCGCCAGATCCTGTGCGGCCTGGAGATCGCGCCCCTGCCCCATGGCGATCTGCCCACGCGTACCGATCGCGCTGTTGATGACCGGAGGCGCACCCATGACCACCTTGTCCAGCACGATGGCCATGTAGTCGTGCACGTGCTTCGCCGTCTCGCGCTGGAAGCGACGGCCACCCTCGTTGTTCAGGGTGAACTCGACGATCGTGCCTTCGAGCGGACTCTGATTGGGCTTCGCGTCCGTGATGTACTCGCCCGTGATGATCGGGCGCTCGTCGAGCAGATAGAGGAACCGGTACGGCTTGCCCGCGATGACCGTCGAATCATTGCCGAATCGCAGGACCTTGCCCGGTGGCAGCGCCTGCTGCACGTCCGGCGCCGCGAAGAACGTTCGCAGTGCCTCGAACTGCGACTGGTCGACGGCGAACTGACCGGGCATCGAACCGGCCATGATCAGCTTGGAGATCGGTCCCCCCGTGGGGGTCGGCACTGTGCTGTCGGCCTTCGCGCTGTCGGTCTTCGCGCTGTCCTTCTTCGGGTTGTCCTTCTTCGCGCTGTCCGTCTTCCCTCCGGCCGGCGTCGTCGCGGAATCCTTCCCGGTCGTGAGCAGCCCGTTCAGCCCCGTGCTCGCGTTCGGCGTGGACGGCGTGGCAGACGCGATCGTCGCGCCGCCGACGCCCTTCTGCTTCGCCAGCCCATCGAGTCGCGGCAGCGCCTTCTCGAAGCCGTTGGTCTTGTCGGTGATCTGGAACTCGAGGAAGGCCTGGTCCTGGACCATGTTGGTCGCGCGCTCGCGATCGTCGATGCCCGGGATCTCGACGATGATGCGATCGTTCCCCGCCTTCTGGATGACCGTCTCCGACACGCCCATGCCCTCGATGCGCGTGCGCACGACCTTGAGCGCGCGATCGATCGCCTCGGCCTTGTTGGCGACGACGCCCTTGGAATCGTCGACCTCGAGTGCGAGGTGCATCCCTCCCGACAGGTCCAGCCCCTTGCGGAGCGGCACACGATACGTCGTGGTGTCGAAGAAGGTGCCGTCGGCGCGGCGCTGGCGGACCTTCACGTTACGAGGGAAGAGCGCCCACGTGGAGACGAGCACGAGGGCGCCGATCAACGCCAGGCGCCACTTCAGGTTGGACATGCGACTACGGAGTGGAGGGAGGAACGTGCGTGGAACCATTAAGGTTATCGGGCTCGGCGAGACCCGTCAACGCGCGGCGAGCCGCCTCGGCGTCCCGGTGGAGCTGGGCCACGAGTGCGTCGGGACTCGGAAATCGTACCGTGTCACGCAGCCGTGCGACGAACGCGATATCGACCCGGTCACCGTAGAAGTCGCCCATGGCGTCGAACAGGTGCACCTCGAGCGTGTGGCGCTCGTCGCCGAAGGTCGGTCGTCCGCCGAGATTCATCATACCGTCGAATCGTCCGCGCGATCCAACGACCTGCACGGCGTAGACGCCATCGGGCGGCAGCAGCTTTCGCGACGAGTCCGGCTCGACGTTGATCGTGGGAAAGCCGAGCAGCCGTCCGCGTGCCGCGCCCGCGATGACGAGACCGCGCACCGAGTACCAGCGACCGAGGAGCACGCGAGCGCGGTCGAGGTCGTGGCTCGCGATCGCGCGCCGGACGAGCGTGCTGCTGATGGCTTCACCGGAGTCGGTCAACACCGGCGGCACCGGATCCACCCGGAAACCGCGACTCCGCCCGAGTGACCGCAGCAGGGAAAGATCGCCCTCGCGGCCACGGCCGAACCCGTGATCGTGGCCGACGAGCAGCTCCGCCATGCGGAACCGCTCGATCAGCACCTCATCCACGAACTCCGTCGCCGAGCGACGAGCGAGCTCCGCGGTGAACGGCAGCATCGCGACGTAGTCGAGCCCCGTGGGCTCGAGGAGCGCCAGCTTCTCGTCGCGCGTCGTGAGCAACGCGGGCGCTCTCTCGGGGTCGAGCACCTCGCGCGGGTGCGGATCGAACGTGACGAGCAGACTGGCGCGCGCCGATTCCCTCGCACGCGCGGTGAGCCGGGCCAGCACGTCCTGATGGCCGCAGTGCACGCCATCGAAGGCGCCGACGGTCAGCACGGTCGCGTCGACGCTCGGCGGGAGCTCGAGCTGCTGGAGTTCCCCGATCACCAGCATGCTCAGCCGACCTTCCGCATCACCACACGCGGCTGCCAGCGATCGTCGGCTGCCTCGGCGAGGGCGAGCAGCGTCCCGTTCCGCCCATCGATGAGCGCTGCTCGCGGCGCGCTCTCCGTGCGCGGCACGGCGATGCCACGGAGGACGCGCTCGGCGTCGGCCTCGTCGAGCGTGACATGCGGGATGGTCGGCAATGCGTCGAGCGCTGGGCGAAGCACGGCACTCCCGCGTCGGACGTCGTCGACGGTCACCGCGTCGTCGACGCGAAACGGACCGCTGCGCGTACGCCGCAGCGCGCCGAGATGCGCCGCGCTGCCGGTGAGACGCCCGAGATCGCGGGCCAGCGCGCGCACATACGTGCCTCCTCCGCATTCGATCGTGGCGCGGAGCGCGTCGCCGTCGCGCACCACGTCGCGCCAGGCGAACACCTCCACGCGAGCCGGTGCGAGCTCGAGGGCCACACCGGCGCGCGCCGCGTCGTACGCGCGCCGACCACCGACACGCTTCGCGGAGTAGATGGGCGGGACCTGTTCGAGCGGTCCGGTGAGCTGCGCGATCGCGTCGGCGATCGCGTCGTCGCCAGGTGGCGGCGCGGTTCTCAGTACGGCGCCGTGCAGATCATCCGTCTCGGTTTCGCGACCGAGCACGATCGTCGCCTCGTACACCTTGGGAGTTCCGTCGAGGTGCGGGAGCAGGCGAGTCGCGCGGCCGAGCAAGAGGACGAGCAAGCCAGTGGCGAACGGATCGAGCGTGCCGGCGTGTCCGATGCGGGACTCGCCGAATGCTCGCCGCGCGGCGAGCACGACGTCGTGCGACGTCATTCCGGCCGGCTTGTCGACGAGCAGCAGGCCGTCAGTCGTCGACTGCCTCATTGCCGGGCGGAGGAGACGTATCGCCCGCGTCGGCGGGAAGCTCGCGACGCACCTGCGCGAGGAGTTGTTCGATCTTGGCGGCGTGCGCGATGCTCTCGTCGTTGCGGAACTCGATCTCCGGCGCGACGCGGAGCCGCAGCGCGCGGCCCACTCGGCCGCGAAGATGCGCCGCCACGGCGGCGAGCCCGTCGAACGTCGCGGCGCGCTGCGATTCGGAGCCGAGCACGCTGACGAAGACCGTCGCGTGGCGCAGGTCGCGACTGACGTCGACCGCCGTGACGGTGACGAGGCCCATGATGCGCGGATCCTTCGCGTCGTTGGCGAGAAAGGTCGCGATCTCCTCGCGCATCGCCGCGGCGACGCGTTCGGATCGATGATGGTCAGGAGACACGGGTCACCGGAGCGGAGGTGGGGCGAGCCGGGCACACTTGCGTGCCCGACCCACGCCGTACCGTGATCAGCCCTGCGGAGCCGATTCGAGCGTGCGGGCCACTTCCTCGGTGCGGTAGCACTCGATGCGGTCGCCCACCTTGAGGTCGTTGAAGTTCTCGATGCCGATACCGCACTCGAAGCCTTCGCGGACTTCCTTCACGTCGTCCTTGAAGCGGCGCAGCGAGGCGATGCTTCCCTCGTATACCTCGATCGCGTCGCGAATGACGCGGACGCGCGCGTCACGGCGGATAAGGCCCGTGCGCACCGCACAACCGGCGATGACGCCGATCTTCGGCACCTTGAACGTCTCGAGCACTTCGGCCTCGCCGAGCACGACCTCGCGCTCCTCGGGACGCAGCATCCCTTCGAGGGCGGCACGCACGTCCGCGACCGCCTCGTAGATGATGCGATAGAGCTTGATGTCGACGTTCTCACGCTCGGCTGCCGCGCGCGCGTTGTTGTCCGGGCGCACGTGGAAGCCGATGATGATCGCGCCCGACGCGCGCGCGAGCAGGATGTCGCTCTCGGTGATCGCGCCGACGCCGCGATGGACGACCTCGACCTTCACCTCACTGGTACCGAGCTGACTCAGCGCGTCGGCGAGGGCTTCCGCCGGCCCGCCCTGGTCCGCCTTAATCAGGATGCGCAAGGCACGGACGTCGCCCGACGCCGACTGCGCCATGAAGTCCTCGAGCGTGACACCCCGCGTCGAGCGCCGGCTCTTGGCCTCGCGGTCGAGCCGCTCGCGGCGTTGCGCGACCTCACGCGCCGCCGTCGCATCTTCGACGACGAGCATCTGGTCGCCCGCCATTGGCACGCCCGTCATGCCGAGCACCTGTACCGGGATTGCCGGTCCGGCGGACTTCACCGGCTTGCCACGCTCGTCGAGCATCGCGCGGACGCGGCCCGAGAACATCCCGACGATGAAGTCGTCGCCGACGTTGAGCGTACCACTCTGCACGAGCACCGTGGCCACCGGACCCTTCCCCGGATCGAGCTGGGCTTCGACGACCGTTCCGGTGGCGCGCTTGTGCGGGTTCGACTTGAGATCGAGGAGCTCCGCCTGGAGGAGCACCTGCTCCAGCAACTCGTCGACGTTCGTCCCCTTCTTGGCGGAGATCTCCGTGCTGAGCGTCGTGCCGCCGAACTCCTCGAGCACGACCCCGTGCTGAAGGAGATCCTGCTTCACCTTCATCGGGTTCGCCTGCGGCAAGTCGATCTTGTTGATCGCGACGATCATCGGCACGCCGGCGTTCTTGGCGTGGGAGATCGCCTCGATCGTCTGCGGCATCACCGCATCGTCGGCCGCCACGACGAGGATCACCTCATCGGTGACCTGCGCACCGCGCGCGCGCATCGCGGTGAACGCTTCGTGACCCGGCGTGTCGAGGAAGGTGATCATCTTGCCGCCGGGCAGCTGGACGTGATAGGCACCGATGTGCTGTGTGATGCCGCCCGCCTCGCCCGCCACGACGTTCGCCTTGCGGATGTAGTCCAGCAGCGACGTCTTCCCGTGGTCGACGTGTCCCATGATCGTGACGACCGGGGGACGCGGCACGAGGTCTTGCGGCTCGTCCGCGACCGCCGCGCCAACCTCCTCGGCCTGATACTCGTCCTCGCGAACGGCCTGGAAGCCGAACTCGCCGGCGATCAGCTCGATCTGGTCGAAGTCCAGACGCTGATTGACCGTGATCATGAGGCCGAGATTCTTGAACGCGAAACCGACGATCTCCGTCGGCGAGACCTTGAGGATCTGCGCGAGCTCGCTGACCGTGATGAACTCGTTGACGCGGACGAGCTTCTTCTCGCGCTCCACCTCGGCGGCGCGCATCGCCTCGGCCTCCTCGCGGATGCCGCGCCGGTCGATGCGACCGCCGCGCGTGGGCGCGCCGCGCATGGAGGCCATCGTCTTCGCGATGTTGGCGTCCACCGCTTCCTGATCGACCGCTCCACGCTTGCCCTTCTTGCGGACGTTGCGATTGGCGCCGCCGGCACCGATGCCGGCACCGGTCTGCGGCGCACCGCCGCCGGGGCCAGGACGACGCTCGGGGGTGCGCGTCGCGCCGCCGAAACCGCCGGGCGAGGCGGATGCGACCGGGCGCGGCGGAAAGGGCGATCCGGCGGTGACCGGACGCGGGCGCGGCGCACCGGGGGTGATCGGACGCGGGCGCGGGCGATCGCCTCCCGCCGCCGGAGCGAGCGCCCCCGCTGGGCGCGGGGCGGCGGGGCGCTGCGGCTCCGCGGCCGCAGTTTCCTGCGCGGGGGACGGCTCCTCGGCGGTTTCCTGCTCCTGCGCCTGTGCCTCGGCCTGTGCCGCGGCGGCCGCCTGAGCCGCAGCCGCGGCACGAGCGCGTTCGGCCTCCTGGCGTTCGGCCTCGCGCCGGTCCGCCTCGGCGCGTTCGGCCGCAGCGGCTTCGGCGGCTTGCTGAGCGGCGGCGTCGGCGGCGGCCTGCTCTGCCGCGACCTCTGCGGCGGCAGCGGCGACGTCCGCAGCCTTGCGACGGCGACGAACGTGACCGCTGGCGTCGGCAGCCTCAGGAACGACCGGCGCCGGCTCCGCCGCGACGGCTGCGGTGGCAGCGCCGCGACGACGACGGGCAGGCGCGGGCGGTGCCGCCTGACGCTCGGCACGAACCCGCTTCTCCCGCTCCCACCGGGCGCGCACTCGCGCGACCTGGTCGTCCGTGAGCGGGCTCAGGTGGCTGCGCACGGGTACATCCATCTGACGAAGCAATCCCATCACTTCGTCGGCAGAAATCCCGAACTCCCCAGCCATGTCGTGTACGCGAAGCTTGCTCAAACCACCCTCCTATGGGGCTCTCTCGGAGCCCGACTCCACCAGGTCGCGAATCCCTTTCGCGAGCTGTCGATCCACGATGCCGACGACCGCAGCGGATTCGCGACCCGCCACTCCGCCAAGCTCGGCGGCACTCGGTACTTCGATGAATCTAACCCGCCTGGCATTCAGAAGCGGGACGATCTTGTCCAGACTATTGCGCGACGCATCGGCCGCGACGATGGCGAATGCGACCTTGTTCTTCTTGACCCCTTCACGAACCCGTTCGACGCCGACGACGGCGCCCCGCGCGCGGAGCCCGAGCCCGACCAGCCGAAGCAGCCGACCGTGCGCGGCGGCATCCATCCCTACTCCGCCGACGCGCTGTTCGGCGAGCGCACTTCACCTTCCGCCGGCGTGTCTTCCGTCGTGAGCTCGTCGAGAAGCGACATGATGCGGTCGGCCTCCTCGGGCGCGATGCCAGCGAGACGCAGGAAGTCCTCGCGCTCGAGGTCGATGATGTCGTTCAGCGTGCGGTACCCGGCCTCGTTCAGCACCGCGACCGTCGCGGGATGCATCCCCGCGAGCTCGGTGAGCGGAACGTCGGCGGCAGCATCGCTCTCCGCCTCCCCCGGGAGGGGCGCGAAGAGCTGCTCGGCACCGCCCTTCTCCAGCCACTCGCGACTCGAATAGAGGTCGATCTTCCAGCCGGTGAGCTCCGACGCGAGGCGCACGTTCTGCCCGTTGCGGCCGATGGCGAGCGAGAGCTGGTCCTCGTCGACGACCGCCTGGATCGTCTTGCTGACGGCGTCGCTGAAGACGCGTGCCACCTTGGCCGGTGCGAGTGCGAGCTTCGCGAAGCGCTCCGGGTCCGAAGACCAGGGCACGATGTCGATTCGCTCGCCACCGAGCTCGTTGACGACCGTCTGCACGCGCGAGCCCTTGAGGCCAACGCACGCCCCGACGGGATCGATGCTGTCGTCGCGGGAGAAGACGGCGATCTTGGTCCGGCTGCCGACCTCGCGCGCGGTCGCCCTGATCTCCACGATGTTCTGCTGGATCTCGGGCACCTCGAGCTTGAACAGCGCCTTGACGAACAGACCGTCGGCGCGGCTCAGAATCAGCCGTGGACCCTTGGGCGTTTCCTCGACGCGCTTGAGCACGGCGCGGATCGGCTCGCCCTGGTGGAAATGCTCGCGATGGTTCTGCTCGCGGTAGGGGATGATCGCCTCGGCCTCGCGGAACTTGTTGAGCATGACCACGAGCTTACCGCGCTCGATCTGCTGGATCTCGCCCGAGAGCAGATCGCCGACGCGAGACGCGAACTCGTCGCGGATCTTGGTGCGCTCGCCTTCACGCACGCGCTGAATGATGCGCTGCTTGGCCGCCTGGATGGCCGCGCGACCGAACACGGTGAAATCGAGCGGCTCCTCCATGACGTCGCCGGGCTCGAAGCCCTCATCGAAGATCTTCGCCTCCTCGAGGGAGATCTCGCGCGCCGAGTCCTCGACCGTCTCGACGACGGTTTTGAGGAGTACGATGCGGATCTCACCACGTGAGTCGTCGATGTCGACCTCCGCCTGGACGGTGGGGCCGTACTTCTTCGCCAGCGCGGCCATGAACCCGTCCTGCAGCAGGCCGTACAGCTCCGTACGATCGAGCTGCTTCGAGTTCGAGAGCTCGCGGAACGCGGCCAACATCTCTGCGGAACTGACCATCCAAAACCTCGCGGAAAAGGGCTCGCCGAGATCGGCAGCCCGTGCACTCATGCCTGTTAGAAGCGAAACGCCAGCCGCGCCTCCTTGACCGCAGCGAGCGGAATCCGCTTCGCCTCTCCATGCTCCGGACGGAGCGTGACGACCGCCTCGCCGTCCTGCTCGTCCACATCGCCGATCACCGCCTCGAACCGGCCACCGAAATCGGGTGCCAGCACATTGGCCCAGCGACCGACGAAGCGCCGCCACTCGGCGGGTGTCCGCAAGGGACGCTCGCCCGGTGACGACACCTGCAACACATACCGCTCGGCGACCAGCGCGCTCGACTCGAGCCGCGCCTCCAGTTCACGTGATGCGCGTGCACAGTCGTCGACCGTCACCTTCTCGCCATCGCGCCGATCGATGCGAACCTCGAGCACCGGCCGCGACCGCGATCCGCCCTTTCGAAGCTCGACGAGATCGTAGCCGATCTCGTCAAGACCTTCTACGACAACATGTTCCAGCTCGTCGCTCATGTTGTCTCTAGGCAACTTTAGAGAATAAAAAAATGTGGGGAGCATCCCCCACATTTCGCGGCCGGCCCGAAGTCCGCTCGCAGCATTCAAACTAAGACCGGCGAAAGGCCGGGTCAAGTTGCGGCGCGAGTTGCGATGTCAGGCGGGCGCGTGGATGACCCCGAGCTGCCGGCCCCGATCGCCTGCGCGATGCGAGAAGAATCGATCGTTGTCGCACCGCGTGCAGTACGGGCTGGACGAGACGTGTCGGACACCGAGATGAAGTGCCTGGCGTGTGATGAGATCCCGCAGGTCGACGGTAACGGCGTGACCAGGATCGCGTCCGGTCAACTGCAGCGCGACGTCGGCGCTGACCTCGTAGCACCGGCCGCAGATGGCGGGTCCACAATGAATGCGCAGCTCGTCCGGCGCGAGGCCGAACCCCTCGAGGCGTCGGATTGCCCGCTCGGTGATGCGCGCCGCGGTACCTCGCCAACCCGAGTGCAGGATCGCCGTCGCGCCCGAGGGATGGGCGATGAAGACGGGGACGCAGTCGGCGACGGTGACGGCCATCGCGGTGCCCGCGGCAAGCGCGAGATGGCCGTCAGCCGAATCGCCGCGAAGCCAGCCCTCCCATCCCGCGCGGTGCACGAGCACGGTGCCACCATGCACCTGGGCAGCCGTGGCGAGTCGCGCGCCACCGAGCCGTCCCCGCAGCGCGCTCCATCTCGCCATGACGTCGTGCACCGGCTCGTCGGACTGGGTGCCGAAGCTTCCGGCGGCGCGACCGGTCGTGAACGCGGTGATACCCAGCTCGGCGAACGATTCGACGACCTCGGCCTCGAGGACCGGGGCCGGCGAAGGTACTGACGTCGTCACTTCAAGCGGCGGTCCTCGACGCGCTCGAGCTTGGCGCCGAGCGCGCGGAGCCGCTCGTCGATTCGCTCGTACCCGCGTTCGATCTGGCCTACGTTGTCGATGATGCTCTCCCCCTTGGCGCAGAGCGCCGCGAGGAGCATCGCCATGCCGGCGCGGATGTCGGGAGACTCCACGCGACCGGAGTGGAGCTTCGTCGGTCCGACGACGACCGCGCGATGCGGATCGCAGAGCACGATCTTGGCGCCCATCCCGATCAGCTTGTCGACGAAGAAGAGGCGCGACTCGAACATCTTCTCGTGGATGACGATGACGCCCTCGCACTGCGTCGCGGTGACGAGGGCGATGGACATCGTATCCGCCGGGAAGGCCGGCCAGGGCTGGTCCTCGAGCTTCGGCACGGCGCCACCGAGGTCGCTGCGGATGACCATCTCCTGTTTACCGGGGACGACGAGGTCCTCTCCCTCGACGCGGCAGACGACGCCGAGGCGCTCGAACCCCATGAGCGTGGAGCGCAGATGCTGAACGCCGGCGCGCTCGATCGTGATCTCCGACCGTGTGACCGCGGCGAGCCCGATGAACGAGCCGACCTCGATGTGATCCGGGCCGATCTCGTACCGGCAGCCGCGGAGCGGGCGTCCACCGTGAATCGTGATGGTGTTCGTCCCGATCCCCTCGATGCTGCCGCCCATGGCGACGAGAAACTTCGCGAGGTCTTGGACGTGGGGCTCGCTGGCGGCGTTGCGGAGTACCGTCGTCCCTTCCGCCGCGACGGCAGCGGCGAGGGCGTTCTCGGTCGCCGTGACACTCGGCTCGTCGAGGAAGACGTCGGCGCCGCGGAGACGCTTCGCCCGCAGGATGAATGCGTCGTCGAGCTGGAAGCTCGCGCCGAGCTGCTGGAGGGCGAGAAAGTGCGTATCGACGCGGCGGCGGCCGATGACGTCGCCGCCCGGCGGAGGCAGCTCGATCTCGCCGCAGCGCGCGAGCAGCGGACCGGCGAGCAGGATGGACGCGCGGATCTTCCGGCAGAGCGCGGGGTCGAGCTCGGTCGCCCGCAGCTGCTTCGCGTGGATCGTGAGTGCGTTCCGCGCGGTCCACTCGGCACTGGCGCCGATCGATTTGATGAGATCGACGAGCGTCTCCACGTCGCGGATGCGCGGCACGTTCTCGAGATGCACCGGCTCCTCGCACAGCAGCGAGGCAGCGACGATCGGCAGGGCAGCGTTCTTGTTGCCGGAGGGGCGGATGCGGCCGGAGAGCGTGTGACCGCCCTGGACGACGAACTGCTGTGCGCTCATGGAAGTGGTGCGATGGGTGGGCGCAGACCGTCGCGCCCGGAATGGAGGAACCGGGAAACATCCCCGGCGTGCGGTTGAGGGTCAAGCGGCGGCGTTGCGCGCGGTGCGTGGGCGCGCAGGCACTGCACTCTTCGCGCCGAGATCCGCTCGTCGGACCATTCGACGCGCTTGACATGCGATCGCAACGCAGGGTACGATGGCCGAGCGCTCTCTTGCGTTGGCCCTGCCCTTGCACACGGCTGTGGCGATCGTGGTCCACGCGGGCGGGGCGGGCAGCCCACTCCTCTAGCCCAGGGTAGCAATGACCGTCTCGTTCGCGCATGCGGGCGCGTGGCTGCTGGTGCAGGCGGCGCAGTTCCCCGACACCGTGCTGATGCGGCAGGTCGGGAATGAGCGCGGCTGGTTCGAGAAGACGAGCGCGGTGGCGAGCGGACTGATGACGATCGCCATCCTGGTGCTGACGGTCGCGCTGGTGCCAGCCGCGTGGAACTTCCGGAAGAGCTACAAGAAGACCAGCGAGCTGCTGGACAAGGTGTACGGCGACATCAATCCATTGATGCGCCACGCGAGCGCGATCGCCGACAACGTGAATTACATCACGACCTCGGTGCGCACGGACGTGCAGCAGGTGAACGCGACCATCGCGGCGGCGAACCAGCGGCTGCAGCAGGCGATGGCGCTGACGGAGCAGCGGATCGGGGAGTTCAACGCGCTGCTGGAGGTCGTGCAGGAGGAGGCGGAGACGATGTTCATCGCGACGGCGTCGACGGTGCGCGGTGTGCGCACTGGAGCCGCCGCGCTTCACACCGAGGAACCGGGGGCCGAGGCGCTCGGCGCTCCGGGTCCGACGCCGGAGGAGAACGACGATGGGTACAGCGATCCCGACCAGCCCGAAGCGGGGGCCACGCGTCCGCGAGTCCGTCCGCGACGGCGAGATTGGGCGTGATGCCCAGTACGACCTGCTCACCGCGGCCCTCATCGGCGCGGCGATCGGCGCTACCGCCATCCTGCTCTTTCGTCGCGGTCCATCCGGCTCGCGACCGGTCGGCCCGGTGTTCCGCGGAGCGAAACGGGCGGGACTCGGCGCGATGGCGGCGAGCGCCGCTGGCGCGCGCTGGGCACGCGAGCACGGGAGTGACCTCATCGATCAGATCCCAACCGAGCGGATCGAACGCGAGGTTCGGGAAACGGTGGGTGAAGCGCGCGATCGCATCAACGGTCTCGTTCAGCACGAGCTTCGCGACCTGCGCAAGGCGATTCGCCGACAGCGCCGCCGGTTGGGCGTCTAGGCGCGAGATCCGGCGCGCTGGCCGGCCGGCCGTTCGCCTGGCCGGCCTCGTCGCGGCCGCACTGCTGCTGATCGTCCTGCTTCCGCATGCGGCCTACGCCTGGACTCCGGGCACGCACGTCTATCTCGGCGAGGCGGTGCTCCGCTCGTTGCCGCAGCTGCCCGGCGTCGTCGCGGAGCTGCTCCGCGCGTTCCCGTACGACTTCCTGTACGGATCGATCGCCGCCGACACGAGCATGGCGAAGAAGTACGTCCCGACCGGCCGCCACTGTCATTCCTGGACGGTGGGACTGGAGGTGCATTCCGAAGCGCCGGAGGGTCCTCTTCGCGCGTTCGCGCTCGGGTACCTGGCCCATCTCGCCGCGGACGCGATCGCCCACAATCATTTCGTGCCGAAACAGCTCGCGGTCACGGCGAGCACGTCTTCACTCGGGCACAGCTACTGGGAGAGCCGCTTCGAGACGCATCTCGGACCGGCGTGCGCCCGACAGGCACGCGATCTCATCCTGCTCGACCACTCGCGCGCCGATGCGTTGCTCGACCGCATCCTCAGCCCGACGATCTTCAGCACCCAGACCAACCGGCGAATCTTCCGCGGGATGGTGCACGTCGCGGACAACGAAGGGTGGCAGCGGATCTTCGGTTTGATGAAGGAGAACAGCCGCTGGGACCTGAGCGACGTGGAGGTGAGTCGGTACCTCGACCACGCCTACGACGCGATCATCGACTTCCTGACGAAGTTCGAGGGGTCGCGGCCGTTCGCGCAGGATCCTTCGGGTGACGAGGCGCTGCGGCGCGCGAAGCGGGTGCGGCGCGAGGCGCTCCGCGTCGGCGGCGCGGAGCTGGCCCGCGCCGAGGCCGAGCGCCACTTCGGGCTCCCGACCTCGATGCTCGGTTACGCGCGTGCGCTCGCCGTGCCGCTCTACGACGCGAAGCGCGCCGTGAGCAGCTGATTGAGCTTGCGGGGATCGGCGCGTCCCTTCGACTTCTTCATCACCGCGCCGATGAGCACTCCCTGCAGCCGCTTCTCGCCGTTGCGGTAGCGCTCCGCCTCGGCGGGATTCTCGGCGATCACCTCGTCCAGCCAGGCGGCGAGCTGCGCGTCGTCGTCCACTTTCACGAGCCCCTCTCGCTCGGCGATCTGCGCCGGCGGATCGCCCGTGGCGACCATGCGCCCGAAGATCTGCTTGGCCGCTGTGTGGCTCACGACGCCGTCGCGCACGAGATTTAGCAGCGACGCCAGATCGGCGGGACGCACGCGGAAGCGCGCGATGTCCTCGCCCGACGTCTTGAGGGTCGCCATCACCTCGCCCATCACCCAGTTCGCCGCCGCCTTCGGCTCGCCGTGCGCGCGCGCGACGGACTCGTAGTAGTCGGCGAGACGCGGATTCGCCGTCAGCACCTCGACGTCGTACTCGCCGAGCTTGTACTCCTCGGCGAATCGAGCGCGGCGCGCCGCGGGGAGCTCGGGCAGGTCCTTCCGCACCTGCTCGATCCACTCGGGCGCGAGGATGAGCGGCGGCAGGTCGGGCTCCGGGAAGTAGCGGTAGTCGTGGCTGCCCTCCTTCGAGCGGGCGGGGCGAACCGTGCTGCCGTCCCAGAGCATCGTCTGCTGCTCGATCGCGCCCCCTGCCTCGAGCACGCCGACGTGGCGCGCGAACTCCACCTCCAGCGCCCGCTCGACGCCGGAGAACGAGTTCATGTTCTTTACTTCGGTCTTGGTGCCGAGCTTCGTCTCGCCGCGGCGGCGAGCACTGACGTTGGCGTCGACGCGCAGGCTGCCCTCCTCCATGTTGACGTCGCTGACGTCGACATACTCGAGGATCTGCTTGAGGACACGGAGGTAAGCGCCCGCCTGCTCGGCCGAACGGATGTCGGGCTCGCTCACGATCTCGATCAGCGGCACGCCGGAGCGATTGAGGTCGATCGCGGTTGCGCCGGAGAACCGATCGTGAATCGACTTGCCGGCGTCCTCCTCCATGTGCACGCGCGTGATCCCGATGCGGATCGGCGCGCCGCCCGCGCGCGCGCCGATCTCGATCCAGCCGTCGAGCGCGAGCGGCTTGTCGAACTGCGAGATCTGATAGCCTTTCGGCAGGTCCGGATAGAAGTAGTTCTTGCGCGCGAAGATCGAGACCGGCTGCACCGCGCAGTTCAGCGAGAGCGCGGCGCGCGTGGCGAGACCCACGGCGCGCTCGTTCAGCACGGGGAGCGCGCCGGGCAGCGCGAGGCAGATCGGACAGGTGTTGGCGTTCGGCGCCGCGCCAAAGTCGGCGGAACAGCTGCAGAAGACCTTGGTGCGCGTCTTGAGCTGCACGTGCACCTCGAGGCCGACGACCATCTCCCAGCGATCGAGCGCGGTGGTGGGTGCAGTGGCCGTAGCAGTCATGCGTGCGCCTCCGCACCGAGCGCGCGCTCGAGCGCGTACGCGGCCGTGAACATGCGAGCCTCGTCGAAGTGCGAGGCGAGGAATTGGCCGCCGACCGGCAGTCCGCCGATGCGCCCGATCGGCAGCGACATGGCCGGCACGCCGGCGAGGTTCGCGGTCGCGGTGAAGATGTCGCTCAGGTACATCTCGTACGGATCGGAGATGGCGCCGATCGGAAACGCCGGAGATGGCGCCGTCGGCGTGAAGAGGACATGGACGCCCGATTCGAACACGCGGCGAAAGTCGTCCGCGATGAGCGTGCGCACCTGCTGCGCCTTGCGATAGTAGGCGTCGTAATAGCCGGCACTCAGCACGTACGTCCCGAGCAGGATGCGCCGCGTGACTTCCCGGCCGAAGCCCTTGGAACGCGTCGCCTCGTACATTCCGCGCAATCCGTCGCCCTCGAGGCGGAATCCGTAGCGCACGCCGTCGAACCGCGCGAGGTTCGACGACGCTTCCGCGGGGGCGACGATGTAGTAGACCGGGATCGCGAGATCGGTGTGCGGCAGCGACACCTCCTTCACCGTCGCGCCGAGTCCGCGCAGGCGATCGACCGCCGCGTCGCACAGGCGACGGATCTCCGGGTCGAGCGAGGCCGGGAAATACTCCTTCGGGAGGCCGATGACGAGATCCTTCACGTCGGCGTTGGCACCGGCGTGGTATTCCGGCACGGCGATGTCCGCCGAGGTGGAATCCATCGGATCGTGTCCGGCGATGGCGCCGAGCCCGCGCGCCGCGTCGTCGACGGTGGCGCCGAAGACGCCGACCTGATCGAGTGACGACGCGAATGCGACGAGCCCGAAGCGGCTCACGCGTCCGTACGTCGGCTTCACGCCAACGATGCCACAGAACGCCGCGGGCTGGCGCACCGAGCCGCCGGTCTCCGAGCCGAGGGCGATCGAGACGATCCCGGACGCGACGGCGACGGCGGAGCCTCCGGACGATCCGCCCGGCACGCGATCCGGCGCGATCGGATTCCTCGTTGGCCCGTACGCGCTGTGCTCCGTCGAAGAGCCCATCGCGAACTCGTCCATGTTCGTCTTGCCGAACGGAATCGCGCCCGCCGCGCGGAGGCGCTTGACGACCGTCGCCTCATAGGGGCTCACGTAGCCCTCGAGGATCTTCGACCCGCAGGTCGTCGGCATGGTGAGCGTGGCGATGTTGTCCTTGATCGCCACGGGGACGCCGAGCAGTGCTCCGGGCTTCGTGTCGGCGAGACGGTCGGTGATCGATGCCGCCTGGGATTTCGCGTCGTCGTCGTCGCGCCAGACGAACACGTTGAGACCATCGCGACCGGCGCCGACCTCGCGCGCCCGGTCGATGGCGGTGCTCACCGTATCGGACGCGGTGGCGCGGCCGGCGGCGGTCTCCTCGCGGACGACGGCGCAGGAGCGTGCGGTCACGATTCCTCCGTCGACTCGTGCGTCGACAATCGCGGGACGAGGAAGAATCCGTCGCGCATGCTGGGCGCGAAGGCATCGAGCGAGCGGGCGAGCGGAAAGGGCGGTCCGTGATCCTTTCGCACCGGCAGACCCTCGGCGCCGACGCCGATCGCCTCCTGCACCCCCGCCGTGTCCACCTTCGCCAGCTCGTCCATGTGGGCGAGGATCGTGTTCAGCTCGTTCACGATCGCCGCGGCTCGCGGCTCGGAGAGCCCGAGCCGCGCGAGCGAGGCGATGTGCCGCACGTCATCGATTGTGACCGCCACTAGTCGATGTCCCGTTCGAGGTTGGCCTGCGCGACGACGAGCGTCTTGCGACCGATCGTCTGGTCGTCGAAGTCGATCTTCGCCTTGAGATCTCGTCCGACTCCCGCGAGCTCGGCGATGACGCCCGAACCGAACTTCCGATGCCGTACACGTGATCCGACCGCGATGACGGCAGCGTCCTGCGACGCCTCGGCGTCGTCGAAGCCCGTCGGACGCGAGACCGGCGTGCCCGGGCGCCGCGCCGCCGCGCTGGGCGGGAAGGCGTCGTCATCCAGGTACGCGGTGCGCAGCGTGGCGGCCGTGTCACGCTTGCGCGAGTTGCCCCACTGACTGCCGCCGCCGAGCGAGTGCATGAACGAGCGGCCGGAGCTGCGCACCTTGATCGTCATGCGCTGCTCGAGCATGTCCTCGGGAATGGCGACGAGGAAGCTCGACGCCTTGGACGGCATGAACTCGCCGTTGCGGCGCCGCTCTTCGGCGTGGGTGAGATACAGCTTCCGCTCGGCGCGCGTGATGCCGACGTAGAAGAGACGTCGTTCCTCCTCGAGGAGCGCGGGATCGTCGTACGCCTTCGCGAGCGGAAAGAGCCCATCCTCGAGACCACTGATGAACACGATCGGGAACTCGAGGCCCTTCGCGTTGTGCAGCGTCATCAGCGTGACGGCGTCGGCGTCGGGGCCGAGCTTGTCGAGCTCGGACACGAGCATGGCGCGCTGAAGGAAGTGGTCGAGCGGAGTGAGGCCGACCTCTCCTTCCTCGTCGGCGACGGTCTCCGCGGCGCCCGTGATCAGCTCTCGCACGTTGTCGAGGCGGTCCGCCGACTCGGGTCCCTCGGCGCGTAGGTACTCGGCGTAGCGGATCGCATCGACGATCTCGCGCAGCAGCTCGTCGACCGCCGCTTCACGCGCCGTCTCGCGGAACCGCGTGATCAGTGCGGCGAACTCGAGGAGCGCGCCGCGCGCCGCCGGACGCAGCGCGGCGACGAGGTCGGGACGCACGGCGGCGGCGAGCATCGGCACGCCGGCAGCGCGCGCCACGCCGGACAGTTGCTCTATCGTCGCCTCGCCGAGCCCACGCTTCGGCACGGCGATCGCGCGCCGGAACGCCTCGTCGTCCGCCGGGTTCGCGACGAGCTTGAGGTAGCTCATGAGGTCGCGGATCTCGCGCCGGTCGTAGAACCGAACCGCGCCGACGATACGATACGGAAGCACGCGCTTCCGCAGCGCCTCTTCCAGTGCGCGACTCTGAGCGTTGGTGCGATAGAGGATCGCGACGTCGCGCAGGGTGAGCGAGGACGACTGCGCGCGCCGCGCGACGAGCTCTTCGACAATGAACTCCGCCTCGTCGCGCTCGTCGAGGCAGCGGGCGGCGGTGACGCGCTCGCCGCTGCGATGCGTCGGGCGCAGCGTCTTCCCCATGCGGCCCTTGTTGGCGCTGATCACGACGTTCGCGAGATCGAGCACCTCGGGCGTGCTGCGGTAGTTTGCCTCGAGGCGCACGACGTGCGCTTCCGGGAAATCCTTGTTGAAGTCGAGGATGTTCCGGATGTCCGCTCCGCGCCAGCCGTAGATCGACTGGTCGTCGTCGCCGACGACGCAGAGATTGCCGTGGCCGCCCGCGAGCAGCTTCACGAACTGGTACTGCGCGCGGTTCGTGTCCTGGTACTCGTCGACGAGGAGATAGCGGAACTTCCGGCGATACTTCTCGAGCTCGCCGGGGTTCTCGGCGAGCAGCCGCACCGGCAGGACGAGCAGATCGTCGAAGTCGACCGCGTTCGCGACGCGGAGCGCCTCGCCGAGGTCGCGATAGACGACCGCGACGGCACGCGAGAACGGATCCATCGCGAGGTTCGCATACTCGTCCGGCGTGACGAGTGCGTTCTTCGCGTCGGAGATCGCCGCATGCACACCGCGCGGCGTGAACTGCTTCACGTTCAGCTTGTTCCGCTCCATCACGCGCTTCACGACCGTCTGCGTGTCGTCCTGATCGTAGATCGTGAACGCCGCCGTCCGGCCGACGAGATGCGGCGCAGCGCGGAGCATGCGCGCGCCGATCGCGTGGAAGGTGCCCACCCACATTCCCGTCGGGGCGCGGCCGAGCAGCCGGGCGATGCGCTCCTTCATCTCGCCCGCCGCCTTGTTGGTGAACGTGACAGCGAGGATGCGGCTCGGGTCGACGCCGTGCTGGTCGATGAGACGCGCGATGCGCGTCGTGAGCACGCGGGTCTTGCCCGAGCCCGCACCGGCGAGCACCAGCAGTGGGCCGTCCACGTGCAGCACAGCTTCGCGCTGCGCCGGGTTGAGCCCCTCGAGCAGCGGATCGTCGGTCGCGATGTCCATCAGGGTAAGATAATCTCGAACGTCGCGCCGCGATCCGCGGCGGCGAGCTGCAACGTGCCGCCGTGATTCTCCTCGACGATGCGCCGGGCGAGCGAGAGGCCGATCCCCCATCCGCTCGTCTTCGTGGAGAAGCCCGGCTCGAAGATGCGACCGCGAAGCTCGCGTGGGATGCCCGGGCCGTCGTCCGTGACACGGAGGCAGGCGCCGCCCTCGGGCCGCGGGATCGCGCCGAGCCGGATTGTGCCGCCGCGTCCGGCGAGCGCGTCGATCGAGTTCTTCACGAGCACCTCGAGCGCCCACTCCAGGAGTACCGCGTCACCGTGCACGTCGACCGTCCCCGGGTGCGCGTCCACCTCGATGCGCACCGCGTGTGCGAGCGTGGGCACACGGGCACGGAAGTAGGCGGCGATCCGGTCGATCAGCTCCGCCGCATTCACGGAGTCGCGCCGCGGCTCGCGGCCGATGCGCTCGAAGCGGTGGGCGACGCGGTCGAGCCGTTCGAGATCAGCGCGCATGTTGCCCACGGCTTTGAGGGTTCCCTCATCGGGCGCGCGATCCTCGAGCAGCTCGATCCAGCCGGCGAGGCTCGAGAGCGGCGTCCCCAGCTGGTGCGCCGACTCGCGCGCCATCCCGGCCCACACGCGCTCGCGCTCGGCGTTGCCGCGCGTACGGACGATGTAGATGCCTGCGATCAACAGGATGAAGGCGCTGAGCGCCTGCAGCGCGGGGATGATGCGCAGCCACTTCACGAGCGGCGTGTTGCCGAAGTGAATCTTGCCGACGAGGGAGTCGGCGACGGGCGCATTCTGCCGGTCGAGCTCGCGGACGAAGCGGCTAAGCTGCGTCTGTTCGTCCTGCGTACTGTCGATCGGAAGATTGGCGTGGTACGTCGGGCGTCCGCGCACGTCGGTGACGACGATCGGCACGCCCTGCGCAGTGATGCTCCGCGTCAGATCGAACAGCGCCTCAGTGCCCGCGTCGGCGCTCGTGTCCGTCTGTGCGCGCAGCACGCGCGCGTACATCCGGCTCGACCGCTCGGCCTCGATGCGCAGATCACGCACGACGCGCTGCGTGTACACGACGTACGAGGCGAGCAGCACGGCGAGCAGGACGCCGACGATCAGCTCGGGAGCGCCGCGGCGCATCGGCTAGCCGAGCCGGTCAGACCCTAGATACGGCCGCAGGACGTCGGGGACGGTCACCGTGCCGTCAGGCTGCTGATAGTGCTCGAGCATGCAGGCGATCGTGCGCGGAAAGGCGAGGCCCGAACCGTTCAGGGTATGGAGGAACCGTGGCTTCTCTCCCTTCGCCGGGCGGAATCGGATGTTGGCCCGCCGCGCCTGGAAGTCGGTGAAGGTGCTACACGAGCTGACTTCGAGCCACGCGCCGACTCCCGGGGCCCATGCTTCGAGATCGTAGGTCTTCGCGCTGGAGAAGCCGGTGTCGCCCGCCGCGAGCAGCTTGACGCGATACGGGATGCCGAGCCGCTGGAGCATCGACTCCGCGTGTCGCAGCAGCGTCGTGAGTTCGGCCTCCGACTGCTCGGGCGCGCAGTAACGCACCAGCTCGACCTTGTCGAACTGGTGCATGCGCAGGATGCCCCGCGTGTCCTTCCCCGCCGAACCCGCCTCACGGCGAAAGCAGGGCGTGTAGGCGCAGAACCCCTTCGGGAGGTCGGCGCCGTCGAGGATCTCGTCCCGATAGAGGTTCGTGACCGGCACCTCGGCCGTCGGGATGAGGAACAGCTCGTCGCCAGCGACCTTGTATGCGTCGTCCTCGAACTTGGGCAGCTGGCCCGTTCCGGTCATGCTCGCGCGATTCACGAGCACGGGCGGCCAGATCTCCTCGTAGCCGTGCTCTCGCGTGTGGACGTCGAGGAAGAAGTTGAGCAGGGCGCGGACGAGCCGGGCGCCACTGCCGCGAAACACCGCGAAGCCCGAGCCGCTGATCTTTGCGGCGCGCTCCAGATCGAACAGCCCGTGCTCGGCGGCGATCTCCCAGTGCGGACGTACGCCCGCCGAGGGGCGCGGCTCGCCCCAGCTGCGCACGACGACGTTCTGTGACTCGTCGCCGGCGGGAACGTCCGCGGCGGTGACGTTCGGCACCTCGAGCAGGATCGCTTCGAGCTGACCCTCCGCGTCGCCGAGCTCGCGCTCGAGTCGCGCGATCTCCTCGCCGAGCGCACGACTCTGCGCGATCAGATCGTCGGCCGGCTCACCGGCCCGCTTGCGGCGCGCGACCTCCTGCGAAGTCGCATTGCGTGTCGCATTTCGCTCCTCGACCGCCTGAATGAGGAGGCGGCGCTCGCGCTCGAGCCGTTCGCACCGCTCGAGCTGCGGTCCGAGCGCGTCGAGCGCCTCGCGGCGCTGCATCGCTTCACGCAGGTCCCCGAGCCGCTCGCGGACCAGCCGAACGTCGTGCATCAGAACGTCGGAATCGAGTCCGCGACGAGCGAGCGGTATCCGCAGTTGGCGTCGCCCACGGAGCGCACATAGAACCGGCGCGTGGCGGGGATCACGCTGTCGACGACGAACTTCCCGTAGGTCGACGATCCGCTGAGCGAGTACGTGCAGAGCCCCTGCACGTAATCCACGAGCTCGGCGACGACGACGGTGCCGGGGGTGATCGTCTGGACCTTGAGCGTATCGTAGCCGCGATCGGGAGCTTCGCGCACAGACTCGAAGCTCCCGCTGACCGTCTGCAGTCCGACGCGCGTCGGGACGAGACCAGCGAGTGGTCCCGCCACGGCGCGCACTGGATACACGAGGATCTTTCCAGTCGCGTCGAGGTCGAGCGCCACGTCGAAGTTGAACCCCGCGTCGGCACGCGCCGGCCCGTTGAGCAGGTTGATCGCGTTCGCCGTCGCCGCCGGCGCGCCAATCAGTCCGTAGACCGAGTAGTCGAGCTGGAGGTTTAGGATCGTGGCTTTCGGACGCGTCGGGTCGCCACAAGCGACAGCGACGGTCGCGAGGGCCACGACGACGACGCGCAACAGGCGGGTCGGCAGCATGACTTTGACGGAGCGAGATGCTATGAGCGGTAAGCCGTAGGATAGACCGCAACACGAGCAAACTCAACCCGATGTCCTCGCTTGACTTCGACCTCCTCGCCCGTAAGCTTCCGCACCACTTTCCGAGGAGTGGTCATGCCGAGCATTCGAGACCTCGTCGCGGCGATCCGGCAGCGCGAGGGGGTCGAGGCAGCGGTCATACTGGGCCGGGACGGCCTCCTGATCGACAGTCAGAGCGTTCCGGGCCTCGATGCGGAGGATCTCGCGGCGCGGATTCCCGCGATCATCGGTCCCGCCGACGAGTTGGGCGCCGCCGCCAATCGCGGCCCGCTCACGACCGCAGTGCTCGAGCACCAGTCCGGCCTCGCCGTCGTCTCCGTGCTGACCGCCGACGCCGTGCTCTTCGTCCTCGTCAGGCCACAAGCCAACATCGGCCAACTCCTGTTCGAGCTCCGTCGCAATCGCGAACACATAGCGGCACTCGTCTGACCGTGAACGAGATTCCCCTGACGCATGCGCTCGTCGCCGACGACGAGCCGCACATCGGACGCATCATCAAGATGAAGCTCGAGCAGGGCCCGTTCCGGGTCACGCTCGTCTACGACGGCCGTGAGGCGCTCGAAATCCTTCGGCGCGACGACGACGTGCGGCTGGTGCTGCTCGATCTCATGATGCCGTACCTGAGTGGGCTCGACGTGCTCGCCGAGATGAAGCGCGACGAGCGGCTCAAGCACATTCCGACGATCGTCCTCACCGCCGCCGGCCAGGAGCAGCAGCATCACCTCGCCCTCGAGCTCGGCGCCAGCGAGTTCATGACGAAGCCGTTCAGCCCGAAGCGATTGTATGCGCGCGCCGCCGAGCTGGCGGGGATCGCGCCGGACGAGCCAGCGGCCGAGAGCGCATGACGCGTTGGGCGGTGGTCCTCGCCGGAGGCGTGGGCTCACGCTTCTGGCCGATCAGCACTCCCGATCGCCCGAAGCAGCTGCTCCCGCTCGCGACCAGGGAACCGATGCTGGCCGACGCGCTGGCGCGTCTCGCCCCGATCGTCCCGATCGAGCGCACCCTGGTGCTCACGAACGCGGGCCTCGTCGATGCGATCGCGAAGCTCGCTCCCTCCCTGCCTCGGGAGAACCTGATCGCCGAGCCGAAGCCGGCCGGCACGGCGGCAGCGCTGGCGTGGGGCGCGCATCTCATCGCGCAGCGTGGTGCGCGCGACGACGTGATGATCAGCGTGCACGCCGACTGGGCGATCGGCGACGCCGAGGGGTTCCGCGCGGCGTTGCTCGCCGCGGCGGAGACGGCGGAGCAACAGCATGCGCTCGTGACGGTAGGCATCGTGCCGGTGCGCCCCGACCCCGGGTTCGGCTACATCCAACCCGGCGAGCCGGCGGGCCCGCATGCGCGTCACGTCGGGCGCTTCGTGGAGAAGCCGGACCGCGCGCGCGCCGAGGCGATGGTCCGCGACGGATTCCTCTGGAACTCGGGCATCTTCGTGTGGCGCGCCGGTGATTTCCTCGACGAGATCGCCGCGCTCACGCCGGAGATCGCGCCGCATCTCGCCGCGCACCCGGACGACGTCGCGGGCTTCTTCGGCGCGATCGAGAAGCCGATCGCCGTCGACGTCGGGGTGATGGAGCGGAGCGCGCGCGTGCTCGTACTGCCAGGCGACTTCGGATGGGACGACGTCGGGACATGGGCCGCGCTCAGGCGCGTGCGGGCGTGCGACGAGCACGGCAACGCGCTGAGCGGGATCGTGCACGCGCTCGACTCGTCGGACAACGTGGTGCACACGAACGGGAACGCGGTGGTCCTGTACGGGGTACGCGACCTCGTCGTGGTCTCCCGCCCCGGCCTCACGCTTGTCACGACGATGGAGCGGGCCTCGGACCTCAAGCAGCTGATCGATACGTTGCCCCCCCACATCCGCGAGCAGTCGTGAGCGCCCTCTATCTCTACGACGACGCGCGCGCCCGCACGTTCGAGCCGTTCGCGCTGACCCGCCCCGCCGGCGAGCTGCGGGCGGGCGCACTCCTCGTGCGCGAGCGATGGACGCGCGCGCTCGGCGCGGCCGTCTCCGGCCATGTCGGCGCGCCGGTGCTCGCCGGGTTCGAGGAAGCCGGAAGCGCGCCGGTGATCGGAGATGCCACGATCCCGGCGGGGAGCTGGATCGCGAACGCACGCTTCGCGCCGGCGCTCGGCCGCGCGCCGCAGGGCGACCTGCTCCACGTGGACGGTCGTGTCGCCGCGGTGAAGATCGACGCCGACGTGCCGAGCGACGCGCTGGCCGACGGCTCGCTCGCACTCGATTCCTTCGCGCTGAAGAGTGCCGCGCCGGCCCAGGTCGGCGGCTGGTGGATGGACGACGTGTGGGACTATCTGCGCCACCTCGTGCCGATGCTCGAGGCCGACGTCCCGATCCTCGGCGCGACGATGCCGCGAGGGCTGCCGCGCGGCGCGGTCGGCGTCGGCGAGCATCCCGTATTCGTCGCCCAGGGTGCCGTCGTCGAGCCGAGCGTCTGCTTCGACACCAGCGCGGGGCCGATCCTGCTGTGCGCCGGATCGCACGTGCACGCGTTCACGCGGCTCGTCGGCCCGCTCTATGTGGGCGAACACAGCATCCTCACCTCGGATCGCATCGCCGCATCGGCGATCGGCGACACGTGCAAGGTGCATGGAGAGTTCAGCAACACGATCATCATCGGCCACTCGAACAAGGGGCACGACGGCTTCGTCGGGCATTCCATGCTCGGTCGCTGGGTGAACCTCGGCGCCGGCACGATCACGAGCAATCTCAAGAACACCTACGGGACCGTTCAGCTCTGGACCCCCGCCGGCGTGAGCGAGACGGGGATGCAGTTCCTCGGCACGCTGTTCGGCGACCACGCGAAGACCGGCATCGGCACGCGCCTCACGACCGGCTGCGTCCTCGGCGCGGGGGCGAACGTCTTCGGCAGCGAGATGCCGCCGAAGGCGGTGCCACCGTTCGCCTGGGGCGAGTCGGGCGAGTTCGAGACGTATCACGTGGACAAGTTTCTCGAAGTGGCGGAGCGGATGATGGCGCGTCGGAACGTCGGCCTCGGCGACGCGACGCGGGCACAGTTGGCGCGGGCGCACGAACAGCGATGGAGCGTCGACGCGTGAAGCTCTGGGTGTTGGGCTCGGGCAGCAGCGGCAACGCCGTGCTCATCGAGTCGGGCGAGAGCCGCGTGCTCGTGGATGCGGGATTCGGAACGCGCGCACTCGCGACGCGGTTGCGCGCCATCGGCATCGCGCCCGGCTCCATCGAAGCCTGCATCGTGACGCACGAACACACGGATCACGTGAAGGGCGCGGCGGCCGGCGCGCTGCGTTGGGGATGGAGGCTGTACGCGAGCGAAGGTACCGTCGACGCCTGGCCGGAGCTGCGGGCCGCGGACTGCGTGCGCGTCGCGATCGGCGCGAGCATCGACCTGTCGCGCGTGCGCCTGACGACGTACGCCACGCCGCACGACGCGGCGAGCCCGATCGGCGTGCGCGTGACGTCGGCGCGGACCGGTGCCAGCGCGGTCGTGTGCACCGACGTCGGGCACGTGAGCGACGCCGTTCGCGCGCTCTGCGCCGACGCCGATCTCCTCGTGCTCGAGTCGAACCACGACGAGGGGATGCTGCGCGCGGGGCCGTATCCGCCCAGCGTGCGGGCGCGCATCGCGTCGCGCACGGGGCACCTCTCCAACCGCGCGTGCGCGGGACTCGCACGCGACGTCGTGCACGCCAACCTCGCGCACGTCGTGCTGGCGCATCTCAGCGAGAACTGCAACGATCACGGGATCGCGCACGCGGCGACCGCCGACGCACTGCGGCGGACGGGGTTCCGCGGCCGACTAAGCGTGGCGATGCAGAACGACGTGGTCGGCCCGTTCCTGCCGCGCGCATCGCGGGCCGAGGCGGAAGCACAGTACACGCTCTCGCTCTGAGAAATGCGAACGGGGACCTCTCGGCCCCCGTTCGTTCTTTCGTGCTGCGTCGAGCGGTTAGTACATCCCGCCCATGCCGCCGCCACCAGGCGCCGGATGGCTCGCTTCCTTCTCCTTCTTTTCGACGATGATCGCTTCCGTCGTGAGAAGGAGCGAGGCGATCGACGCGGCGTTCTGCAGCGCCGTGCGCGTCACCTTCGTCGGGTCGATGACGCCCGCCTGGACCAGATCCTCGTACGTGTCCGTGAGCGCGTTGTAGCCGAACTTGTCGTCCTTGCTCGAGCGCACTTTCTCGAGGACGATCGAGCCTTCGCCACCCGCGTTCTGCACGATCATGCGGAGCGGCTCCTCGATCGAGCGACGGATGATGTCGACGCCGATCTGCTCGTCGGCCTCGTCGAGCTTGAGGCCCTTGAGCGCCTTCTGAGCGCGGATGAACGCGACGCCGCCGCCGGGGACGATGCCTTCCTCGACCGCCGCACGGGTGGCGTGGAGCGCATCCTCGACGCGCGCCTTCTTCTCCTTCATCTCGGCCTCGGTCGCGGCGCCGACGTTGATCACGGCGACACCACCGGCAAGCTTGGCCAGACGCTCCTGCAGCTTCTCCTTGTCGTAGTCCGACGTGGAGGAGTCGATGGCGGCGCGGATCTCCTTGATGCGGCCCTTGATCTTCGATTCGTCGCCGGCGCCGTCGATGAGCGTGGTGTTGTCCTTGTCGACGACGACGCGCTTGGCGCGGCCGAGGTCCGTGACGACCGCATTCTCGAGCTTGAAGCCGACTTCCTCGCTGACGACGTTGCCGTTGGTCAGGGTGGCGATGTCGCCGAGCATTGCCTTGCGGCGATCGCCGAAGCCCGGCGCCTTGACGGCGGCCACGCGGAGCGTGCCGCGGAGCTTGTTCACGACGAGCGTGGCGAGCGCCTCGCCGTCGATGTCCTCGGCGATGATGAGCAGCGGCTTGCCGAGCTGCGCGACCTTCTCGAGGACCGGAAGCAGGTCCTTCATCGACGAGATCTTCTTGTCGTGGATGAGGATGTAGGCATCCTCGAGGACCGCCTCCATCTTGTCGGGATCGGTGACGAAGTACTGCGACACGTAGCCGCGGTCGAACTGCATGCCCTCGACCGTCTCGAGCGTCGTCTCGACACCGCGGGCTTCCTCGACGGTGATGACGCCGTCCTTGCCCACCTTCTCCATCGCCTCGGCGATCAGGTTGCCGATCTCGGTGTCGTTGTTGGCCGAGATCGAGCCGACCTGGGCGATCTCCTTCTTCCCGGTGGTCGGGGTGCTGATGCGCTTCAGCTCCTCGATGACCGCGGTGACCGCCTTGTCGATGCCGCGCTTGATCGCCATCGGGTTGGCGCCCGCGGTGACGTTCTTGAGGCCTTCGCGGAAGATCGCCTGGGCGAGCACGGT
>JBJMNN010000233.1:0-9868 GCA_045804245.1 Gemmatimonadaceae bacterium | reverse complement strand
TGGCACGGCTCATCGCAGGTAGTAGTCGATCATCGAGAGCTCGCTCACCTGCTGGCTCGCCGCGAGCACTTTGTCCGGCTGATTGGAGCGGACCAGCATCGTCTGCCGGACGAAGCACCGGTTGGCCGGCTGGCGCTCCGGCACGCACCTCACGCTCCACGCCCTTCACGGTCACGTACCGGTCGACCGACCGCGCTCGCGCGAAGCCGCTCTCCACGGCGAAGCCGCCGGGCGTGAGACCGAGCGCGACCACGGCGGCGGAGAGCAGTGTGCGGTCGACGGTGGCCATGCGATCGAGGTGGTGTCGGCGGGAGATCGGCGCGGGCGACGTGTGCACCGTACGGCGCGGGCGGACGATGCAACCGCGCGCGCTAGCTGTCCAGCGCCTTCATCGGTCCGCCGCCTGCGAGGCGGATCAGCTCCATCGCCCGCGCGTTGACGAACAGGCGATTGCTGAACTGCGCACCGTACGACAGCGGCGTCACCTCGTGGTACTCGTGGAGCCGGTCGTCGCCGTAGCCTGGATGCATCTGCTTGCGGATCGTCGCTCTCGCGTTCGGGTCTGCTCCGTGGTCGAGCAGGAATTGCGCGAAGCGCGCCTGCATCGGCCGATCACCGTGGTTCATCCAGAAGTTCGGCTGCGACACCACCGCTCCGAACAGGGCCGTGTGGCCGCCGAAGCCATCCCGATCGATCGCCGCGGGCGTATCGACGCGAGCGCCGTGCGCGAGCAGCCACTGCGCGATCTCGAGCTCGTCGTAGTCCACGCACATGTGCAGCAGCGTCGCACCGGCGAGCGGTGTCCCGTGTGTCGCATTCACCTCGTCGTGGCAGCCGATCTCCGGCGGATAAATCTCCTCGTGCGAGAAGGTGCGATGCACCAGCTGCGCGTCGCGGCGCAGGTGCGCGTCGAGCAGATCGAGGCGCCCGCGATGGAGCGCCATCGTCGGCGTGTCGGGCAGCGCCAGCCCGTGCGCCACGTACATCTCGAGGATCGCGTGCTTCGCGGCTGGACTGCGACTGTCGGTCTCCAGCGGGAGGTCGGCCGGCGCGAGACGCTGGCCACGTTCGTCCACGGCTCTCGCTCCGATCCTGAACAGAAACTCGGTCCCGGAGACGCTCAACGTGTACGCGGCGCCGGCGAGCGCGCCCTCCGCCACGCGCGGGCGCCCCATCAGATCGTACAGTAGTTCCGCCGTCTCCACCTGGCTCTGGAGCGCGGCGCGATCCAACGCGTGCTCGAGGTCTCTCGCGCCGAGGTCGTACAGCAGCTGGATGATCCTGTTGCGCCCGAGGTTCGCCGCGTACGACATCGGCGGCCCCCAGTTGCTGTCGCGCACCAGCGCACACTGGTGGATCAGCTTCGGGTTCCTCGTCACGAGTGTGCGCACCGCCTCCGCGTCGTCTCGCCAGATCGCGTCGACGAGTTCGCACGCCTGCGCGAGACGGTTCCAGCCCGGCACCTGGTAGCTGCGCGCCAGTACGAGCTGCGCATCGGCCAGCTTCGCGGCCTCGGGGGCGATCGGCTTGGGGTGGAAAGTCGCGAGATCATCCAGTGCTTCCGGCGCTCGCGCTCGGATGCCGGCGAGCAGCTCCATCGCCTGGCGCTTCAGCTGGTCGAGATCGGGACGGACGGGGAGATGACGCCTGGGCATGACGAGCCTCTATCCGACCGCGCGTTCCCACCGCCACACGAGGCCGTCCTCCGGATCCATCACCTCGCCGACTTGCTGGAATCCGCACTTCGCCAACACGCGACCCGACGCGCCATTCTCGGGCTTCGTGTGCGCACGGATCGACGTCACGTCGACGCGCTCGAGCGCGAACAACACCAGCGCCTTCGCGGCTTCCGTCGCGTAGCCACGTCCCTGGTAGCTCGGCGCGATCCCATACGCGATCTCTACCATGCCCTCATCATCGGGCGCCCCCTTGAAGGCGGCGCTGCCGATCACGCGTTCGTCGATGCGGTGCACGACGGCGAAGCCCAGGGTCCACGGATCGGGACCGGGCGCGTCGCGCAGATGCGCGACCCACGCCGGCGACACCTCGTCCGAGACGAACATCTCACGCAGGCCGTCGGCGAGCGGCACTCCCACAGTCGCCTCGAAACCCTCGGCGCCGTGGATCATCGCGAGCAGATGGCCGGGCGCCCACGGTGCCAGGTGAAGATGCGCAGTCGCGAGCACGGCCACGGAAGTCAGGGTGTGCCGGGCGTGAGACTCGGATGACGAGGACGTCAATGCTGCGGCTCTGTCGCGAGCAACGCGATCTCACGCCGCCCGTCGGCGGGGCTCACGCCGAAGCGCTCGAGCACCGCACCGACCACGGCGTTGACGGCCACTCCGTCGGCGACCAGCGCCAAAAGAAGATCGCGAAGCGAGATGTGATACGATTGCGATTCCATGATCGGCGTCACCTCGGCGATGGTGCGACGCGAGCCTGCTCGGCGAGAAGCTGAGCGCTCATTCGCTTGCGCGCCAGAGGGTCGCGCACGACCATCATCAGCCCGGAGATCGCCAGGCCGATTCCCGACCCTCACCCACTCCTCTCACGGGACATGGATCCGAATCTTGAAGCCGAGATCGGCGCGCGTGAGGACGCGCTGCTGAGAGCCGTCACGACCAACGATCTTGCCCTGCTGGCCGATCTTCTGCACGACGACCTGCTGTTCAACGGACCCGACGGACAGACCGGCACGAAGGCACAGGACCTGGCCAACTATCGCTCCGGCGGCATTCAGCTGCGTCGCGCCGTCGCGAGCGATCGCCTCGTCCGTGCGATCGGCGACGACGTCGTCGTCGCGGTGACGGTCACACTCGAGGGGAGCTACCTGGGCGTTCGGGCCGACGGCCGCTATCGTTATCTGCGCGTATGGAAGCACCTCGGCGGCGCCTGGCGCGTCATCGCGGGCAGCGTCGTCACGCTCGTGACGGGCTGAGTGCTGTCTGACACGTACTCGGGCTCCGGGAACAGTACCTGGTGCGCGCTCAGGAGTCGGCCTCATCGCCAGTGCGATAGAGACGAACGGTCTGCGCCGCCGCGCCGGCGATTGTCACGGCGGCGAGGATGCCGCACCACCAGAACAGAAAGGCGCTCGGAGCCGGATCCGCGCGCGCGACCGCGACCGCTCGGCGTCGCTCGCCGTTCGGCATGACGAATACGGGAGCCGTCTCGCGCTGCGCGCGCTCGACCGACCGTGCAATCGCCCGACGCTCGCTCTGCGGATCCAGTGCGCTCCAGATGTGCGGCGACGCCACCGCGATGAGGAAGTAGAGCCCGCACACGATCCCCGCGCGCCACCAGATGCGCCATACTCGCCGCGACGACGGCATTGACGTCAGGCGCCCGCTGCGCTCGCGCGGCCGAACTGCACGATCCTCCTCAGGCGAGCGGACCCGCCGCGGCGTGACCGGCATCCCAGTCGGGGCGCAGCAGCAGCTCCTCGATGCGGTAGCCGTGGAGGAAGTCGTGCAGCGCAACGTGGCGGAACATGATGAACACGGAATACGCGCGATACTCACCGTGCCGCGCCGAACGTGCCCAGTCCGCTTCGTCGAGCGCCCGCAGCCGCGTCACGAGCCGCGTGCGATCCGCGACGTAGCTCGCGAGCGAGTCCTCGAGGTCCATTCGCAGCAGCATGTCGTCCGCGTCCCGCTCTCCCGGTTGATAGCCACCGATGAACGGCTCCGGCTCGCGCAGCATCAGATCGAGCCGTTCGAAGAAGAGTGCGTGGACGTGCGCGAGATGACAGGCGTGCTCGTGCGCCGACCAGCGCGACGGTGCGGGACGGCGCTTGAGGATCGCCGGCGGGACCTCGCGGACGAGCGGCACCACGATCTCGGGCGCGCGCGCGAGTGCCTCGATCACCACGTCGGGAGAGTGCATGAGGCGGACGATCGCCGCTCAGGGTACGCGGCGCCAGACCTCGTGGATGGGGAACCGCCGAATCGCGCGCGTCAGGACGCGAGCGTGACCGACGGCGGTCACACCATGCGATGGTCGTCGCGTCCGCTCACGCTGCGTAGTACGCCTCGACGAACCAGCGCACGACGTCGCCCGCGACGGTGCGGCGCCACTCCACGTCCGCGGCGTCGTGCTCACGCGCCGAGTACACGACTGGATCTACCGTCGTCTTGAGGCGCCGCACTGCGACCTCGGGCGGCGTCCCCAACGTCCGAAGCGCGCCGGCGAATTGGCGCACGTCCGCCTCGAGCGTCTTCATCCCCTCACGCTCCGCTTCGATCAGGGCGCGGGTCTCGAGCGTGGCCAGCGTGAGGTCTTCCGCCGTCGCACGTGCCCTCCCGGAATCCTGCGCGGTGGCGCGAGCGCGCTGGATCGCCTGCGACGCGCGAGCGAGCAGCGCGACACGCTGCTCCCGGCAACTGAACATTCCGTCGCCCTGCTCCACTTGCGCACGGCCGTCCGACGGTTCCTGCGACATCTCGGCCTCGGTCGGAGGGAGCGGCATCTTGGCCGCGAGAGCGATGCTCGACAACAATACCACAGGCGAGCCGAACACAATGGGGCCAAGGCCCGTTCAACACCTCCGAAACGTATGCTTAGCTGCCGCCGGACGCCAGAGAATTGGTGGTCGGTTGGAGGCGCTTGCAGAGGTAGAACTGGCGCGTGCCAGCCGGATAGCCTTCGAGTGTGCCGAACAACACGTACCCGAGCTTTTCGTAGAAGGATCGCGCCTGGTGCTCGAACGTGTGCAGCATGGCGCCCGAACAGCCGCGATCGATCGCGAGCGACTCGGCGTCGGCCATCAGGCGGCTGCCGAGTCCATGCCCTCTCGCATCCTTGGCCACCCACAGCTTCTCGACGTGCAGCCAGCCCCACCGGGTGTGACCGAGCAGCCCAGCGACGACGCCGCCCGTCGCATCGCGGGCGACCAGTCGAACCGGTCGCTCGTCGGACGGCCCGATGTGTTGCTCGTTGAACGCGAGCAAACCGCGACGCACCGTCGCCTCATCGGCGTCGCTGACCGCGTCGTCGATGCGGAAGTCCTCGTCTGCGCCGGTCACCGCGCTGCCGCGGCCCCGTAGCCACGCGCCATCAGGACCGCGGCGCACACCATCGCGACGACGAGCACCGCCTCGATGTAGCTGATCGCGCGCACTCGAGCCGCGCTCGAGGAGTCCGGCGACCATGTCGCGCCGCTGCGCGCCGCTCTGCGCCGCCAGCGCACGAGGGTGATCGCCGGCCACAGCTCGAGCAGCAGGATCGCCGCGAGGAAGCCCATCTTCGCGAAGAACACATGGTTCGCGAGATAGTAGCTGGTTGCCTTCTCCGTGCCGGCCAGCAGTCGCCAGAGTCCCGTGCCGATCCAGAGCACCGCCGCAAGTCCCCACCAGCTATCTGCGGCGAATACGCGCCGTGCCGACCCACGATCGAATGGGCGCTCCCCGAGCGCCCGGGCGCGCGTCCACACCGCGCCGAGCCCGATGCCGAGTGCGAGGAGATGGACGATGGCCAGGAAGATGCGCAGCATGCGGTCAGACTATGCGCGACGTGACGCGAGCGCCAGCAGCGATCAGCGTCGGCGATGCTCGTCCGTCACCACGCAGGCCGCGTAGCCGAGCACGCGCTCGCCGTCGCGCAGCCGGGATGGCGTGGGCCGCCAGTCGCGCCCGATGCGGTCGCCGAGCAGCTCGGCCGCCACCGGCCGGTGGTTCCACACGGCGACCGCCGTGATAGAGCCCAGTCACGTGGCGTCGAACGCGAGGAAGTGCGACCCGTCGAACGGGATCACGACGTCGTGCGTGTATTCGTCCTGCGTGACGATCTCGGTCACCGCGCGCGGCGGTGACTGCCCGCGTGCCCACGCCAGCACGTCGGCCAGGGTGTGCTGGTGCGCGAGCTCCGACTCGGCGTGCGCGAGCACGTCCGGTGCAATGCTTCCGACCGCGCGGACGGGAACGGTGCGCGCGGTCATCGCGCCTCCTGCAGCCTTGCCCAGCGCGCGATCGACGCCTTGTAGCCGTCCGGCATGCGCAACCCGCCGACGTCGCCGAGAGCGATCCACTCCAGCTTCGTGTGCTCGTGGCTCACGACGGCAATGCGCTCCCTGCGCTCGACGCATCCGTAGGTCAGCACCAGCACGTGCGTTCCGGGAGCGATGTCGTACACCCACGAGTCGACGAGCGTATTCGGATCCACCTCGAGCCCGAGCTCCTCGTCGATCTCGCGCGCCACGCACTGCTCCGGCGTTTCGCCGACTTCGAGCTTGCCGCCCGGCAGCTCCCACTCGTCGCGCCGATTGTGCACCAGCACGACGGCGGCGTGCCGGACGATGATTCCTTTCACCGAGACCGGGAAGCGGTAGGCGTCGTTGTCGCGCGGCGATTCCGGCATGCCCCAATCTCGCTCGTGTCGCGCGACGACGTTCAGGCCGGCTCGGCGTACAACGCGGCGACGTCCGCTGCCGCGAGCTCGGCGAGGAACCCGCCGATCCGCTCCGTCACCGCGCCGAAGAATTTTTCCCCTTTCTCCGCCGTCGCCGCCGACGGATCCCCCACACCCGTATCATCGGTGATCGCCGTCCACCGGCGCGGCGCCCACGCCCAGCCGTCGCGCAGCCCCGCGAGGCGCGCCTTCCGCTCGCGTCCCGGCCCCGCCTCCGACAACGGCCGCACGAGCGCCGGCGCGACGTGCATCATTACGCTCGTCTCGAGCTCGCCCCCGTGATCACCCGGCGCCGTGAAGTACGGCTTCGGGTCGACGCAGCTCCACCAGTTGATCGTGCACAGGAATACATCGGGCACGCGCGGCTGCAGATCGCGGATGATGGCGCGGAAGTCGTTGCCGCCGTGACCATTCAACACGACCAGCTTGTGGATCCCCTGCCCCCCCAGCGCGCTCGCCACGTCCTCGAGGATCGCGAGCTGCGTGCGCGGATTGACGTTGATGCAGAACGGAATGTCCAGCTGTCCCGTCTGCACGCCGAACGGCACGGTCGGCAGCACCGCGACGCGGGCACCGCGCTCCCACGCGATGCGCGCCGACTCGGCGGCGACGTGATCGCACTCGATCACGTCCGTCGCATAGGGCAGATGATAGTTGTGGGCTTCCGTCGCGCCCCACGGCAGGACGGCGACGTCGAAGCGTGTAACCGACACCGCCTTCCAGGTCATTTCGGCGAGGACGTACGGACGCGGTGAAGAGCGGTCGGGCATGAAGGGATTCATCGGTTCATGTGGAGGCGCTGCTGCGCGAGCGCGTGGCGGGCGGCTCGATCGAACGCCGAAGGATCAACGATCGAGGATCGGCAGGTAGGCGCGCCAGGGTCCGACCTCGTCGCGGTACTGCTTCGCCATCACCCGCGACGTCTGCGCGAGGTGTCCGAGGTCGTGCACCACCCACGTCGCCAGCAGCTGTGCGAGCGTGACGCGTCCCAGCGCGGGATGCTCACCCTCGAGTGCGAGCTCGCGCTCCGTTAGTCGCCAGCCGCGCAGCGTCTCGAGGTTCTGCGTGCGCAGCGTCTCGAGCTCGTCGAGCAGATCGTGCACGCTCTTTCCTCGGATCTCGTGCGCCTGCGCGAACCGGTCGAACGGATCGAACGGACGCGCGCGGCCATGCTCGAGAATGATCCGTGCCCGCGGGATCCAGTCTGTGCGCTCACCATGCACGAGGTGGCCGAGGTTGTCGAACGCGCTGAACGTGTCGGGTCCTTCGTTCGGCGTCGTCCATGCGTCGGGCAGGCCGGCCAGCAGGACGCGGAACGTCGGCGGCGTCCGCTCCAGCACGTCGATCGCGTTGGCGAGATCGAACCGCGTCGACGTCGCCTCAGACACGTGCGCTCACCGCTTCGTCCACGCCACGCCTCCATCGAGTGGGATGGCGCGAGAAGCTAGCGGGATCGGTCGGGGCCAGCCAGCGAACCCGAGGGGTCCTGCGGCAGGTCGATGCGAAACCGAAGCGCCTCGCGCTCGCCGTACTCTCCCGGAGTCGTGAAGCGCTCGATCAGTCGTCCGCCGTTCGCCTCGATGACGCGCTGCGACGCGACGTTCTCCAGCTTCGTCGTGAGCTCGACGTAGCGCAGGCCTTCCTGCTTCGCGTCCGCGAGCAGCATCGCGAGCGCGCGCGTGGCGTAGCCGCGCTTTCGCTTCCACGGCACGACCGAGAAGCCGATGTGCCCGAGCACGTACGCGGGGAGCGCTTCCGTGCCCCGTTGCCAGCGGAGACCGATCACGCCGCAGAAGTCGCCGTCCCAGATCCATCGACGATAACCCGGCAGCCGTGCGGCCCTGGTGCCGTCCGGAAGCGTGACCGGCGGGCCGGCCGCCTCACGGTCCACCTGCTCGGCCATGAATCGCACAGGATCCGCGGCGATTCGCTCGAGCTCCTCGCGCGCCGCGTCCTCGCGGAGCGTGTCCGGCGACCAGCCATGTTCGAGCGCGGCGGCGTAGCGCGGGAGATGCTCGAGACGGGGCCAGACGAGGATCACCGCCTCGCGACCAGGTTCGCCGCGCTCACTCACCCGTACGACACCCCCGGATACAGCAGGCTGGCCGCGACGAGGAAGATCGGATCGAACACGAAGTCGAACAGTCGCCACGCCGCGTACAGACCGATCCAGCCGAGCATCGGCGTACTGCGCAGGAATCCCTGATACTTTCGCGCGGTATCGGGCCCGAAGCCGAGCGACAGCACTGCGCTGCCGTCGAGCGGCGGGAATGGCAGCAGGTTGAACGCCATGAGCAGGAGGTTCATCGAGAACACCACGCTCAGTGCGCGTCCCGCTATTGCCCACCTGGGATCGACCGAGTCGGCGAGCGCGCCGAACGAGATGTGATCCGGCGGCGAGAACGTCCCCGACATCGCGCCGATGCGCAGCGCGACGCCGGCGACCAGGAGCAGCAGGAAATTCGCCCCCGGTCCCGCGAGCGCCATCCACGCGGCGCGACGCGGGTACTTCTCCGCCCATTCGGGATCGTACGGCGCGCTGGCGAATCCGAGCGGCCAACCCGAGACGAGCACCGAGATGAGCGGCAGCACCACCATGCCGATCGGCTCGCGCCGGATGTGCGGCATCGGGTCGAGCGACACCTGGCCGCCGTGATAGGCCGTCAGATCGCCGCCACGAAACGCCGCCCAGGCGTGTGCCGCCTCGTGGAGGGTCGTGGAGAACAGGAAGACGGCGAAGTACAGCAGCCCTTCACCAAGATCGTTCATCGATCCAGCGGGACGGAGGGAGGGCGACAGGGTGATGAGAAAGCGGGCCGGTGGTCTGACGGCCCAATATGCGTCCGCCGGCCGAGTCCGCACTAGCACACCTGCTCACCCGCGGTATTTCAGCGCGCCGACTCGTTCTGCTCGGCCCGCAGCTTCGCGTTGAAGCGCTGCGCCTCGCCGATCCGCTCCACTTCCAGCGCGATGGCATCTACTGATTGCTGCAGCGCCTCCAGCCGCGGGTCGTCCAGCGCGTCACTCGCCGGCCCGACGCGCGAGCTGCGATCCGACAGTCGCCACAACGCGAACGCGCCGAGCAGCGAGAGCGCCACGTGAATGCCGCTGTGCACCTGCTCCTGCGCCGCCATCGCCATTCCCAGCCCCACCAGGTTCACCACCGTGAACACGACCGCCGCCGCCTTCCAGATACCGATCCGTCTGCTCATTGGGACCTCCTTGTGTGAGACCCTACGCGGCCCGTTACGCCGCCGGTTTCGAGGACTACGACGTGGCACGCCCCGTCGGGGCGGACCGTCTGCCATGATCGCGAGCGAGCCCGGCGTTGCTGCACGGCGGGGCGCCATCTACGTTCCGTCGATGCGTCGCAATGTGACCTGGCGAGCGTTCGCGCTGCTGTGGGCCGTGCTGCAGTTCGGGCTGCCCTCGGTCGCGCTGCTCGCCGATACCCGGCTCGAGC
>JBJMNN010000232.1:0-12059 GCA_045804245.1 Gemmatimonadaceae bacterium | reverse complement strand
GGACCGCCGGCCTTCAGCATGGAGGACGTATGCCGGCTTCCCGCCCCCTGCCCGACTCGCCCGACCTCGATCAGCTGAGGAAACAGGCGAAGGATCTGCTCCGCGCCGCGCGCGCCGCCGATCCCACCGCGTTGACACGCTTCCGGATTCTGCCATCGCTGGCGCGTGCCGATGACGCCGAGTTGGCCCGAGCCTCGCTCGCGCTCCACGATGCGCAATCGGTGATCGCGCGCGAGCACGGCTTCCCCTCGTGGAACGCGCTGCGCGAGCGCGTCGAGGAGCTGACGCTCGGTCTCGACGACGCGGTGCGCGAATTCATTGAAGCCGCCACCGACGGCCGAACGTCGCGCGCCGAGCGGCTGCTCGCGCTGCACCCGCGCATCGCCGGCGCGAGCTTCCACTCGGCGCTCGTGCTGGGTGACGCCGCCACCGTCGAGGCGCATCTCGCGCGACGACCCGCGCTGGCGCGCGAGGCCGGCGGGCCGCGCGGGTGGGAACCGCTCCACTACGTGTGCTACGACTCGCTGGGGCCGTCGGCCCTCTCCGACGCGAACGGTCTCGTCGCTATCGCGGCGCGCCTGCTGGCGCTCGGCGCCGATCCGAACACGCGCTTTCCGTGGCTGCATCACGCGGTGCGACGCCCCGTGCTCTGGGGCGCGACGCGCGTCACGCGGATTCCGGCGCTGGCGGAGCTGCTGTTGAAGTCGGGCGCCGATCCGAACGACGGTGTCACGCTGCCGATGGCCGCGAGCGCCGGTGATCTGGCGACGCTCGAGCTCCTGCACGCGCACGGCGCGAGCCCGAACCAGCCGTGGGCGACCGACGGCTCGGCAACGCTGTACGCCATTCTGCACTGGACGAGAACACCCGTCGGCCCGCAGTGGCTGCTGGAGCACGGCGCCGATCCCGATCCCGTGTTCGCCGCGAATGGCGAGACGCCGCTGCACGCCGCGGCAGGCTCCTGGGACGTGCCGTTGGTGGAATCGCTCGTGCAGCGTGGCGCCGACCTCTCGCGCCGCCGCACGGACGGCCGCACGCCATACGCGATCGCGGAGCTGAGCGGGAACCGCGCGGTCGCCGACTGGCTGCGCGCGCACGGCGCGTCGGACGAGCTGCTTCCAGTCGACCGACTGGTCGCGGCGTGCGGTCGCGGCGATCGCGCGGCGGCGGAGGCGATGCTCGCGGAACGCCCCACGCTCCGCGACGAGATCGCCGCGGCGCACTACGCGACGCTCCACCGCGCCGCGGAGCAGGGCGACGTCGCGGTGCTCGAGCTGCTGCTCGACTGCGGGTTCGATCCGAACCGCGGCGACGACGAGATCGGCAAGACCGCGCTCCACAGTGCGGCCATGGCGGGGCGCCCCGATGCCGTGCGTCTGTTGCTCGCGCGCGGCGCGTCGCCCGACGTGCGCGACCGTGAGTTCAACGGGCAGCCGCTCGTGTGGGCCGCCGAAGGATCACGATCCCACGGCGATCGCGCGCGCGACTATGCCGACGTGGGCCGATTACTGCTGAGTGCCGGCTCGACCGTGGCATGGCAGCAGCCGACCGACGAGCCAGCGGAGGGGATCGCCGAGATCCTCGCCGAGTGGCAGCGAGACGCGGACGGGACGCGTGGTGTGATGTCCTCGACGTCGACGGGGGGTTGAGCCATGCGAAAGCCTTTGCCTTCGATCGTCGCCGTCGGCGTGCTCTTCCTCGCACTCGGCGTGCTCGACGTGTGGCGCGGCGTCGCGCCGATCTTCGCGGCCGCGCGTCCGCTGCATCTGGCGGGCGACGACGTGACCGTGCTGGCGATCGGCGTCGCGGCACTGGTCGGCGGTACGTTCGTGCTACGCGGTCGGCGCTGGGCGCGCTGGCTGCTCGCGGCGTGGATGGCACTGCACGTCGTGATCAGCGTGGCGAAGCCAACGGAACTCGTGGCGCATCTGATTATCTTCGGGTTCGTGGCGTTCCTGCTGTTCCGTCCACCGGCGTCGGCGCACTTCGGCTCATCATGACTGCGACACGGTACGCGCTCTTCGACACCGCACTCGGCACGTGCGCGATCGCGTGGGCCGAGCGAGGGATCGTGCGGACGTACCTGCCGGAGCCGAGCGCGGAGACGGTTCGCGCTCGGCTCCTCCGGCGCCTTCCCAGTGCGCAGGAGGCCGATCCGCCGGACGATGTCCGCCGCGCGATCGGCGAGATCACCCGGCTCCTCGCCGGCGAGCCCATGGACCTGACGTGGATGCCGCTCGACGACGACGCGGTGCCGGAGCTCCATCGACGGGTGTACGCGGTGGCGCGCACGATCCCGCCAGGGAGCACGCTCACGTATGGCGACGTCGCGCGCCGACTTGGCGACGTCGGGCTCGCGCGCCAGGTCGGTGAGGCACTGGCCCGCAATCCGTTCCCGATCGTCGTGCCCTGCCATCGCGTGCTCGCCGCGGGCGGACGCACGGGAGGCTTCTCGGCGCGCGGTGGAACCGAGACGAAGATGCAGCTCCTGCGCATCGAGGGGGCTGTGCTGCTCTGAGTCACTCCGCGCCCCAGGAGCTCTTGACGCTCCTGTGCCGTCTTCAGAGACTTTGGCCAGCGCGCGCTGGGGCGCCTCCGGTCCGCAGCAAGGGAATGTTCCCACCCAGTCGGTCAAGGAAGGCGTAGGTGCCTCTCCTTCTTCCTGCCTGTGCTCAGCGGACGTCAGGCGTCATGGAGGAAGGTCCATGCACGACGGTCATCTCCCCCGCCGCGGCCTCGAGAGTCTCAAGAAGGAAGCGAAGCGCTGGCTCGGCGCGCTTCGCGCGAGCGACCCCGACGCCCAGGCGCGACTTCATCGCGCCCTCCCGCACTCCCCGCCCGCGCCGACGCTGCGCCACGTGCAGCTGGCGCTCGCGCGCGAGCATGGCTTCGCCGGCTGGGCCGACCTCAAACACGCGCTCGAGGTGCACGAGCGCGACACGCCGCGTCTGCTCGCGCGCTACGAAGAGATGGCCGAGGCATTGCTCGACGCGTATCGCACCGGCACGCCCGAGGCGATGGCGCGGCACCATCGGCTCACCTGGCATCGGCGCGCGTGGCCAGCGGTGCGAACGTACGTACAGCTCGATCTCGGGAAGCGTCCCGCGACACCGGGCGCGGACGTGGAGATCTCGCTGGACGACGCGCGCCACCTGATTGCGCACGAGCACGGCTTCGACGACTGGGAAGCGCTGCGCGCCTTCGCGCGGTCCGCCGAACCATCGCCGATGCTTGCGACCAAACCGGTGTCGCTCGTCGACGCGCGGGCGAGGGACGGCGGAGGTGAGATTGCGACGTCGCGCGACTGGCACGCCGTGGTCGAAGCGCTTCGCGCGCATCCCACGGCGCGGCTGGTCGCGCACGGGCAGCTGACCGACGCGGCGCTCGAGCTCGTCGCTGGGACCGGGACGCTCACGTCGCTCGACGCGAGCGGATCACGTACGCTGACCGATGCCGGCATCGTGCACCTCGCGCGTCTGCCGGCGCTCGAGCATCTCGACCTCAGCGGCACGGCGGTCACCGATCGCGGGCTCTCCGTGGTGCTGCGCGCGCTTCCGCGACTACGAAGCCTCTCGGTCGCGTGGACGCAGGTCACCGATGCGGGCATCGAGCACGTCGCCGGTTGCGACGAGTTGCGCCGCCTCGATCTGTTCGGGACGGCCACCGGCGACCGAACGATCGCCGCGCTCGCGGGGAGGAAGCATCTGCACTGGCTCTCCACGGGGCAGCTCCTGACCGACGCCGGGATCCCGCTCCTCCACGAGCTGCCCATGTTCGAGACGTGGCATGGCGGCGAGGTGGCGATGGGACTCACCAGCTACGAAACGGCGCCGAACCAGCTCGTGCTGCGGGGGGCGATCACCGATCGCGGAATGCGCCACATGCGCGGCCTCGACGGGCTGTTCGGGCTGAACCTCGACGACGCCAGGCTCACGATCACGGCCGCTGCGCTCCAGACACTCGTCGAGTTGCCGAAGCTCGGCTGGCTGGCCGTCGACGCGAAGGACGACTGGATGCCGCTGATCGCCGCGATGCCCGCGTTGCGGTTCTTCGGCGCACAGGACACGGTCGCCGGCGACGAGGGGTTCGTCGCGCTAAGCCGATCGCAGTCGATCGAGTACATCTGGGGCCGTCGGTGCCACAACCTGCGACGTCGAGGGTTCACCGCGCTCGCGAACATGCCTCATCTTCGTGCGCTGTCGGTCAGCTGCCTCAATGTCGACGACGCGGGGGTAGCGGCGCTGCCGAGCTTTCCAGCGTTGCGCGAGCTCATGCCGATGGACGTCCCCGACGCCGGCTATCGCCACATCGCGAAGTGCTCGGCGCTCGAAGCGCTCATCCTCATGTACTGTCGAGACACGACGGACGCGGCGACCGAGCACCTCACCGCACTTCCGAGCTTGTCGCGGTACTTCAATAGCTACACGACGATCACCGACCGAACGCCGGCGCTTCTCTCGACGATGGATTCGCTGGAAGACATTACGTTCGACACGTGCCACAACCTCACGAACGCCGGCATCGCGAGGCTGAGCCGATTGCCGCGGCTCCGGCGGCTCGCCGCCTCGGGCCGCGGACTGACACCGGAGGTGGGAGCAGCGTTCGGGAGGGGCGTGTCCGTTCGTGTCAGGCCGGGATAGATGCCGGGCGACACGATCGTCGGGCGTCGCCGCGCTGGAGCGCCCTGCAGCCGGGTCGATCGATCGCTACTTCGCCGGCAGCTCCTTCACCCGCACGTTCCGGATCCACACCTCGCTGCCGAGGTTGTGCTGCTGGAAGGCGAAGTGTCCCTTCGTGTGCGTGTTCTTCTCGTCCACGAAGTCGACGGTCGTCTTGCCGTTCACCTTGATGGTGATGTGGTTGCCGACCGCCGTGACCTCCTGGGTGAACCAGGTGTTCGGCGGCACGAGCATGTCGGTGACCTTCGCGAAGTTATACAGGCTACCGGTGCGCACCGGATCGGTATGCGTGCTGTTGATCTGGGCCTCGTAGCCGTTCGGGAAACCGTTGCCGAACGCGGTGCGGAAGTACTGGCCGCTGTTCCCCTTGTCCGAGATCTTGAGCTCGGCGCTGTACACGAAATTCTCGTAGTCGCCGCGCGGGCTGAAGATGTGGCTCACGCCACCTTCGCCGTGCAGCACGCCCTTGGTGAACGTCCACTTGCCGTCGCGCTGCGGATCGCCGGCGACGACGCGCTTCTCGGTGGCGCTCTCTTCCACGCGCGCAGTCGGGCGCTCGGGGGCGACCTTCCAGTCCTTGAAGGACTTCGCGTCGAGGATCTTGACCCAGCCTTTCTGGGCGTGCAGCGGCGCGGCCGAGCACAGCACCAGCGCGGCGAGCATCCATGTCTGTCGCAGTCTCATCGTCAATCCTTCTCCGGCTGGTGTCAGGGCGGTGAATAGGGGGCGGTGACGCGGATCGGCACGATCGTCTCACCCCAGTGGATGCGAAGCACGGCGTCGGCTCGCATCACGGACGGAAAATAGAACGCGAGCGCTTCCATGTGCGGCCCGCTCTCCGGCGTCACGTCGAACCGGTACGCGTCGCGCGCGGCGCCGGGATACGGCTTGTGGAAAGTGTGTGCGGCACGACTCAGGATGACGGTCCACGGTTGGCTGGCACGAGGGATCAGCCACACGGAGTACTCACCCGCCTTCACCGCCTGTCCCTCGAGCCGCACCGGGTGGTCGAACGAGATGCGCGTGGCGGAATCGGCCCCGGGGTGCCAGACGCTGTCCCACGGCACGAGCTGGCCGAAGAGGACGCGTCCGCGCGCCACGGGACGGCCGTACTCGATGGTGACAGTCGTGTGCGCGACGTGCTGCGTGACGCTGCCGCGCTGGCTGAACGGATATCCCTGGGCGCGGATCGGCGCAGCCGCGCAGGCGAGCGCTACACCGGCGAGCAGGAGCCCGCGAACGCGAATCGACATCGGCGGATCATATCGGCCGTGCCCGCGCGGCGCGAATCGTCAGTCGTCCATGCGGCGCAGGAGCGACGGGGTGAGGGACCAGAGCAGCGTCGCCTTGCCGGCTCGCGACCGCGCATCGAGCTCGAGCAGGCACGCGCCTCCCTTCTTCATCGCGATCCGACCTTCGGTCGCCTCGCCGGTGAGGAGCCAGTACACGAGCGCTCCGAGGTGCGGCTCGTGTCCGACGGCCGCCACCCGGTCATCGGATTCGCGCGTGCGCAGCCAGGCGAGGAAGGCCTGCGGCCGGCCTTCCGGAGTGAGCGCATCCACCCGCTCGACGTCGACGTCGTCATAGGCTGCGGCGACGATCTTCGCGGTCTGCGCGGCGCGCGTGTACGGGCTCGTCGCGATGACGTTCAACGACGGGAGCGCGTGTCGCAGCGCCCGTGCGCCGCGCTCCATCTTCCACCGCCCTTCCTTGGTGAGCGGACGGAGCGAGTCGTCCTTCCCGGTGGCCGCGAAGTCTTCACGCTCCTCCGCCACACCATGCCTGATCACGAGCAGTTCCACGTCGCCACTCCGCGGAGGTCAGCTGCAGGTCGGTTGCAGTCGACCCTGCCACCGCACGTGCGATGCCGAATGGGCGGCGGAGTGAGTGCCAGCACGAAGCGCGCCGTGCATTGCGCCCCCGTGAGCGGAGGGGTATCCTCAAGGGCAGCGATACGCGCGCCTCGGCGCGCGGACAAGTTCCGAACGAACAGGGGCCTGCCAGTGCGAGCGGGCCCCTGTTGTGTTTCCGGAGCGACCCACACCCGCACGGAGCAGGGGCCATGCTCGATCACATCGCCGTGCGTTCCGACGCGCGTACGCACGACGCTCACGCGGACTACACCTCCTCGTACCGCGCCACCGCCGCCTGCACGCGCGAGCTCGCGCGGCTCCACGAAGAGATCGCCGCCTCGCTCACCGACGCACGCGTGATGACCGACGTGGGCATTCCCGACGAGCCCGTAGTGCGGCGCTCGCCGGCGCGATGCCTCGTGCAACTCGGTCCCGTCGCGCTGACCGTGGCGTGGCTGCAGCGTGCGCAGGGCACGGTGGCCGATGGCGAGCTGCTGGTGGTGGTGTGGCGCGGCGAGGTGGCCGTGCGCACGCCGCAGGGGTTCGAGCGGGCGCACCAGCATTCGGGGGCCAGCTCTGCCACTGCGATCTGGGAATCGGTGCTCGTGGTGGCGGCGGAGAGTGAGACGGAGTGGGGCTGGGCGCCGCCCGGCGCGAAGGGCGACGCGCTGTCGTCCGCCGCCCTGGCGCACCGCTGCGCCGATCGCCTGCGTGCGGCCTACACGGAGTGCACGCGTGAGCGCTGAGGCGCGATCGCGCGCTCCGCGCGGGCCCTCGCCCGCTGCGTGGCGCGCCGCCGTGGCCCCCTACATCGGACCGGACGCCTCGCGGGCGTTCCTGCAGCTCTCGACGACGCTCGTGCTGCTCACGCTCTCGTTCACGATGGCGTACCAGCTCCACGATTGGTCCGCCTGGGCCGCGCTCGCACTCGCGCCGCTCTCGGCCGGCCTGCTCGTGCGGACGTTCATCTTCATGCACGACTGCTCGCACGGCTCGTTCCTGCCATGGCGCTGGGCGAGCGATCTGGTGGGCTTCGCCACCGGCGTGCTGACGCTTACGCCGTTCGCGCAGTGGCGTCGCGATCATGCGCTGCACCACGCGTCGTCGGGTGACCTGGAGCGGCGCGGGCACGGCGACATCGCGACCCTCACGGTGCGCGAGTATCTCGCGCGAACGCCGCGCGGACGGCTGACGTATCGCCTGTCGCGCCATCCGGCGAGCCTGTTGCTCGTCGGACCGCTGTACCTGATGATCAACCAGCGGTTCCGCCCGCGCAGCAAGGCAACGGGCGACCAGCAGATCGCGAGCGTGTGGTTCACCAACGCGGCCATCCTGGCACTCGGCGCGCTCACCGTCCTGCTCTTCGGCTGGCACGCTCTGCTCGTCATCTACCTGCCCGCCATCTACCTGGCGGCGAGCGCCGGCATCTGGTTGTTCTACGTGCAGCACCAGTTCGAAGACGCGTACTGGGAATCGACCGAGTCGTGGGACTACGCGGCGGCCGCACTGCACGGCAGCTCGCACCTCGTGCTGCCGCCCGTACTGCAGTGGTTCACGGGCAACATCGGGCTGCATCACGTGCATCATCTGGCGCCCCGCATCCCGAACTACCGGTTGCAGCGGTGTCACGACGCGACGCCGCTGCTCCAGGTCGCACCGAAACTGACGCTGCGCGCCGGCGTGTCCGCGCTGCGCCTCGCGCTCTGGGACGAGGAGCAGCGCCGGATGGTGCGGTTCAGCGACCTCACCGGGGAGCGCGGCGCATGAAGCAGGACAGCATCGAGATGGAAGGAGTCGTCGCCGAAGTGCTGCCGAGCGCGATGTTCCGCGTCGACCTCGTGAACGGCCACCGGCTGCTCGCCACCACGGCGGGAAAGATGCGGAAGTTCCGCATCCGCATCATCGAGGGGGATCGCGTGACGGTGGAGGTCTCGCCGTACGACCTGAGCCGCGGTCGCATCACGTTCCGGCACAAGTAGACCGTTCCGCCGCTCTCGTTCCCACGAGGACCCACGATGTCCCGAACGCGCTCGCAATTCCAGCACACACCGCTGTGGGCGGCCATGGCGAGCACGATCGCCGAGCTGCAGGCGACCGGCGAAGTGCGAGTCGACACGGAGGTGGATTACGTGATCGACTACCTGTGCCGCGAGCTCGTGGCGAAGCACGTGGTGGCGCCCGCGGCGGTCGACGTCGCCCCGGGCCGGTAAGGGCACCTGCTGATGCGCCGCTGCCGGGACAGCGGCGCGCGCACGTCACGAGAAGTGGCCCCGCGCGAGTGGGCTACGGCGTCGTCCGCCGCGCGATGATCATGCGATAGATCCAGAGCACCACCACGGCGCCGAGGACCGACATGAGGAATCCCGCCCCCTGGCCCGACCGATAGAGGCCGAGCGTCCGTCCGATCAGCGTTCCGACGAACGAGCCGGCGATGCCGAGCAGGATCGTGACGATGCATCCGCCGGGATCCCGGCCCGGCATGATGAGCTTCGCGATCGCGCCAACGATGAGGCCGATGATGAGTGCCCAGAGCATCCTTTCCTCCCCTTAGGTGAGCGGAGCATGTGGAGGCGTACGCGCCTCACTTTCGTCGGTTTCAACGCGGACTCCGTGCCGGGCGCGGATGTGCGATAATTCTCCCGTACGCGCGCCTCCACCCCTACTGCTCCGTTCAGCACGCATGTCCGATCCGTCGTCCCTGGCGCTTCCGCACATCACGACCCTGCACGCCTACACACCGGGCCTGCAGCCGACCGATCCGGGCTGGGTGAAGCTCAACACGAACGAGTGTCCCTATCCACCGAGTCCGCGCGTGGCGGAGGCCATCCGGCACGAGCTCGGCGACGACGGCGCGGCGCTGCGGCTGTATCCCAACCCGCGGAGCGGCCCGCTCCGCGCCGCCGTGGCGAAGCGACACGGCCTCGCCGAGGAGAACGTCTGCATCGGAAACGGCTCGGACGACATCCTCACCATGCTCGTGCGAGCGTTCTGCAGCGACGCGGCGCCACTCGGCTACACGATGCCCAGCTACTCGCTCTATCCGGTGCTGGTGGAGATCCAGAACGGGCGCGCCGAGGCGATCGAGCTCGACCGGTCGATGCGGCTGCCGGTCGAGCGGATCCACGCGTCATCGGCACGCGCGTTCGTGCTGACGTCACCGAATGCGCCGACCGGAGTGGGGTTCGCGAACGCGGAGCTCGAGCGAGCGCTCGCCGGCTACCGCGGGCTGTTCGTGGTGGACGAGGCCTACGCCGCGTTCGCGCGCGAGCATGCGGTACCGCTCCTTGCGCGACATCGGAACCTCGTGGTCGTGCGCACGTTGTCGAAGGCGTACGCGCTCGCGGGGATCCGCGTCGGCTACGCGCTCGCCGATGCCGCGGTGATCGACGTGCTCGACCGCGTGCGCGACAGCTACAACGTGAGCCGCCTGTCGCAGATCGCGGCGCTCGCCGCGATCGAGGACGACGAGCACTTCCAGTCGCTCGTGGCGCGAGTGGTGGCGACGCGCGACGCGTTCATGGCGGACCTGACACAGCGGCGCGGATGGTTCACCTACGACTCGCAGTCGAACTTCGTGTTCACCGAACCGCGAACGACGGATGGCGAGACGGGGACGGATGTGGCGCGCTCGGCGTACGAGCACCTCTACGCGCGCAAGGTGCTGGTGCGGTACTTTCCGAGTCATCCGCGCACCGCGTCGTTCCTGCGCATCAGCGTCGGCACGGACGCCGAGATGGCCGTGCTGCGCGAACAGCTCGACGCGTGGCAGAGCGCATGAGTGCATCGCGGCCGCGGTTCGCGGTCGCCGCCGTCGACATCGACGACACGCTGGTGGGGCCGGACGGCGTGGTCAGCGCGGCGAACGCGGCAGCGCTCGCGCGACTCGTGGCGGAGGGCACGCGCGTGGTGCTCGCGTCGGGTCGCAGCCACGCGAACATGCTGCCGTTTCATCGCACGCTCGGACTGCCGCACGGTCCGATCATCTCGTCACAGGGCGCGGTGGTGCAGGAGAGCGACACGGGCGCGGTGCGGTTCACCTTCGCGATCTCCCCCGCTGACGTCGACGACGTGACGCGCGACGGACGCACGCGCGGGTTCGCCGTGCAGCACTACCGGCCGAGCGGGATCCACGTCGAGGCGCGCACGCACTGGACCGAGTACGACCAGGCGCGGAACGCGGAGCTGCACGTGCAGGTGGAGGACCTGCTCGCGACGGGCGCCGGCGGCGTGCCGGACGACGTCGTGAAGATCATCTGGTTGGGCGATCCCGACGTCATCACGCGCGCCGTCGCCGAGTCACATGCACGCTACGACGCGCGGCTCACCGTGACGCGCACCGATCCGCCGTACCTGGAGTTCAGCGCGCCGAACGTGACCAAGGCGACGGCGCTCGCGGCGGTCGTCGAGGCGTTGGGCGCATCGCAGGCCGACGTGGTGGCGTTCGGCGACGGGAACAACGACGCGGCGATGCTGGCGTGGGCGGGCCTCGGCGTGGCGATGCCGCACGCCTCGGCGTCGGCGATTGCCGCTGCAGACCGGATCGCGCCGGAGGGTGATCTCGAGACGGCGCTCGCGCGTGCGGTGGCGATGGTGCTTGAAAGGCGGTGAGCTGGTGCGTTGGAGGGTGAGCTCGTGAGTTTTTTGGCCACGGACTTGACGTATCAAGAAAAATTGGTCAATATTCGCCCATGGCTACTGCATCCGCGCTCGACGTCGATCGTGCCGTCTCGCTCTTCCATGCGCTGTCGGATCCGATCCGGCTGTCGATCATGGAGCTGCTGCGCGGCGGGGAGCGGTGTGTCTGCGACCTGCAGGATGATCTCGAGACGGCGCAGTCGAAGCTGTCGTTCCATCTCAAGGTGTTGAAGGACGCCGGGCTGGTGTCGGACCGGCGCGAGGGGCGGTGGTCGTACTACACGATCGTGCCCGAGGGGCTGGCCGAAGTGCACGACCTGACGGTCGGGATGACCCCGAAGAAGGGGACGCTGCCGATCCTGCGCACTGGCTCCTGCTGCAGCTGACGATGTCTTCGCCGTAATCAACAGATCAAAATTTCTTGCTCAGTGAGGACAGCATGACCACGCTGGAGGAGATCCGAGCCACGGTGCAGGCGCGCTACGGCGCCACGGCGCAGCGCGTGCTCGAGGGAGCGACAGCGCCGGCTAGTTGTTGCGGCGGACCGGCCGAGAGTTTGAGCGGCTGCTGCGGCTCGACGAGCGAAACGTGGGATCCGATCACGGCGGATCTGTACGAGGCGGGGGAGACGGCGGGACTTCCCACCGCGGCGCTGCTCGCCTCGCTGGGCTGCGGCAACCCGACGGCGCTGGCCGACCTGCGCGAGGGCGAGGTGGTGCTCGACCTGGGCTCTGGGGGCGGGATCGACGTGCTGCTCTCGGCCAGGCGCGTCGGCCCGAGTGGCAAGGCGTACGGGCTCGACATGACGGACGAGATGCTCGCGCTCGCGCTCGAGAACATGGCGAAGGCGGGCGCCGAGAACGTCGAGTTCCTGAAGGGACACATCGAGGCG